>JARKOX010000242.1 GCA_029975525.1 Prolixibacteraceae bacterium | reverse complement strand
CATGGCGTGGGGTTGTGTCAGATCGGCGCCGCCGTGATGGGCGAAAAGGTCTTTTCGTACCGTGAAATTTTATTCCACTATTTTAAAGGCGCCCGGTTGGAAAAACTTTATCAGAAAAGCTGAACCCGACTTCTTCGGGCTGCCCTGCTGAAGTCCGGCCCATCAGGTTTGCGCCGGATGTTACGATTCATCAAAGCGTTTGGAGATGCAGTGTAAAATAGCAAAAGGCGGTTTGTGGCCGCCTTTTGTTATTTTATGATAGGGAGACTACTGAAGTCCGCGTTTTTTCAGGAGCGGTTCAATGGTAGGTTCTTTCCCACGGAAGTCGAGGTAAACTTTCATTCCTTCGTCAGAGCCGGATTTGGTCAGCAGGGTGCGGAATTTGGCTGCCACTGCCGGGTTAAACAGGTCGCCGGTTTCTTTGAACGCCTGGAAAGCATCGGTATCGAGAACAGCTGCCCAGATGTAGACATAGTATCCAGCCGAATAACCTCCGCTGAAAATATGCGAGAAATAGGTGCTGCGGTAGCGCGGCAGGATCTCGGGGATCAGTCCGTATTTATCCATCGAAGCTTTTTCAAATGCCCGGACATCAGAAATCGCCGGATTTTTAGCGGTGTGGTAATCGAGGTCGAGCAGTGAAGCTGCCACATACTCCCCGGTGATGAAGCCCTGGTCGAAGTGGCTGGCATTGGTCAGTTTCTGGATCAGTTCATCCGGAATCGGTTCGCCGGTTTTGTAATGTTTGGCATATACTTTCATCACTTCGGGTTCAGCAGCCCAGTTTTCCATCACCTGCGAGGGCAGTTCCACAAAGTCGCGCGGAACGCTGCCGGCGGTGCGGCGGTAAGGACCGTCGGTGAAGAGGCCGTGCAGCGCGTGGCCAAACTCATGGAACAGGGTCGAAACTTCGTCGAAGCTGAGCAGGGCAGGCGTATCGCCGGCCGGACGGGTGAAATTCATCACGATGGTAGAGAGGGGAGCGATCTTTTGGCCGTCTTTGTAGTCGGCGCGGCGGAAGCTGGTACACCAGGCACCTACCCGTTTTCCGGCCCGTGGATGGAAATCCATGAACAGAACGCCCAGGTGGCTGCCGTCGGCTTCTTTCACTTCGTAAGCCATTGCTTCGGAGTGGTAAACCGGGATGTCGGCCCGCTTCTCGAAGGTGATGCCATACAGTTTGTTGGCAACATAGAAGATGCCGTTGATGGCGTTGTCGAGGCTGAAGTAAGGTTTTACTTCATTTTCGTCAAGGTTGTATTTCTCTTTCCGGAGTTTTTCAGAATAGAACCACCAGTCCCAAGACTGGAGTTTGAAGTTGCCCCCTTCCCGGTCGATGATCCGCTGCATCTCGTCGCGGTCGGCTTTGGCCATTTTCATCGACGGGTCCCAGAGTTTTTTCAGGAAGTCATAAACTTTTTCAGGCGTTTTGGCCATGTTCACGTCGATGATGTATTCGGCATGATTTTTAAAGCCGAGTAGTTTGGCGCGTTCGTCACGGAACTGGACGATTTTTTTGATGATCTCTTTGTTGTCGAATTTGTCGTCATTGTCGCAGCGCATAAAATAACCACGGTACAGTTTTTCGCGCAGGTCGCGGTTTTGGGCAAACTGCAGGAAGGGCAGCATGCTGGGTTTGTCGAGGGTAAATACCCATTTTCCTTCGAGGCTGTCGGCTTTGGCCTGTTCGGCAGCCCGCATAATGACATCTTCGGGCAGTCCGGCCAGGTCGGCCTGGTTTTCAACTACCAAACGGAAGTTTTTATTGCTTTCGGCCAGCAGGTTTTCACCAAACTGGAGGCTCAGTTTCGAAAGTTCTTCGTTCAGTGTGCGCAGTTTGGCCTGGTCTTCGGCCGAGAGGTTGGCGCCGTTACGGTCAAAATCCTGGTAGAATTTCTCAACCAGCCGCAGCTGTTCGGCATCCAGTCCCAGGTCGGCCCGTTTTTCATACACCGCTTTTACCCGGGCAAACAGGGCAGGGTTCAGCGAAATATTGTCGCGGTGTTTGGTCAGGCGCGGAGAGATTTCGCGGGCCAGGGCCTGCATGTCGTCGTTGGTGACAGCTGAACTCAGCGGAAAAAATACGCTGGTTACTTTGCTGAGCAACTCGCCCGACTGGTCATAGGCCAGAATGGTGTTGGCAAAATCAGGTTCCTGCGGATTTTCTACAATTGCCTTAATTTCGGCTTCTTGCTGGGCAATCCCCGAATCGATGGCAGGCAGGTAGTGCTCCAGTTTAATCTGGTCAAACGGCGGAACCTGGAAAGGGGTTGCATACTCGGTAAAGAACGGGTTGGTCATGTTGGTCGATGTCTCCTTTTTGGATTGACAGGCTGCCGTTAACAGACCTGTCACAATGGTCAGTAAAAGAATGTTTTTCATACGCTGTATAGTTTTGACGATCAGATGTAAATTTTCTTGGTTGAACTTTGTCGGCCCTCTGAAAAAAAATCTCCCTGCAATTCGTGTCCTTTCGGCTTACGCTTTTCAAAAACGGCCGCAGAATCAGCACAAAAATAGAACTATTTTGAAATATTCATGGAAACGGGAGGTATTGCTGACGCTGTTGAATAACAGCAATGCTGCAGGATAACATTCTGTCCGGATGACGTTTTTTTGGAGCAGAGACCAGATGTTGTCGTTCTTCTGCCGGGTCGGGTTTTAAAACGAAAACCTGTGGGGCAGTTCGGCACTTTTTTACAACTGCCAATCTCCTCCTTTTGATGATCTTTCCTAAAAAAAGGTTGGTTTTATAGCCCGGTATAAACCATGGTATGTGAAATCTCGCGACAGGCGGGGGTTTGCTGCTTTTGGGGCAATGTTAAATTTTTTTTAAAAAAAGTAACGCCAACTATTGTTTTTAAAAATTTTTAAAAATAGTTTTGTCAGGAAGAAAATAAAGAAAAACTAATGGTCGTTATTTCAATGTTTATAGTTTTTTGATTTGGTTTTGCTGTTTTTTTGTTCTTTCCGGTGATGTTTTTTGTCGATTTTTTTAGATGGCTCCGGGTAAAATATTTGTATTAATAAAAAAATTTAAATAGAGAATTCCGGAATTGCAGATTTGTTCATTTTCACTGGTCGGCTGCCATCTCTCCTGTTGGTATTTCTGCAGGAGAATGTTTGAGTAGAGAGAAGGTCGAAATAATATATAAACTTTTTATCATGTTTAAAATATCACATTTATTTTTTATCACTCTTTTAATCCTCTTTTCCGCCTGTCAAACCGGCTCTTATCAAAAAATTCCGAAAGCCGTGATGGTGGACAAAGTTAAAGGTGGCTGGGCCGGAAAGATGATAGGGGTACAGTATGGGGCGGTGATGGAGTTCAAAGCAGTAGGCAAAACCTATGAGGATTCGATCCACTGGAAGCCGGAAATGGTGGAAGGCGCCCTACATCAGGATGATATTTACGGGCAGCTCAATTTTATGATGACGTTTGAGCAATATGGGCTGGATGTGGCGGCCGATTCTCTGGCCAGAAATTTTGCCGATGCCCGGTTCCCGTTGTGTCATGCCAACCTCCAGTGCCGTAAAAATTATTTCGACGCGATCCCGGTTGCCGAACTGGCAACTCCGGAAAATAATATTCATTGTGAAGATATCGACTTTCAGATTGAAGCTGATTTTATCGGTTTTGTAAATCCCGCCATGCCGCAATCCTCCAACGCTTTGTGCCAAAAAGTAGGTTCACTGATGGCCTGGGGCGACGGACTTTATGGCGGTATGTTTGTAGCGGCTATGCACACCCTGGCTTTTACCAGCAACGATGTTGTGTATGTGGTGGAAGAGGCACTGAAAGCCATTCCGGCGCAAAGTACCTATGCCATGTGCATCCGGGATGTGCTGGGCGCCTACCGTCAGGATGCCGACAACTGGCGTCGGGCCTGGCAACGGGTTCAGGAAAAATGGGGACAGTATAACAATTGTACCCCTTTCCACCAGTTTAACATCGATGCCAAAATTAACGGCGCCTACATTGCAATCGGTTTGCTTTTCGGGAAAGGTGATTTTGAAAAAACCATGGAAATCGCCGTACGGTGCGGACAGGATACCGACTGCAATGCAGCCAACGCTGCAGCCGTGCTGGGAATCATTTACGGATACGAAGGAATCCCGGAGCAGTTTAAATCTGCCATCCCGGCCATGGCCGACAAGGAGTTCCTGTTTACCCATTACTCCTTCAACAAAGCCGTTGACCAGTCGATGGCCTTTGTTGAACAGAATGTACTGGCCAATGGCGGGAAGGTTACCGATACTGAGTTTATTATCCGGAACCAGCAGCCTGTGGCACCGGCTACGCCGCAGCATTCAATGAACCTGCGGATGAAATATTACGTGCAGGTACTGAATGCCGACAAGTGGCGTTTTGATGAAAACTGGTCCGATTTTACCTATTCCGATGGCGATAACGATCCTTATAAAGTGGCAAACGGCCCCGGCGCAACCCTCGAAATCGACTTCGAAGGATCGGGCGTGGCTTTGCTGGGAAGCTGGAATGTGGACTGCGGAAAAGCAAAGGTGTACATCGACGGGGAGTTTATGAAAGAGATTGACAACTACTATCGCGAAGAAGCCGGGAAGTATGACGTGAACCGCGCCTATATTTTCCACAAAATGAATTTGCCGTCAGGTAAACACACCCTCCGGCTGGTGGTCTCTGATGAAAAAAATCCCTTGTCGGCAGGGCACAAACTCTATGTCGAGCGGATGATCGTGTACTGATTTTCAGCGATTCGCAAGGGTGTTGGGCCTGCTTGTCGTTTTTTTGAAATCCAATATCTCCCTGCCTTTTATCGGGGAGCCTGTGAAGAGAACTGTTAATGTTATGATAAAATGAAAGTTCACAAAGTAATGCAACCTTAAAATTCAAATTATGAAAAAGCTGTATTTGTTTTCCAGTTTCTGGTTGTTCTTTTTACTGATTGGTGTGGGAGGCGCACTCGCACAGCAAAAGGTAACGGGAAGAGTGGTCAGTGTCAAAGGAGAACCACTTGTTGGAGTTAATATTGTTGAGAAAGGAACGTTGAATGGGATCATTACCGATTTTGACGGTAACTACAGCATCGACGTAAAAAATGGCGAGGCAACGCTTAAATTCTCCTATATCGGATTTAAGGAAGAGGAAGTGCCCGTTAAGAACCGTTCGGTGATCAACGTCTCTTTGCAGGAAGATTTGGCTGAACTGGACGAGGTGGTGGTTGTGGGATACGGTACCCAGAAAAGGGTCAGTATCACCGGATCTATCTCCAGCGTCTCCAGCCGCGAAATTGAAAAAGTGACCGTAGCCAACATGTCGACGGTGTTGGGGGGCCGCCTTCCGGGGCTGGTTTCCTACCAGAGTTCGGGAGCACCCGGTGCCGACGATGCCACCCTGCTCATCAGGGGACGCAATACAACGGGCAACAGCTCTCCGGTAATTATTGTCGACGGGGTGCAGCGTTCGTTCAACAACCTGGATCCGAATGAAATTGAAAGTGTTACCGTGCTGAAGGATGCTTCGGCAGCCGCGGTGTACGGGGTACAAGGTGCCAACGGGGTAATCCTGGTAACCACCAAACGTGGGGTGAAAGAGAAAGCCAAAGTTACCTACAGCAGCTCCTTCTCTTTATCACAAAACACCCGTTTTCCGAAATTTATGGATGGAGTCCAGTATGCCACTGCTTACAACAAAGCCCGCGAACTGGATGGTTTGCCCATCGTTTTTTCGGAGGCAGAAATTGAAAAAATTAAAAATGGCGACCCCGACGGAATCTTCGGAAACACCAACTGGGTTGACCAGCTGTTCGACAACAATTCGCCCACCCAGCACCATAATATTTCAGTGCGGGGCGGATCCGAAAAAATCAGCTACTTCGTCACGGCAGGGTATTACGACCAGGAGGGGAGCATCAAAGGGTTCAACTTCAAACGGTACAACCTTCGCTCCAACGTCGACGCCCAGGTCACCGATCATTTGAAGATCTCTTTTGACCTTGCCGCCCGTCTCGAAGAGCGTAACCGTCCCTACTACGGCGTGGGAAAAAACGACTGGAACAACCTGGTTCAGCAGGCCATCCGTTCACATCCCTATCTGCCGATGTACACCCCGGAAGGAAAAATTACCGCTACCCGCACGGCTGCCAGCGTGGTAAACCCGGCTGCCGCCCGCGACCTTTCCGGATTTAACAACAGCGAAATGTCTGTCTTCCAGAGTAACCTGAATCTCCAGTACGAAGTCCCCTTCGTAAAAGGGTTGACCCTGAAGATGATGGGAAGCTATGACCGTGATTATACGTATGCCAAAGTGTTCAATACACCGTATAAACTGCAGGTTTTCAACTTGTCGACCATGAACTACCAGGAACAGTGGGCGCCCAACTCTACCAGCGGAAAAGCTACCCTTTCCGAAGGATTTGCACAGGCCAGCCGGATGACCCTGCAACCCAGCGTCAACTATGCCCGCATGTTCAATGACCTTCACGATATTAACCTGCTGGTTCTTTACGAACAATCCTCGCGGGTGGGCAACGGTTTTAACGCCACCAAAAGGGATTTCGACTTTTTGGAACTCCCCGAATTGAACTTCGGAAAAGAGATCCCCGATGCCAAATCGGTAACGGGCAGCAGTTACGAAAGACCACGTGCCGGTTTTGTATCGCGTTTTAACTATGCCTATGCCCGGAAATACCTGGTTGAGCTGGCTTCGAGATACGACGGTTCTTACATGTTCCACAAAGATAGCCGCTGGGGCTTCTTCCCGGCAGCATCGGTGGGCTGGGTGATGTCCAGCGAAGATTTCTTCAAAAATGCCGTTCCGGCGATTACCCACCTGAAACTGCGCGGATCAGCCGGGATGCTGGGAAATGACCAGATCAGCGAATACATGTACCTGAGTACCATGAGTATTGCTCCCAATGCCGTTGTGCTGGGCGACAAACTGATGAACAGCATCTACACCGGCGCTGTGCCCAACCGCGATATCACCTGGGAAACCACTACTACCTACGACATCGGGTTTGAATCGCAATGGTGGAATGGTTTGCTGGGAATCGAATTTGACTGGTTCTATGCCAAAACCAAAGATATCCTGCGTCCGGTCAGCGGATTGTATCCGCCTTCGATGGGGGGCAATTTCCCCGGTGTGGTAAACTCGGGTAAAGTGGACAACCGCGGGTTCGACCTGTCGCTGAGCCATCGTAAAACTATCAACGAGTTTAAATACGATGCCAAACTGAATGTAAACTGGTCGCGCAACCGGATTTTGAAAATCGACGAAAGTCCCAATATTCCGGATTATCTGAAACAAACCGGCCGGCGGATCGGCGAAAAACACGGACTGGTTGCCCTGGGACTTTTCCAGACTGACGAGGATGCCCGGTTTTATCCCACGGTAGCGGCCAATGCCAAAGCTGGTGACATCCGCTACCAAGACCTCAACGGCGACGGAAAAATCAATTACGACCAGGACCGCACGTGGATCGGAAAAAGCAATATCCCCGAGCTGATGTTTGGGCTTAACCTGAATGCCAGCTGGAAAAACTTCGACTTCTCGGCGCTGGTGCAGGGGGCTGCCATTGCCGACCTGGCCCTGATGGGATGGTACGATGGCGTGGGATATGACAATACCGAATTTACCCGCTCATTCTACAGCGGCGGCAACTCACCGGTTTACCTGATCGATGGCAGCTGGACCCCGGATAACCTGGATGCCCGCTATCCCAGGCTCAGCACGGTTTCCAGGCCCAACAACAACTGGAGCAGCACCTTCTGGATCGTGGATGCTTCCTATGTCAGGCTGAAAAATATCCAGCTGGGATACACCCTGCCGCAGTCGCTTCTGCAGCGCGTCGGCGTTGATGCTTTGAGATTGTATGTGGGAGGCACCAACCTGTTTACCATGAGCCAGTTTAAGTATCTCGACCCCGAAGCGCCGGATGTAAACAACGGATATTATCCTCAGCAGAAGACTTTTACATTTGGTCTGAATTTAACCCTGTAAAATTTGAGAATCATGAAAACGAACAGAATATTTATCTCGGCACTGCTATTGGCTTTCCTGGGACTCAGCTCCTGCGACAACTACCTGGACCCGGAGCCACACGACCGTTATTCGGAAATGATTGCCTGGAAAAGCCTGGAAAATACCAAGCTCTACCTGAACAGCTTCTATAAAAACCTGCGGGAATATGGTTCAAACGGTGTGTTGGTTTTCGAAGGAAGAATGACCGACGGGTTAACCGACCAGGTGAAATATGGTTCCAACGCCCCGGGCGAAGGGAACCCCAATATTATTGCCTACGAACCGACCAAAATTACTCCCGACCAGAATTCGCTGGGAATTTGGGCCGATGCCTATAACAAGATCCGGCGCATCAACGAGTTCCTCGAAGGACTCGAACAATACGGCTCATTCGATGCCACAACTACGGCTCAGCTGCAGGCGCAGGCCCGCTTTGTAAGAGCCTATCTTTATCACCTGCTCACCCTCCGGCACGGCAGCGTGGTGTTGCTCGACAAAACCACCACCAATCCGGCCAATCCCCGGTCGACCGAGGCTGAGTGCTGGGATTTTATCGAAAAAGATCTCGATTTTGCCATCGAAAATCTTCCGGAAAGCTGGCCTGCCGCTGACGAAGGCCGTATCACCAAAGGTGCTGCCCTGGCGATGAAATCGCGGGTGATGCTCTATGCCAAACGGTGGGACAAAGCTGCCAGCGCTGCCGGCGCCGTGATCAACATGGCCAAACAGGGACAATATGCCCTGGCGGCTACCTATGCCGGCGCTTTCAAATCGCGCTCGGAGGGAAACAAGGAGTCGATCCTCGAATTTTACTACCAGCGTCCCGACCTGGTTCACAACTGGGATTACGATCTGGCACCCGGTGGCGACAATCCGGGCTACGGAGCCAAAGCTACTCCCACCCAAAACCTGGTGGAAGAGTATGAAACCGCTACCGGCGAAGTGGTCGACTGGACACCCTGGCACAACGGGCCTACGACACAGACCCCGCCCTACGCCCAGCTCGAACCCCGTTTCCACGCAACTGTACTTTACAACCAGGCTACCTGGAAAGGTCGCAAAATTGAACCTTTTGCCGGCGGACGCGACGGATATTTCGATTACGGCTACGAAGCCTATCCCAGCGGGAAAACCACAACCGGATATTTTATCCGCAAGGGGCTCGATGAAAGCAACACCGAACTGGCGCTCAACCGGAGTGAACAGTCGGTTGTCGAAATCCGTTATGCCGAAGTGCTGCTCAACTATGCCGAAGCCTGTTACATGATGGGCGGTAAAGAGTCGGAAGCCAACGATGCCATCCGTGAAATCCGCCAGCGGGTCGGGTTACCTTACACCAACCTGAGCGGCGAATCCCTCTTCAGAAAAATCCGCAAGGAAAGAAAGATCGAACTGGCCCTCGAAGGTCATCGTTACTGGGATTTGCGGCGCTGGAAACTGGCGCACACCGAGCTGAATAAAATCAGGTCGACCGGAATGAAGGTCACCAAACAGAGCGACGGAACTTTCCTCTACCAGGTGATCGATGTGGATGGCCGCGACCGGTTATTCCTGGAAAGGCTTTACAATTTCCCGATCCCTTCAGCCGAAATTGCCAACAACACCGCCTTGACTCAAATAACTCCGTGGTAATCGTTTAAATCAAAAACTATCGTATTATGAAAAAAATACTCTCCATATTACTGATCGCTTCAATGGCATTCTTCACTGCCTGCGAAGTTCCGGAAGATTTCTCCGGAAGTTATACCGACGATGGCGCGCAGCTCATCACGGCTACCTTTCTGGATGGCACCGGAGGGTTCTATTCCGAAGGAACGGCTCCTTTCGGCGAAGAGATCAAAATTGTATTTCCCTACTATTATCCCGAAGAAAGTTCGAACGAGATTGACATTACCCAAATGCGGTTGACCGCCAATCTGCCCAATAATGTCATCGTTACGCCGGGATTGGCGGTACACGACCTCACCCAGCCGGTTGAGATTACCATCACCGCTGCCAACGGCAAGGTGACCAAACACCGGATTGTCAGCGATATCCGCAAAAGTTCGAAAGCCCAAATCCTGGAGTTCTCTCTTCCGGAAGCCCAAATGGGTGGTTTTATCATCGAGTCGCAAAAACTGATCGGATTGGTCAGCGGCGGCATGGACTTGTCGGATCTGACGCCGGTTATTAAAGTAAGTCCGCATGCCACCATTTCGCCCGACCCGTCGGTTCCGCAAAACTTCAACGAGCCGGTGGTGTACACCGTTACCGCCCATGACGGCACCCAGGTGCAATATACCGTCAAAACCATCACGCCCAACAAGGTCTCTCACGGGATCAGAAAAGGAAGCGCCCGTCTGCTGTGGCAAAAATCGGGTGGTGACCTCAACTTTACGGAGCACATGGAAACGGCCATCGCCACTTCGGGGAACTATCTGATCCTGAATACCCGTAACGTCGATATGCGCTATTACGACCGCTTCAGCGGCCAGTATGTGGGATCCATCCCGCGCGGCGACCTGGCCACCTACGCTTTCCAGAACTTCAACCTGGCCAATGACCAGGAAGGTAACCTGCTGTCGTGTAACCTGTCGCTGGCTGGCGCCGATTTCGTGATCTACCGCTGGAATAAGGATGCCCTTAACAGTGCACCCACCCCGTTCGTAAAATGGACGAACAACACCGGCGGACAAGTTGGACGGAAATTGTCGATCAAGGGCGACCTGAACGGCGACGCAGTGGTATTTGCCACGGCTACCTTCTCCGGAAAAATACTCCGGTGGGAAGTCAAAGGCGGCGTTCTGGTATCGCAGACCCCCGAAATCCTGACTTACAAAGGGAAAACCTGGAACTACCTGGGTGATGTGATCGCCGAAGGACCAACCGTAAACGACAACCTCTTTGTGTCGGGTTACCCGGGCGACCTTGCCTATGCCAATGTCAAAACCGGTGAGCCGATTGCCACCTTCGACCTGGCTGGCGCTGGTTATGTGGTGAACCAAAGTATTGACCATGTTGAGTTCAACGGAGCCAAATACCTGGCAGCAGTCGATGTGATCTACAGCTGGTCAGGGAAAGGATACCTGTATGATGTAACCGCTCCGGCAAGCCTGTCCACTCCGGCAAGCGATGCCAACTACGGTAATTTCCGTGTGTTTGCCACGCCGGTTATCGGTGCTTCCAATAACGGAAATAGCACCGGCGACATCATCCTGCGTGTTTCGGAGGATGGCTACAAAATGGTGCTCTACACCCTGGTTACCAATGGAGGAATTTCTGCATATGAGTTTGATTGTGTAGATGTAGATAATTTGTTTTAACTGAAATTCCGGGCAGTAAAAAAGTATCGCAACCCCGCCGGCAGTTAAGCCGGTAAAGGTTGCGGTACTTCCTGCCCAATCAGGAAATTTGTTTCTTTAAATAATAAATCGATGAAAGCCGGAAAATATCTCTTCTTTTTGCTGCTAACCCTCCTGCTCTCCTGCTCGGGAGAAGAGGAGGCGGTCACTCCCGACAAACCCGACAAACCGGACGATCCGGCTGAAAAATACCGGGTTTTCCTGTGGGTGGATGCCAGCGCCAATTATGTCAATCTTTCCACCGCCCAGGGAATTGCAAACTACGTGACCAAAGCCAAAGAGATTGGAGTTACCCACCTGGTGGTGGATGTGAAGGAGCCGATGGGCGAAGTTTTGTATGACAGTAAGATCGCCCCGATGAATCTGAACTGGAAGGGAGTAACCCGGACCCGGGATTACGACTACCTGCGGATTTTTATCGATGAGGCACGGAAAAATAATATTAAGGTTTTTGCAGCCCTGAATATGTTTTCGGGCGGCAGCAAATCGGCAAGAAGAGGACCGGTTTATACCGATCCGGCCAAAAAAGAGTGGGCTTCCATCACCTATAACAAAGACGGATCGTTGCAGAATTCGATCGAAACCGCCGATCAGGGCGAGGTGATGCTGAATGTCTCCCGCAAGGATGTCCGTGATTACCAGCTTTCCATCATCGAAGAAGTGATCACCAAATATCCCGGGCTGGATGGCATCACCCTCGACCGTTGCCGCTGGGACGGTGGC
Source organism: Prolixibacteraceae bacterium (assembly GCA_029975525.1). Taxonomy (GTDB): domain Bacteria; phylum Bacteroidota; class Bacteroidia; order Bacteroidales; family Prolixibacteraceae; genus UBA1413. Next base: position 13,826 of record JARKOX010000242.1, on the reverse strand, counting down.
TTTAAAGGCGATTTTAGCACTGAATCCAGAGAGCTGTTCCAGAAACATATCGGGAAAACCCTGGTCAGGTATCCGCAGGATATTTTTGAATGGGTTTACGAAAATGGCAACTACATCCGGAAAAACGGGACCTATTTTGCCCAGTGGAACGAATGGCGCTGCTCGGTCATCTTTGATTTCATCAAAACGGCCCGCGAAAAAGTGAAAACGATCGCTCCTAATATGGAATTTTCAGCTTATGTGGGCGCGTGGTACAGCTCGTACTACGACGTGGGGGTAAACTGGGCCAGCAATCGTTACAGTCCGTATGACAACCCCGAATACCGGAGCTGGGCAACCATGAGCTACCATAAATATGGCTACGCCCAACTGCTCGACCTGCTGATGACCGGTAACTACGCTTATGCCGTTACCAAGCAGGAGAGCGCCGGATGGAGCGTGGAAGCCATGGCCGAAGCTGCTGCCGCTGTCACCCGCGGGGATACCAAAGTGTACGCCGGACTCTATCTGAACGATTATGTGAAAAGCCAGGGTATGGATAGCAGCCAGCTGGAAAAAGCCATCGAAATGTGCTTCAAAAAATCAAACGGTGTGATGATCTTCGATGTCATTTACCTGGAGTTGTACAATTGCTGGGATGCAGCCAAGGCCGGAATCAGCCGCGGTGCCGCGTTGAAGTAAGGGACCCCAGCAGGCTGAAAGGCTCCGGAAACCGGTGCACTGCGCTGTTAACGCGCTGGCAACGGTCATTTCCCGGAGAACCGCAGCCCAAAATAAACGCCGGAAGGGCCGATGCCTTTCCCTAATCAGTAAATTTAAACCATACATCAGAAAAAAATAGAATGAAGAAGTTATTTATCTCTCTCCTCGGGATGTTGCTGATCTTTGGAAGTTGTGTGCAAACGGAAAAGAAACCAGCCGGGAAACCGCTTTACATGTGGTTCGACTGCGAAGCCAACTATGAGCGGTTGAGTTACCCCGACTCCATTGCGTTTTACCTCGACAAAGTCCGTGAAATTGGCTTTACCGATGTGGTGATCGACGTGAAGTCCATCATGGGCGAAGTTTTATACGACAGCAAAATTGCTCCCTATATGGGCGAATGGAAAGGCGTAACCCGTGAAAGGGATTACGACATGATCGGGATTTTTATCGGAGAGTGTAAAAAACGGGATCTGCGGGTGCATGCCTCTCTCAATATTTTTGCCGGCGGGCACAATTTTCACAACCGCGGGGTGATATTTGGCGAACATGCCGCCTGGCAGTCGCAATGTTACTGGATCGACCGGATCATGCCAATTTCAGAAATGAAGTGGAACTACAACGGCATGCTCAACCCGGCCCTTCCCGAAGTGCAGGAGTACCAGATCAGTATTCTGAAGGAGGTGGTCGGAAAATATCCCGGACTTGACGGGGTGATCCTCGACCGGGCCCGCTTCGACGGGATTACCTCCGACTTCAGCGAAGCTTCCCGCCAGATGTTTGAAACATACGCCGGCTTGAAAGTCGAAAATTTCCCTACCGACATCATCTACTGGGAAAAGGACGAAGCGGGCAAAGATGTCTGGAGACGCGGCCAGCTCTTCAACAAATGGGTAGAGTGGCGCGCCATGGTGATCCACGATTTCTTTGCCAAAGCCCGCACGGCGGTGAAAGAGGTCAATCCGGCCATTTTGTTTGGCGACTACACCGGCGGCTGGTACCCGGTTTACTACGAACTGGGCGTTAACTGGGGCAGCAAAAACTACGATCCTTCCCTTGAATACGACTGGGCAACTCCGGAATACAAAAATTCGGGTTATGCCGAGCTGCTGGATGTTTACCTGTCGGGGCTCTATTTCTACGAAGTAACCATCAGCGAAGTGGAGAAGATGAACGAAGAGGCAATGAAAACCCGTGGCGAAGCGGCAATGGGCAAAGGGCGCGAATACTGGTATTCGGTGGAAGGGTGCGCCCAGCTGGCCAAAAAAGTGACCATGGGAGCCGTGCCGGTGTCGGGAACTATTTATGTGGACCAGTACCGCGACAACAAAGAGCAGTTTCAGCGGGCCGTAGCTATGGCGATGCGCTCTTCCGACGGATTGGGGATCTTCGACATTGTGCACATTATCCAGAAAAACTGGTGGGATGCACTGGCCGCCGGTATCCGGGAAGGTCAGGAAAATACCAGGTAACTGGCCGCTGTTGAGGTCGGTCACAACAGAAGCTCCCGCCGAGAATATCCTTCTGTTTTTCGAAGGAGGTTTTTTGGGAACAGCAGTTTGGCAGCGTGAAGGCAAACCGTGCGGGAGTTTCCTTACTGGCGCCGGCCTTTGTTAAAAGTATTGACATCGAATTATAAAATGGGGTGAAAAGGTATAGGTGAAAGCTGACAGCGCATTTTTTACCGGTATGCTTCAGGAAAAAATAAGAAAAGAATTGTGGAGATGAATATATCGTGGATCGACGGCGTGATAGTTTTAGCCTATCTGTCATTAACTATTCTAATCGGTTTTTGGTTGTCGAAAAGGGCTTCCAAAAACATCGAAGCCTATTTTTTGGGAGGAAACTCCATTAAATGGTATTTTCTGGGATTGTCCAATGCTTCCGGCATGTTCGATATTGCCGGCACCATGTGGACTGTTTCCATTCTCTTTGTTTACGGGCTGAAGAGCGCCTGGATCCCCTGGTTGTGGCCGGTTTGGAACCAGGTGTTTGTGATGGTGTTCCTGGCGGTCTGGATGCGGCGGTCGAATGTGATGACCGGCGCCGAATGGATCCTGACCCGTTTCAGCGGACGGGGCGGTAAAATGTCGCATATCGTGGTGATTGTTTTTGCCATCATCAGCACCATCGGGTTTATGGCTTACTTCTTTGAAGGAATCGGGAAGTTTGCCACCAGTATCCTGCCGTGGGATCTCTCCCTGCAGGCTGGCGTGGTTGCCCTGACTTCAGCACAAAGCTATGCGTTGATTATCATCTTTATAACGACCCTTTACACCCTGAAAGGGGGGATGTTCAGCGTGGTGGCAGCCGATGTTTTTCAGTTTCTGATCATGACCACCTCCTGCGTGGTGATCGGGTACATCGCTTACACCAGTGTAACCGGCGAGCAGATTGCCAACGCGGTTCCCGAAGGCTGGAAAAACCTCTTCTTTGGCTGGAAGCTCGACCTCGACTGGTCGAATATTTTTCCGGCCGTCAACGATAAAATTGCCAGCGACGGCTACGGACTGTTTGGCGCCCTGGTAATGATGATGATTTTTAAAGGAATTTTTTCCAGCCTGGCAGGCCCGGTTCCCAGTTACGATATGCAGCGGATCCTTTCCACCCGCTGCCCGTCGGATGCTGCCAAAATGAGCGGCTTTACCATGCTGGTGCTCTTTACCCCCCGTTATTTGATGGTGGCCGGGCTGGCTGTCCTTTCGCTGGTCTACCTGCAACCGGCCCTGGCCGGCATGGGCGATGCCGTCGATTTTGAGGTGGTGCTGCCCATGGCAATCAGCACCTTTTTGCCCATCGGCCTGAAAGGGCTGCTGCTGGCCGGACTGCTGGCCGCTTTTATGGGAACTTTTGCCGCTTTTGTCAATTCAGCGCCCGCTTACATTGTCAACGACCTTTACAAAAAATATATCAAACCGAATGGTACTCCCAAAGAGTATGTCCGGATGAGCTACATCGCATCGGTTTCGCTGGTGGTGATCGGCATCTCCTTCGGTTTTGTCGCCGGATCGCTCAATACCCTGACGTTGTGGCTTACCTCTTCGTTGTATGGCGGTTATGCGGCGGCCAATGTGCTCAAGTGGATTTGGTGGCGTTTTAACGGAAATGGATATTTCTGGGGCATGCTGTCGGGACTGATAGCTTCTACCTCCAAGCTGCTTTTCTTTGGCAGTGTGGTGGATATCTACTTCTTCCCGGTTATCCTGGCCGTCTCCTTTGCCGGATGTATCCTGGGAAGTCTGCTCACTCCTCCCGACGATGAGGCCGTTTTGATGAAGTTTTATAAGAATGTCCGCCCATGGGGGTTCTGGAAACCCATTCACAACAAGGTGGTCGCCCTCGATCCCTCTTTTGAAGGGAACAAGGACCTTGCCCGCGACGCTTTTAATGTGGTCGTCGGAATTGTCTGGCAAATGTGCCTGATTGTGGCGCCCATCTTCTTTATTATCCGGGAAAACACCTCGCTGCTGATCACCCTTTCGGTCTTTGCCGTTTGTACCCTTATCCTGAAGTTTACCTGGTACGACAATCTGAAAAAGATCGATCAGAAGGAGTCTTACATCGTTCACGGAAACGGGACGCAGCAGTAGGGAAAATATAAAATTGAAAACAGAGAACCTGCCCGGCGGAAATACCAGCTGTCGGAGGTGGGTAACAAAAAGAGCTGTAGCTATACTGGAAAGCAAAACAAGTTTGGAAGAAAAAAAATACGATATGAAAATCAAAGGAACCTTTTTGGATGAAATCAGCCATGACATCCCGCACCAAAACTGGGGACGTGCAGAGTGGGACAAGGATTTTTGGTGGATGAAACAGGCCGGGATCGATACGGTTATTTTGATCCGGTCGGGCTATAAAAAGTGGCAAACTTTTCCGTCAAAAGTTCTGACCCAGGCCGAACAGGCCTACACGCCGCCGGTCGACCTGGTGCAGATGTTCCTGGAGTTAAGTGAAAAACATGGGATGGCCTTCTATTTTGGCCTCTACGATTCGGGGAAATACTGGGTTGCCGGGAAATACCGGGAAGAGGTGGAGCTCAACAAACGCCTGATCGACGAAGTATGGGCGACCTACGGCCACCTGCCGGCCTTTAAAGGCTGGTACCTTTCGCAGGAGTGCAGCCGCAAAACCGGACAGATCATCGACCTGTATGCCGGACTGGGGCGCCACTGTAAAGAGGTGTCGGGCGGATTACCCACCCTGATTTCTCCCTACATCGACGGCGTTAAAAATATCAGCCAGTACGATGCTTCCACCGCCCGGCAAAACGGCGTCTCGCTCAAACAGCACGAAGAGGACTGGAGCGAAATTTTTGAGGGGATCAGCAAAGCCGTTGACATTGTCGCCTTTCAGGATGGACACGTGGGATATGATGAGCTGACCGACTTTTTGAAGATCAACAAGTCGATGGCCGACAAATTTGGGCTGGAATGCTGGACCAACTCCGAAACTTTCGACCGTGACATGCCCATCAAATTTCTTCCCATCAAATGGGAAAAACTGTGGCTGAAGTTGCAGATGGCCGAACGGGCCGGCATCGAAAATGCCATCACCTTCGAGTTTTCTCACTTTATGAGTCCGCAGTCGGCCTACCTGCAGGCGGGCCATTTGTATAACCGTTATATGGAATATTTACAGGATCAAAAAGTTAAAAACAATGGACTTTATCAGGCTGGCATCACAATATAAAGAGGAACTGCTTGAGCGGGTGGTCCCTTTTTGGCTTACCCATTCGCCAGACAAAGAATTTGGCGGCTACTTTACCTGCCTCGACCGGGAGGGAAAAGTTTTCGATACCGATAAGTTTATCTGGCTGCAGGCGCGGCAGGTGTGGCTCTTTTCCATGTTGTACAACAAAGTGGAAAAACGCCCCGAGTGGCTCGACTGTGCCGTGCGCGGCGGCGAATTCCTGAAAAAATACGGACATGACGGACAGTTGAACTGGTACTTCAGTTTAACCCGCGAGGGAAAACCCCTGGTGCAGCCCTACAACATTTTTTCTTACACCTTTGCCGCAATGGCCTTCGGGCAGTTGAGCCTGGCCGCCGGAAATGAGGAGTATGCCCGGATTGCTGCCGGTACGTTTGAACGGATCCTGCAGAAACAGCACAATCCGAAGGGAATTTACAACAAAGCAGTCCCCGGCGCCCGCAGCCTGAAGAGTTTTGCGCTGCCCATGATTTTGTGCAACCTCGCGCTGGAGGTCGAGCATATCATCGGCGACGGAATGGTTACCGAAACCGCTGAAAATGTGATCTACGAAGTGTTGGAGGTTTTTTACCGCCCCGAATACGGCCTGATCGTGGAGAATGTGCATGCCGACGGCTCTTTTTCCGATTCGTTTGACGGACGCCTTCTCAACCCCGGCCATGCCATCGAGGCGATGTGGTTTATCATGGACCTGGGCGTCCGCCTCAACCGGCCTGATATTATCGAAAAAGCAGTGGAGATTGCACTGGCAACGCTGAAATACGGATGGGACGAGCAGTATGGGGGAATCTTCTATTTTATGGATGTGAAAGGTTACCCGCCGCAGCAGCTGGAGTGGGATCAGAAGTTGTGGTGGGTGCATGTTGAAACGCTCATCACCCTGCTGAAAGGATACCACCTGACCGGGTCGGAAGAATGTCTCCGCTGGTTTGAGAAGGTCCATGATTACACCTGGTCGCACTTCCGCGACGAAGAGTTCCCCGAATGGTTTGGTTACCTGAACCGGCAGGGCGAGGTGCTGCTCAATCTGAAAGGAGGCAAGTGGAAAGGGTGTTTCCATGTTCCGCGCGGCCTTTACCAGTGCTGGCAAACCCTTGAAAAAATAAAACAGCAGTAATTTTTTAACCTGTCCGGGAGACGGTGACCCCGCCGGCTGGTGAGTCTTTCGCGCTTCCGGAATGGTTTAACGTCGTTCATGGCATGAAAAAAATTCTATACAACAGTTTGGTAACACTGATCCTGCTGGGATTATCGCTGTTAGCCGTTGCCCATCGCTCCGGACCGGGAAGCCGGATTGCTGAGGGATATGTCCGGGGGGGTGGCGCCGGCCTGCAGGGAGTTGTGGTTACCGATGGGGTTCACACCACCGTAACCGACGCCAAAGGATGGTACCAGTTGGCCTGTTCCGAAGGGGCGCAGTTTGTTTACCTCTCTGCCCCGGCCGGCTATCAGCCGCCGGTTACCGCCGGCGTTGTGCAGTTTTTTTATCCGCTGGGAACTGAGGGAAAAAAGGACCGGCGAGATTTCCTGCTGGAAAAAACCGGCGACGATACCCGTCACGCCTTTCTGGCGCTGGCCGATGTTCAGCTCCTGCGCGAAGAGGAGTTTCCTCTCCTGGAAACGGCCATCGCCGATATCAGGGAGCATTTGCAGGCAGCCGGCAACCTGCCGTTTCACGCCCTGGATTGCGGCGACATCATTTTTGACCGGCCCGAAAATTTTCCCCGCTATGTGGAAAGTATGCGCACGCTGGGGATTCCGGTTTTCAGGGTGGCCGGCAACCACGACCTCGACTACAACGGACGTTCCAATGATCGGGCTTCGCTCACTTTTCAGAAATGGTTTGGCCCCGACTACTACTCTTTCAACCGGGGGAAAATTCATTATGTGGTGTTGAACGACGTTTTTTACCTGGGACGCGAATATTTTTACATCGGCTATCTCCCCGAACGGCAGCTCGAATGGCTTTCGCGCGATTTGAGTCACCTTGCGCCGGGAACTACCGTCGTGGTTGCCCTGCATATTCCGACCTACCGTCCGGGAGAGAATTTTAAAACAGTTGACTACTCCCGGCTTGCCCATTCGCTGGTAAACAACACAGCCCTTTACCAAATCCTGCAGCCATTTAAGGTTCATATTATTTCGGGGCATAACCATACGGCGGCAAAGTATCTTATTGCCGAAAACCTGATGGAACACAATGTGGCAGCCCTCAGCGGCTCGTGGTGGCAAAGTTCGGTTTGCCCCGATGGCACTCCGGCCGGATATGCTGTATTTGAGGCAAACGGTTCAGAACTGAGCTGGTATTACAAAAGTGTCGGACATCCGGTCAGCCATCAGCTGCGGGTGTCCCTCAAAAATATGGAAGAGACGGGGCGCAGACAGGTTACGGCCAATGTCTGGAACTGGGATCCCGCATGGCGGGTGAAGTGGTTCGAAGATGGAGTGGACCGGGGAGAGATGGAGCCATTTTCCGGTAAAGATCCGCTTGCCGTTCAACTGTTGTCAGATAAATCGAAGATGGTTCATAAGTGGATCTCGGCGGATACCTGCGATCACCTGTTCCGGGCGTTCCCTTCGCCGGGGGCAGCGCAGGTTACCGTTGAGGTTACCGACCGTTTTGGCGCCTCTTTCAGGGAGACAATTAACTTAAATAAATAACTTTTGGGGATGAGAATAAAAGGTACAGCTATTTGGGCATTAATTTTTGGATTGTTGGGAGGGATGTTTCTGTCGTGCCAGCCGGCTCCGCACTATGAGGTGCTGGTGGTAGGCGGTGGCGCCAGCGGATCGATGGCCGGCATCCAGTCGGCCCGGATGGGCGCAAAAACGTTGATCATCGAAGAGGGGCCCTGGCTGGGCGGTATGTTGACCTCTGCCGGGGTAAGCGCCATCGACGGAAATTACAAGCTCTATTCCGGCTTGTGGGAAGAGTTCCGGCAGAAATTGTATGAATATTACGGAGGGGCCGACAAGGTGCGTACCGGCTGGGTGAGTAGCGTACTGTTCGAACCTTCGGTAGGTGCCGGAATCATCCTGCAGATGGCCCGGCAGGAACCAAACCTGGAGGTGAAATTTGGACATCGTCTGGTTGCGCTGAAAAAAGAGAAACAGGGCTGGACCGCCACCGTGGAGGCAGACAACCAAACCTTCACCATCAAGGCGAAAGTGGTGGTTGACGGCACTGAACTGGGCGACGTGGCTGCCATGACCGGCGTTCCTTACGACATCGGGATGGATTCGCGTTATGACACCGGCGAATCGATCGCCCCCGAAAAAGCGAACGATATCATCCAGGATCTGACCTATGTGGTGGTGCTCGAAGATTTTGGACCCGGGGTGGACAAAACCATCCCCCGTCCCGAAAACTACGACCCGACGCCTTTCTACTGCAGCTGCGCCGGAAAATGTGATCCCGACACCATAACCCGTACCCTGTGGGAGTGCGGACACATGCTGCAGTATGGCAGGTTGCCCAATAACAAATTTATGATCAACTGGCCCATTTACGGAAACGATTACTACCTGAATATTATTGAAATGTCGCCGGCCGAGCGTCTTCAGGCGCTTGAAAAGGCCAAGTGGTTTACCCGCTGTTTTATCTATTATATCCAAACCGAACTGGGATTTTCCAACCTTGGAATTACGCAGGATGAATTTCCTACCGAAGATGGCTTTCCGATGATTCCTTACCACCGCGAGTCGCGAAGAATTAAAGGAGTGGTCAGATTTGGGATTGAAGACCTGGCCAGCCCTTTTTCGCAGAAGGATGCCCTTTACCGAACCGGTATTGCCGTGGGCGACTATCCGGTTGATCATCACCACGCGGCCTATCACGACCAGACTCCGATTCCCGACCTTCATTTTTACCCGGTCCCTTCCTATGCACTGCCGCTGGGAACGCTCATCCCGCAAGCGGTCAGCGATCTGATTGTCGCCGAAAAATCGATTTCGGTCACCAATATTGTCAACGGAACGACGCGGCTTCAGCCGGTTTGTATCCTGCTCGGACAGGCAGCCGGGGCGTTGGCCGCCCTCTCCGTTGAGCTGAAGGTTACTCCCGGAGAAGTGCCGGTGCGCCTGGTGCAACAGCGCCTGCTCGACAGTGGCGCTTACATCATGCCCTATTCTGATGTGGTGCCCGGTGATCCTTTTTTTGAAGCCGTTCAGCGGATTGGGGCAACCGGCCTCATCAAAGGCGAAGGCAAAAATGTGGGGTGGCAAAATTTTACCTACTTCCATCCCGACTCTGTGATGACTTCGGAGGCACTAACCGAAGGACTGAAAGACTTGGTCCCGCAGCTTTCGTTTGCGTTTTCAGGCGAAAAGGTAACCGTGGCCGAAGCGGTTGAGGTGGGCTGCCGGATGGCTTCAGTAAAAAAGGCTGAAATTGACCGGAAATCGCTGGAGGAGCTGGCACAACAAAAGTGGGAAGCCAACGGGTGGGGCCAATTTTTGCCCGACCGGACGGTTACCCGCACCCAGACGGCTGTGATTCTCGATGCCCTGGCCGATCCGTTTACAAATTTCCCGGTCAGCCACACCGGAAAATTTATTGTCGACACCAGCCAGATGGCAAAATGAGTCCGAATGGCTACTTTTGAGCCGTTTCTTGTCCGCTCAGGGCAAAAAATCGAAGCAGATCAGTAATAACGAAGGGTAACCAAATGAAAAAATTTTTAATTCTTGTTTTTTGTGCCTTGTGTTCAGCGGGTTTCTCTGCTGCGCAGGCTGGTTTGAAAAAGGCGGCTGCCGGCAATCCGGCCTTTCATTACACCGGCAGGTTCGAGCAGGCTAATCCGGAGGAGATCCGGTTCGACTGGCCCGGGTTTACCATCCAGTGCCGGTTTACGGGAAGTCGGGCCGGTATCCATTTTCAGGGAGGCGAGAGAAATTATTTCAACCTTTATCTCGACGGAGAACCGGTCGGGGTACTGCACGCCCCGCGCGACACGGTCTGGTGGACCGAGCGGCTGAAAACCAAAGGCCCTCACCACCTGAAGCTGGTTAAACGGACCGAAGGGGATATGGGACAGGCCTGGTTCCGGGGAATTGTGCTGGAAAAAGGAGCCGAAATCCTGCCCATCGAACAAATTCCGGCCCGGCGGATTGAGTTTATCGGGAACTCCATCACCTGTGGATATGGAACCGAAGGTGCCAGCCGGGATGAGCGGTTCAAACCTGAAACCGAAAACAATGAGAAAACTTACGGCGCGGTTCTGGCCCGGGCATTTAATGCCGAAGCCCATTTTATTGCCCATTCCGGGTTGGGAGTGGTTCGGAACTACGGCGACGAAAAGAAGATTTCCACCCGCATCGTACCCATGCCTGGCCGCTACGGTCGTTCGCTCGATACCGACACCCTGCCCGCCTGGGATCATTCGCGCTGGAAACCACAGGCCGTCGTGATAAACCTGGGTACCAACGATTTTTCAACCCTTCCTTATCCCGATAAGGCGGTTTTTCAGCGGCGTTACGAGGAGCTGATCCAGCAGGTGCGCAAAATACATGGCGAAATACCGGTGTTTTGTGTGGTGGGTCCCATGATTCATGAGCCGTGTTTTTCGTATGTGAAGGAGATGGTGGACGGCTTCAGGACTTTGTACAACGATTCAAATGTCTTTTTTGTCGGGCTTCCCAATGGTTTGCTCAATGAAAGCAGCGACTTGGGGTCAGACTGGCACCCATCCTACCAGGGGCAAAAGAAGATCGCCGGACAGTTGCTGCTGCCGATCGCCACGGTTTTGGACTGGGACTATTCCGGAACGGAAATTTTTGAATAAACTGAAGTTTTGTTTTTTAATGCGCCCGGGCAGTCCGGCTGTCAGGGGCAGTAGTTTTACCTTATAAAATACCCTGGAGGAAAGGTTTTAGACTCTCCTTCAGGGTATTCTGATTATTATCGGGGAGCTACAACAGGTCGAGCTGCCGGAAAACCAGGGTAGCCGCACTGCGGCAACCAATGTCTTTGTCCAGTTTCGAAGTTTTTATTTTCAGAAAACGGAGTGGGGCAGTCAGGGTGGTTTTGTTCATCCCGGTTTTGATCGAGTCGCTGAAGACATAACCGGCGCGGGCAAATTTCCCTCCGATGATGATGATTTCCGGGTTAAACAGGTTCACAATGTTTCCCAGCGACATTCCGAGTGTTTCGCCCATTGATTGCAGCAGGGAGATACTCAGTTGGTCGCCTTTTTCGGCACAGTCCAGAATGTCGTCGTACCGGATTTCGTCGATGTCTTTGCAGGTTTCCATTACCAGCGAAGTTTCGCCCCGAGCTACAGCTTCCTTAAACTTCTCTTCCAGCGCATAGCCCGAAACTTCCATGCCCAGGCAGCCCCGTTTGCCGCAAATGCACAATTTGTCGGAGTTACCCATTTGCATGTGGCCAAATTCCCCGGCAAAACCCATTCCGCCGGTGATGATTTTTTTATTGGCGATGATGGCCATTCCCAACCCCCGGCTCACATTGAGGATCAGGGCGTAGTTGGCCTCTTTGGTCTGACCGAAAACCTGCTCGGCCAACCCGATCAGGTGGGTGTCGTTGTCGATGTAAACCGGAAAGTCTAACTCGCTGGAAAGATGCCTGGCAAGCGGGACTTTGGTGAAGGTGAGGTAGTTGAACGTTTCGCCGGTCAGGCTGTTGACCCGCCCGGTTAATCCGATACCAATCCCCAGAATATTTTCTTTGGAAACGCCGCACTCGTCAAAGGCGTTCCGGATGTGGTCCATCACCATGTCGAGGCACTCCGGGGTATCTTCCAGTCTGAAATCCTTGTACTGCTTTTCAAAAACCACTTTTTGATCCAGCCGGACCAGAGAGATGCTGATCCTTTTAAGCAGAATCTCCACCCCCAGCGCATAAAACTTGTCGATGTTGAGTGTGTACATGGTCGGTTTGCGCCCGCTGTCGGTCTCTTTTTTCCCCTCTTCCACCACCAGCTCCTCAGAAATCAATTCGTTGAGCAACTTGATCATCGTGGGGGTACTTATTTTTACCTGCTTTTGCAGGTCCGTGATGGTCAGGGCACCCCCGGAGGTGGAGAGTGTTCTGATGATTTTCCGCTTTTGTTTGGCCTGGCGGGTTTGATTATTTACCTCGTCCGAGTCTGCTAATACAGTTCTGAGTGCCATTTTTTAAATAAAATAAAATAACACATTTGATTTTTAAAAAATTAAACAAATATACCCATTTTATGGTATGGTGTCGATTGTAGGAGGCTTTTTTTCTGTTTTTTAACCTGAAATTTTTATTCCCTTTGCGATTTGTCCGGCAGGCTGATTTTTCTCTTTATCAAGAGGTTTTGCAGAGAGCGGTAAAATGGAATCCGGTCATAAAACAGCGGCTCCAAAGGTTATCCGGATACTGGCAGCGCCGCGTGACTTTGCTGCAGGGCGCCTGACGTGAAGATACAAAAACTTCGGTGCAGCCGGAGGTGAAATTTCAAAACAGTGGCTGATCGTTGAGGAGAAGGAGCTGCCGCTCACAGAAAGATGTTTCTGTGGGGATGAGAGCCCGGTCTGCTTTGAAAATGTAAACTTGAAACTGAAAATTTCCTTACTTTTGTCGGGTTCTTAATAATCCTGAAAAATTACGACCATGAATTTATCGTACAACTGGTTGAAAAACTATATCGACTTAGACAAAACCCCGTCGGAATTGTGTGAACTGCTGACCAGTATTGGCCTCGAAGTGGGCGGCATGGAGGAGGTGGAGAGCATTCGCGGCGGCTTGGAGGGTTTGGTGACCGGCCATGTACTGACCTGCGAGAAACATCCCAACAGTGATCACCTGAGCAAAACCACAGTCGATGTTGGCGGCGGACAGGTGTTGCCTATTGTGTGTGGCGCCCCCAATGTGGCAGCCGGACAGAAAGTGGTCGTAGCTGCCGTCGGAACAACGTTGTACGACGGAGACAAGGAATTCAGTATCAAAAAAGCCAAAATACGCGGCGAAGTGTCCGAAGGAATGATCTGCTCCGAAGTCGAAATCGGTGTGGGAAAAGATGATTCCGGCATTATGGTCCTTCCCGAAAACACCGTGCCCGGCACCAAAGCCAGCGACTATTTTCAGGTGCAATCAGACTGGGTGATCGAAATTGACATTACCCCCAACCGTATCGACAGTGCGTCGCACATCGGAGTGGCCCGCGACCTGGCTGCGGCCCTGAAGCTTACCGCCGAGGCGGCTTACCGCAAACCGTCGGTGGAGAGTTTTACCGTTGAAAACCACAACCTGGAAATTCCGGTGGAGGTGCTCAACCCCGAAGCTTGTCCGCGCTATTCCGGCGTAACCATTTCGGGAGTCGAAATCAAAGAGTCGCCCGATTGGCTGAAAAACCGGCTCCGGGCGATTGGGCAGGAACCCATCAACAACGTGGTGGATGTGACTAACTTCGTGCTTTTTGAAACCGGCC
>JARKOX010000283.1 GCA_029975525.1 Prolixibacteraceae bacterium | reverse complement strand
GCCGCTTTGATAAGCAGGGGAAACCCGACCTTATCGTAGTTGGCAAGCAAAAAATCCGTTTCACCGGTAATTCCTGAGGTAACGGGAACGCCCAGTTTAACCGCTGCTTCGCGGGCGGCAATCTAATTTCCCATCGCCCTTACCGAAGCTGCCGAGGGCCCGATAAAGGCGATGCCTTCGCGCTCGCAGGCTTCTGAGAACAGGGGATTTTCTGAAAGAAAACCGTATCCGGGATGGATGGCGTTCGCCCCCGTTTTCTTTGCAGCGGCAATGATGGCTCCAATATTCAGATAGGTTTCCGACAGATTTTCTCCCGGAAGCAAAACAGCCTCACCGGCCTGCAGCACATGCTGCGCGTCCCTGTCGTGATGCGAATACACAGCTACCACCGGAATGCTCATCCGACGGGCGGTTTTCTGGATGCGGAGGGCGATTTCGCCGCGGTTGGCTATAAGGAGTTTCATGGTAGAAATTTCTAATTTTTAATTTCTAATTTTTAAACAGCAGAAAATGAAAACTGATACTGCAGAATAAAGCGTGTTGTTATCAAAAACTTTATTTGTTTTTAGTTTTTTGATAAATGGAGTTGAAAATCAGGTTTAATTCAATTGCTTCCTGCCGTAATACAGAGGATTCATGCTCTTTGTCTGGGACAGCCACATTGATCATCCTCAGGAAAAATCCGGACTCTGCCGATTCTTTTCTGCAAATGGATATTTTGTGCCTGAAATCCGGTTTACTCTCAGCATTATCTGCTTCGGTATAATTTGCACCGACACTTGTGCCTGCTTTTACCAATTGATAAATCAACGGTGTTGTTACAACAGTTTTTGGAAGAGAAATACAGAATCTTATAATATTTTCACCAAATACGGCTGTTCTCTCCAAAAGGTCATATGATCTGGTTGTTTCCATAATAATGAGATTAGTAATTAGAAATTAAAAATTAGAAATTAGAAATTATAAATTCCATTTAGCTTTTCTTTTCTCCAGAAACGCCGCCATCCCTTCCTGTCCTTCTTCGGAGGCGCGGATTTCGGCGATCATGCGGGCGGTGAAGCCGAGTGCTTCTTCCAGGTCTATCTTGTTGCACACCTCGTCGATCAGGTTTTTGCAGTGCGTCATGGCTTTGGGGCCGCTGCTCATCAGCAGGGCAATCAGCTCATTCAGATGGTTTTCCAGCGCATCCGCCGGGAGCGATTTGTTTACCAGCCGGAAGTGTTCGGCCTCTTTCCCCTTGATGCGCTTTCCGGTAAGCATAAGCTCACGTGCCCCGTATTCACCCACCCGTTTGATCACATAGGGAGAAATGCAGGCGGGTACGATGCCTATTTTAACTTCGGAAAGCGAAAAAACCGTTTCATCATCGCAAATGGCCATATCGCAGGCAGCAAGCAGTCCGTTGGCACCGCCTATGGCCGCTCCGTGCACCACGGCAATGGTGGGTTTCGGACAGTTGTAGATGGCGTAGAAACACTCCGAAAGCTGCAGACTCTCTTTGTAATTCTGTTCGTAGCTGTACGTTGCCACATCGCGCATCCAGTTGAGGTCGGCACCGGCGCAGAACGACTTCCCACGGCCGCGGAGCAACACTATCCGGATGTCGTCCATCTTACCGATTTCTGTGAAGATCTCAAGCACTTCCGAAATCATAACCTCATTAAAGGCATTGTGTATCTGCGGGCGATTCAGCCAAACGGTTGCTGTCTGGTTTGTAATTTCGGTTTCGAGGGTGGTGTATTTTAATTTCATGATTGATTTTTTAAGAATGAAGAAGTAAGAAGTAGGAGGTAGGAAGTAGGAAGTCTGTTGAGAAAAAAGTATGTTATTTCCATCTTTCTTCAAGTCGCCAGAGTTTGCCACCTAAAGTTTCATATTCTGGGAAAAGGGAATCGAATTGTTCAATTGAAATGTAATTGCAGTCACGGGCAAACATTAACCAGGATTTGGTTTCTTCAAGAGAGCCATTGGCATCTACTAATTGTTTTTTAAAAGAAAGCGGATATTTCCTCTTCCCCCAGCCTTCAGCAATATTGGCAGCAACGGATCTCGATGATCGCCTGATTTGATCTGTCAATGAGTATCTTTCTTCAACCGGGAATCCGGCGCTTATCCAAAAAACATCCATTGCAAGCTTATGGGCTAACCGATATACTTCAAGATCCATAAATGATCTTATGGGATTAAATCCTGTTTCCATAATATCCTGTTTATTAGTGATTAATAATTTTTTTCTTACCTCCTACCTCTTACCTCTTACCTCCGTTTACATCCGGAACACCCCGTACTTCGTCTCCTCCCACAGCTTATTCATCGAAGCAGAAATGCCCATGGCGATGATTTTCCGGGTATCTACCGGGTCAATAATCCCGTCGTCCCACAGCCGGGCGGTGCTGTAGTAGGCGGAGCCTTCCTCCTCATATTTTTTCAGGATAGATTGCCGGAGGGCTTCCTTTTCGGCTTCGGGCAGGGTTTTGCCCCGGGCTTTGAGTTGTTCCTCCTTTACGGTGGTAAGCACTCCGGCAGCCTGTTCGCCGCCCATGACCGATATTTTGGCGTTGGGCCACATAAACAGCAGCCGGGGTTCATAGGCACGGCCGGCCATGGCGTAATTTCCGGCCCCGAACGAACCGCCGAATACCACCGTGAACTTGGGAACACGGGCATTGGCGACGGCGTGAACCAGTTTGGCTCCGTCGCGGGCGATTCCCCGGCGTTCATAATCCCGTCCCACAATAAAGCCGGTGATGTTTTGCAGGAAAAGTACGGGAACCTTCCGGGAGGTGCAGAGTTCGATAAAGTGGGCGCCTTTCAGGGCGGTTTCGCCGAAAAGCACGCCGTTGTTGGCCAGTATGCCCACCGGAAATCCCATGATGTGCGCAAATCCGGTGGTAAGGGTAGGGGCATAGCGGGCTTTGAACTCATGAAAACGGCTGCCGTCAACCATGCGGGCGATGATTTCTTTCGAGTCAACCGGTTTGCGCAGGTCAAGGGGAGCAATACCGTAGAGCTCTTCCGGATTGTAGTAAGGTTCTACAATGGGCTGGAGATCCATCGGCTGACGGGCGGCAGGTATTAGTGTTCTGAAAATATCGCGGCAGATGCGGATGGCATGCTGATCGTTCTCGGCCATATGATCGGCCACCCCCGAAATGGAGGTATGCACGTCGGCGCCCCCCAGCTCCCCGGCGGTGACTTCTTCGCCGGTTGCGGCCTTTACCAGGGGCGGGCCGCCGATAAATATGGTTCCCTGGTTGCGCACAATGATGGTTTCATCGCTCATGGCCGGCACGTAGGCGCCACCGGCGGTGCAACTGCCCATCACGATCGCAATCTGGGGGATCCCTTCGGCCGACATGCGAGCCTGGTTGAAGAAAAAGCGCCCGAAATCGTATTTATCCGGAAAAACCTTTGCCTGTTCGGGAAGAAAAACCCCGCCCGAATCCACCATATACACGCAGGGCAGGTGGTTTTCCATGGCAATTTCCTGGGCACGCACGTGCTTTTTGATGGTTTCCTGCACATAAGTTCCCCCTTTTACGGTGGCATCGTTGGCCACGATCATGGTTTCACGGCCGTGGATTACACCGATACCGGTAATGATTCCGGCCGACGGGAACTCGTTGTTGTGAATGCCGAAAGCCGCCAGGGTTGACAATTCGAGAAAGGGCGTGTTGGGGTCGACGAGCAGGTCGATGCGCTCGCGGGCAAGCAGTTTGCCGCGTTCCTTGTGTTTCTTCACGGCCTGTTCGGGCGCTCCGTGAATGGCATCGGCCATGCGCTGTCTGTATTGCCCCAGCAACTGCTGAAAGGCTTCAGAATTCGAAAGGAATTCCGCCGATTTTGTGTCAATTTTCGATTCGATGCGGTACAAAGCGGGAGGGTTTAAGTGTTTTCCGGTTAACTGATTGCTAATTTAGGGAAATATAGCGTAACCATTTAAACAGCCGGGAATATGTGTTGTTCATAACCGGCTTTCCAAAACGGTGATGGAATTAAAGGGTAATTCCTTATTTGATGTGTTGATTAATATGCCACGGAAGCACCAAAACTCAAAATAGCACAAAAATATATAAGCATAGAATTAAAAAATACGTTCGTTGTCCGGCCGACGAAGCATTCCAGATTGATTGTGTTCAGCATGGTGTTCCTTTAAAGGCTCTAATCTTATATTGGTTCAAAATTATCTGTACAGTAAATTGGCAAAACAGTATCACTTAAATATCAGGAAGTTAGTTTTAAAATATTTTGATGCAGAAAAGAAGGGATTCAGAACCAAAGTTGTATGCCATGGGAACTTCAGATTATATGAGATATCAGGTTGCGGAGTTTTTATGATTAACCATTAACAGGCTTATGGCTTAAGCTCTCCGGAACCATCATTGGCCGTATAATCATGACCATAAGCTGAAATTCATCGAAAAAACCCTTTGTAAAATCAAAGGAATGATGAATTTTATAATTTCAAATAGGGGTAAAGTGATAAATAATTGTCTTATATATATTATA
>JARKOX010000220.1 GCA_029975525.1 Prolixibacteraceae bacterium | reverse complement strand
CAGCAAATGATTATTGCCAAATTCGGCGATCCGAACAACCCGCTGGCCAACTTAAAAGAGGAACCTAAACTACTGGACCGCTATACCGACCGCGAAATTGAAATAGCCTTAACCCAATTTAACCTTGTATTAGCTTACCGGCAGGCGACCGACCACTTGCCGCATGGAAAAAAAACCCAGGCAAAACGCGAATGGGCCAACGTGGTGCAACTGGGGTTGCTGCACAAACGCGAACTGGATATACTGAACGGCAAAGTAAGCTTTCCGAGCCTCGAACGATGGGACAAGCTGATGCGCGATGGCAAAAACACCATGGACGACCTTTTGCCCGAAAAGACCGAAAAACAGGTTGCCGACAGCCTTACAAAAGAACAAAAAGACTATTTACTCGACATCGCACTGGGTGAGAATGAGCTAAAAATACAAGAAGCCGTTCGGATGGCCATATCAGCATGGGGATTTCAGGGCATTAACCCTATACCAAGTGCAAGCCGGTGCGCTAAATTTCTGACCCAATGGAGGGATAACAATTACCATTTATGGACTTTCAGAAGAAAAGGTAAAAAGGCGATGGTTGACCTTACCATGCCAAGCATTAGCCGCGACGAGGACAGTGTGCAATTTATGGATTTATGGGTTGCCGACGGCCATACCTGCAATTTTATGATTGCCAACCCAATGACGGGGAAACTTTGCCGCCCTACGCTAATTGTTTGGTTCGATTTTGCCACGCGCATACCGGTTGGTTACGAACTAATGTACACCGAAAACACTAAAGCAGTGTTGAGCGCTTTCCGCAACGGTTGTTTGTGGGTGGGGCAAATGCTGGGTATTGAAGGCGGCGTTTTGCCACGCTGTGTGTACATGGACAACGGAAAATCGTTCAAGAACAAGTTTTTTATCAATGTTCCCGACTTCGATGACCAGATAATCGGGCTTTTTGGCCGGTTAAAACCCTACGGACTTGAAGCTGTCACTTTTGCTTGGCCATATAATCCACAAAGTAAGCCTGTTGAACGCTTTTTTGTTGATTTTGGGGGCGTAGAGCGCCAGTTTGCAACCTATTGCGGGCTAAATGCACTTGACAAACCGGCAAGTTTGAACCGCGAAGAAAAATGGCATAAAGGGCAGCTGCAAAAATACATTAACCAAAACGGTTACCCAACATTGCAAGGAGCTTTCAGCATCATACGCAATTGGGTTGAGAACGATTTTATACTGCGCCCAAGTAATAGCAAGTTTTTGAAAGGCCAGTACCCGCTACAAAAAGCATCGGGCCAGTTAACGGCCATCGACCTCGAAAAACGGACACTTGCCATCGACCATTTCAGCCAGATGCTACTGCATGAAAAGCACTGCACGCTGAGCAAAGAGGGTTTTATTATAGATGGCATTATCTACTATAACGAGATGTACTTCCCGGGTAAACGTAAAGGTAAAGCGGGTGATGATTACATAGTTAAATACGACATTTTGAAGCCGGAAAAGGTGTGGGTTTACTATGCCGAAACAGGTAAATTTTGGTGTACTGCCGGTAAAGCCGTTTGGAATAAAGTTCACGCAAGGGCCAAATTAGGGAGCCAGGCCGACCAGGTCCACCACAAACAGGCAATTGAAGCCACACAATCGATCCGCAAAAAAGCCCTAAAAGAAGCCAAAGCCGCAGGAAACGGTACAAGCATGGAATTTAACCAGCTACCGGCACACGAAACGGTTGCTTTGCCAGAAAAGCCAAAGGCGATTGGAACTGGAAGCAAAAAACAGTTTGACCTTACTGCTGCAAACACAAAAGCCATTGAAGGCTGCAAGTTACAGCTTACGCCCGAAGATATTGAAGCCGAAGCTGAAGGGATGCCGGTGGAACTGGATGCCAGCGGACGGCGGAAAATACTCTTTTACGACGAAAAAACCGGACAATGGAAAGGCTCTAACAACGCCTTGATGATCTTCAGCAAAAGCGCTTACGAAACAAATTAAATACAGGCAATTATGAAACAAAACGATCAAATTCCTGATCCCGGGAAAATTACAAAAGCGAGAATACACCAGACCGCAAATCAACGTGTACCCTCGCTTAACCATTCAACAATTTAACGATTAACCATTAAAAAGTATGAACATGAGCACAAAAGTAGTAGAAAAATTCAGGGAGTTTCTTGAACATCACCCTGAATTTAACCAAACCCGCGTGGCGGCAGCAATTGGGATAAGCGTGTCAGCATTGAATGCCTGGATAAAAGGCACCTACAAAGGCGACAATATCCGGGTGGAGAAAGCGATCTCCCGTTTTATGGAAGCCCAGCACGAGGCTGGTATCGAGATCGGGACATTCAAAAAAGATTTTGACTTTGTTGAAACGAGTGTTTACCAGGATATTTTATTCGCGGCCAACCTGGCCGAATATCGTGGTGAAATGCGCGCCGTAACTGGTATTTCGGGCATTGGTAAAACCACTGCCATGCGCCGTATTGCCGCCGACCGCGAAGGCTCGGCCATATTCGTGGAGTGCTATGCAGGGATGCGCAAAAACCGGCTGATGCAGAAAATGGGGGCTTCGGCTGGCATTGGCGATGGCCGCACGTTCGACGACATGTTTGAGTACCTGGTGCGCTCGCTGCGCGGATCAAACCGGCTGATCATCATAGACGAGGCCGAACACCTTCCGGTTGAAGCGTTGGATGCCGTGCGCCGGATACATGATTTTACGGGCTGCGGGGTGCTGATTTGCGGACATCCGCGCTTTTACGAGAACCTGAAACGTTACCAAGACCGCTATGCCTACATTTTTAATCGCCTAAGCATTCCTCTGGAGCTTAAAAAGATTAATGCTGACGACGCTTCGGCAATGGCCTCTACCATGTGTGCCAACGAGGTGCCTGGCAACGTGTGGCTAAAATCGTGCGAAGGCATTGGCCGCGATTTAAAGATGATTGTGCACGAAGCTATGCGCGTGGCGCGAGAACTGGGCATTGAGACTACCGACACGGCGGCTTTCCGCACGATGATAAGCAAGGTGAGTAAACGACTTAGCAGGGAGGTTGAATAAAATGCAAACAGACCGCATTATACGAATTTGCCGCAACGCCCTGTTATTGTGGGCTGCGCTGGCAGTTTTGGCCATTTCGTTAAACATTTTTATCAACCCGCTATGAGCAACATCCGGCAACAGCTAAAAGATTACATCGACCGCAGCGTCATGTCGGCCGAAGGGATCGCTACAATGATTGGCATTCCGCAGAGCCAGCTGGGCCGCTATATCGGCTCCGACGGCCCGCATCCGCGCTACGACGCACTGGCCCGGCTATTCCTGGCCGGCGCCGGGCAGCGCATCGAAGAAATTGGTCACTCCCTGGCCAGGCTCCGAAAGGACGACAACGACGAACATTCAGCCGCAGCCATCGCCGCAGCGGCCGAGCGGCGACGCTTTTTACACTGGCAGCGGGCGCAGCTGATGAACATGCAGCCGCTGCTAACCGGCCGCCCGCCTAAAGAAACAGTTTGAGAGGGTCCATTTTTTTTCGCCCCGGCCAGCATGGCAGTAAGCGTACACATCGGAACACGCCGGGGCACAAATAGAGTGAATTAACAAAAAGCAAGGGCGCCAGGACCTAAGAAATCTTGCACCCTTGCCATATAAACATTAACCATTTAAAAGGCTAATTATGGCAAAAGTAGCAGAAAAATTAAGGGAGTTTCTTAAACAGCACCCTGAATTTAACCAAACCCGCGTGGCGGTAGCTATTGGGATAAGCGTGTCAGCATTGAATGCCTGGCTGAAAGGCACCTACAAGGGCGACAATACCCGGGTAGAAAAGGCTGTTTCCTATTTTCTGGACACGCCGACAAAGGTAAAAGGTGATCAAGGGAGGGAAAGTAGCATGAAGACAGTAGATATAACAGCAATGGAAATTAGTCATGTCGTAAATAGATTAAAGCTTTTAGGCAGATTTTCGGGGTTCACAAAAATGGAACTTAAAAGTAAATTAAAAGCCGTAGGCTGCCCTTATTATAAAAAAGTTACTTCGTTTTTGTCACCCTTTTTGAAAGAGATTAATCAAAAGCGAGCGCTCAATGGTGTTGTAATTAGAGTATATGATTTTGACAAAGAAAAATTTCCTATCCACTACTCAAATTTCACCCAGATGATAATTTCGAGTAGAACTCAAAAAGAAGACAAAGTTACATTTAACATAGAAATTTCTGATAAAACTTCCAGTATAATTGAAGCAATGAAGAATGGAACAGTAGCCGCTTTTTTGCATGAATCGAACATATCGATATTTGATATTTGGACAGAGGAGGAAATAATAAACATAATAGAACAGAAAGGATTTTTAATTAAAAAGATATTGCCTGATAATAGGGAGATAATAGTTGCAAAACAACTTGAGCTTCATTGGTTACAGCAAGATCCTTCCCAGATATTTAGGATATTCTCAGAAAGAGATCTTGTTGATTTATTAAGAAATCGTGGATTAACCGTGAAAGCCGTAATGGAGTTATGAAAGCAACTTCAAAACAACCGGCAACCGGAGGACAGGTAAAATACCTGCACTTTCTGTACCGCTCCCTGGGATGGGACGAAGAGACCTACCGCTATGCACTGATGCAGGACTACAACGTTTCGTCGACAAAAGACCTTTCTTTTCACCAGGCCAGCGAGCTGATTGGCCTGCTTAAAGCATTTGTGGCCTCCCATGCGCCAGATCCGGCAACACCTAAACAGTGCGGCCTGATCCGACATTTGTGGGCAGATATCGACTACAGCAAAGGCGCAAACGGCGACCTGCATCTTAATGCTTTTATCCAGCGTCGGTTTCGGCGCGGCACCGTCGAAGATCTCGACAAATCCCAGGCCGTGAAGCTGATTGCCATGATCAAATCGATGACCAGGCAGGCTGCCGCCCGCGCCGGGCACACAACGGTTTTAAAGCGACGCACCCGGTGCCTGGGATGCCAGGAGGTGATTATGTGGGTTGAGCTGAAAGATGGCCGGCGCTTGGCTTTCGACATCGGTAAGGACGACCTTCCGTCTGATTTTCACGAATGCAAAGGAGGTTACCATGAAAATTAAGTTCACAAACGACATGCAGCTGGTGTCAGAGATCATTGGCGAAGAGCAAACCATGAAACTCATTGCCCATCTGGGCGGCGTTTCGGTTTACATTCCCCGGCCCGACCATGCTGTCATCAGGTTGTACCTCGAACGGATGGGCGGCGATGTTAAAAAAACAGCGCAGAAACTGGGCGTTTCCGAGCGCACGGTTTACCGGGCAATTCAGGCAGTCCGCGAGGAGAAGGCACAGCTTACCATTTTCGATGCAATTGCAGCAAATAACGATAAAAACTGGAGGTAAAATGATCTCGTTTAGACTTCAATTCAGCGATGAAGAGGTGGCAAGCCTCTTTCGCCGGCATGGGCTTACGCTTACAGAGGTGACTTTTAAGCAGCACATTCCCGTTTATCACAACAAAACCGACGAAGAGCAAATCACCACCCTTTGCGTGGTTAACCCGCACAACCGCAAGGCCATCCCGGTCAGCATCGCCTTTGAGCGCGTCATGTTGTCGCTCCGCCAGCAGCTCTTCCTCGACGAAATCGACAAACTAACCGTGCTCAATGCACTAAAATAGAAACAGACATGGAAAAAATTGATTTATCAAAGTTGTCGCAGGAAGAGCAGGACGACCTTTTTATCCAGCTTCGGGAAAAACGGCGCGACGAGCGCAACCGCCAGCGCGAAGCCTACGAAAGCTTAAAACGCAGCTTCTGCGCAGAGGTACATAACCGCGTAGATATGCAGCACCGGGCTGTCAGCGTGTTTTACAGCTGGTTTGTAAAAGAAATCGAAGCCTTTCGCGAGGTGATGGCCGAATATGGGGCCATAAGCCCCCGACAAATGGGCTTTACCCTGGCTGACGACGGGTTTAAGATCGAAGTAAAAACCAGCAAGGTAAAACGTTTCGACGAACGCGCCGACCTGGCTGCCATCCGCCTGGTGGCATTTCTGAAAGATTGGGTAAAAAGCCGCGACCAGGGAACCGACGACCCCATGTACCAGCTGGCCATGCTGGCTATTGAGCGTAACCAGCGCGGCGACCTCGACTACAAACAGATCTCGAATTTGTACAAGCTCGAGGGGAAGTTCAACGATCCGGACTACACGGCCATCATGGAACTGTTCCGCGAAAGTCACACCGAGGAAGGCACGGCCACCAACTTTTACTTTTACCGCAAAAGCGGGTTAGGGGTTTGGAGCAAGATCGAAATCAGTTTTAACCGCTTGTGATAGCAATCCTGACCAAAAGCATTTAACCCACCACGGCAAGTGGCTAAACTGCCGCGTTCTCTTTTAGTTTTTTCATAGCAAGCGTCCCGGTTTGATTGATACGGGACCCCTCCCCTCCGGGGGAGGGAAAAGGCCGGAATGGTTAACACGGGTTCGATTCCCGCACCGGCCACAATAAAGCCCCCTCCGGCTCCCCCGGACGGGGGAGAAAAAATAACCGCCAATGGTGCAGCGTATTCAAATTTTGCCTAAAATTGCAATGTCTACTACGTACGAGGGCGAGAAGGCTCGCCATGATA
>JARKOX010000217.1 GCA_029975525.1 Prolixibacteraceae bacterium | reverse complement strand
CTGCTCCATGTTGTTGAAGTTATATGCCGGGATTGCGTATCCGCCTGCTATTGCTTTGGCAAACAACTCTTTGGTGTTCACCAAACCTAAACTTTTATAGCTAATTGCCATATCTTCAGATTTTATTGATTTATACTGTATTAAGAAACGCTGTGAAAATAATCAAAATCAATTTATTCAGCGGAAAAAGCCCTGTTAAAAAACCAAAATTAACCCATAAATAACATTTTACCACGGGCCTGAAAGCCCTTCCGACAGCTACTTAATAAAACAAAAATATTCGCACCGCCTCCTTCTTGCCTGACTTTAACCACCAACATGCCAAACTGTTGAGGCCTCCTGCAAACGGGAGATCTCAACGGTTATCCTATTCTTCCCGGAGCAAATAGAGTTTGTGGTCCTCAATCAGGTACATAAGCGGAACCACCTGGATTTTGGGATAACGGAGCCGCATTCGTTTGGCTTCGCTGAGCACAAAGTCAACCTCGTTGCCAATCTCGAAATTGGGAGCAAAATGCATAAAATGTTCTTCGGCCCACTCTTTCTCCCAGCCGGCATGATCGACCAGCCCCTGTACAAAAGTTTCGCGCCGCGAAAAGAGGTTAACCATCCCGCAATGGTTGTGGCCGATCAGGGCGATGTGCCGCACCTGCCCCACGGCAATCGCGTAGGAAACCTTAAACTCGCTGAAACGCAGATTGGCGCCGCCTGCCCGGATAATAAAAGCAAAGTTGTCGGGGATCTGCAAATGATTCCGGTTATCCATGCACATCCCGATCAACAGGCGGGCGGCATCGTAGGTTTCAAACGGAAGATCGAGATTGTGGTATTCGAGCAGTCTCCCGATGGGAGTTTGCCGGTACTCGGGAAAAATATCTGCAGTAGTTTCAATTTTCACTAATCGGTCCATCGGCCTCTCTGTTCGTTTGCCGCAGCGCAGGTGTTTGTCTCCATGCGAAATCGTGGTCCATCCCTGCCACAGCTGACGTGTTTCTCAAAATTATCACGTTTATAACAGCCAAAAGGAAGGTAAGTTTTAGAAGCGCTGTAAAAAATTGTCTGCTCTCAACAGATCGAAACCTTCGGTTCCTTCAGCACCTTTCAAAACCAATTTTTCACAACTGAAGCCCTTCCAGCAACTGGATGTATCTCTCGACACCTGCTGCGATTTCACTTTTGAGGATGTACTCATCCGCCGTGTGGGAGCGGGCCGAATCGCCGGGCCCCATCTTTACGGAAGGAAAAGACATCAGCGCCTGATCGGATGTGGTAGGCGACCCGTAACACGGAATGCCCAGTGCACGGGCTTTCAGCACAAACGGATGGTCAGCCCGGATGCCGGACGAGTTAAGCCGGAACGAACGCGGTTTGACCTCCGAATCGACCAGTGCAGAAATGATCCGGAAAACCTCTTCGTTGGAATAGAACTCGTTGGTGCGCACATCGGCTACAAAGCGGCAGGTGTCGGGGACAACGTTGTGCTGCACGCCGGCTTCGATCTGGGTGATGGTAACCCGCACCGGCCCCAGCACCTCCGACTCCTTCTCAAACCGGAAACTGCGCAGTTTCTGAATATCGTCGAGCGCCTTGTAGAGGGCGTTTATTCCTTCGTCGCGGGCAGCGTGCCCCGATTTTCCGTGGGCGATGCAGTCCAGGACCATCAGCCCCCGCTCGGCAATGGCCAGCTCCATGCGGGTAGGCTCGCCCACAATGGCGAAGCTTATTTCGGGCAGTTCGCCCAAAACACTGCTCATCCCGTCGATCCCCGAGTTTTCCTCTTCGGCAGTTGCAGCATACACCAGGTTAAACGGCAGGTCGGGACGGTCGTAAAAATGCAGGAAAGTTGCCAGCAGCGCCACCAGCGGACCACCGGCATCGTTACTCCCCAGGCCGGTGAGGCGGTCTCCCTCTTCGTGCGGACAGAACGGGTCGACCGTCCAGCCCGGCGCGGGCTTCACCGTATCGATATGCGAATTCAGCAGGACAGTCGGTTTGGATGGCGAAAAATGACGGTTCTGCGCCCAGGTGTTGTTCTTCTTTTCCCGATAAGCAATCTGCCTTTCCGTCAGAAAGTTGCGCATCACACGGGCAGCCTGCTCCTCCTCTCTACTAAGCGAAGGCGTGGCAATCAACATTTTCAGCAGCAGTACAATTTCGTGCATGAATCCTGAAATTGGTTCACCGCAAAATAAGCTATTTTTTGCGACAAACGGTTTCAGCCCCGGCCGTCGGCTCAATCTTCGGGCAACTCCTCAGGCAATTCGCCGGCTTTGCCCGAATGGCGTTCGGCAATAAAAGCTGAAATAACAATGGCAAAAACCAGAACAACAGCAATATAAACCCCCGATGGAACCGGCGCCGGTTCTCCCTGTGCATAAGAGTGCAATCCCGACAGGTAGTAGTTCACGCCAAAGAAAGTCATCAACACCGAACTGAATCCCAGCAAGGCCGCTGTACTCACGGCAAAAGAACCTCTGAAACCGGGAATTTTGTGCATGTGCGTAATGAAGGCGTACACCAGCACGGTCACCAGCGCCCAGGTCTCCTTGGGATCCCAGCCCCAGTAACGTCCCCACGACTCGTTGGCCCATACCCCACCGATAAACGCTCCCAGCGTAAGCATAAACAGCCCGATGATAATGGCCATTTCAATAATCAGCACCAGCTCTTTAATGGTGAAGTTAATCCGTGCACTGTTTTGGGATGTTCGCATAATCATCAGCACCAGGTTAACCAGACCGAGCAGGGCCCCCATTGCCAGGAAGCCATAACTGGCCGTGATAATTGCCACGTGGACCACCAGCCAGTACGATTTGAGCACCGGCACCAGATTGGTCAGCTCGGGATTCATCCAGCTCATGCCGGCCACAAAGAGGGTGATGGCCGACAGAACCGTGGTCACCGCCAAGGTCATGGGCGAACGACGGGCAAAAATCAACCCCGACAAACAGACCGCCCAGCTGATGTAAATCAACGTTTCGTAGCCGTTGCTCCATGGCGCATGCCCCGAAATGTACCAGCGAATCCCCAGCCCGGCGGTATGAACGGCAAAAAGAACGACCACCGTCCAGAATCCCACGCCGGAAGCCAGTTTTCCGTTGCGCTGCGGTCGGAAAAGAACGGCCAGCTGCAGGATGAGCAGCAACAGCCCCACGGCAACATAAATTTTAGCCAGCAGGCTGAAAATATTAAAATTGACATAAAAAATCTCCAGGCTGGTTTTAAATCCAGCAGGCAAAATAGCGGCACCGTGCTTTTGCTGATTTTCCCTGATCTGCTTCAGCGCAGCATCAGCCGGGGTGTAGTCGCCGGTTTGGCGCGCCTCTTTCAAAGCGGTAAGGTATTGGTGCATCACAGTAGATGCAAACAAGCCAACCTCTTTATTGGTAAAAACGGCCGTTTCGGAGGCTGCCACCCACTTGTTGTTGGAATCGCCCGGAAGGGGAAAAACGGTCAGAAAACCGCCGTTGAAAACCTTAAACAGGATATTGACCCGTTCGTCCAGGTTAATCACCTCCTTGTCAAATTTATTCCGTTTGACCGGCTCTTTTTCATAAGCCTCTTCCACCCACTGCCGCAGCTGGTAAGTTCCGTCGCTGAGCAGACTGTTGAAAGAGACGTAATCGGCGGATGTGCCCAATATTTTGCGTAGTTCACTATTTCCGACTTTGATGATCGGGATGTTCTTCCAGCTTTCAGGTTCGGCCGTCATTCCCAGGAGAACCTGCACCGGCGAAAGCCCCTGGTAACTGCTCTTTTTATAGACTTTACGGAGCACTTCCGAGGCCAGCGTGTTGACCGGTTCAATGCGTCCCTGGTTGTTTTGCACCTGGAGCCTGGCAAATTCGCGGGCATGTCCGGCAGGATAAGCCACCGGCGTTGTTTGTCCCGCAACGGTCAGGGAGGTCAGTAAAAGTCCGAAGAGTAATATTGGCGCAAAGAGCTTTTTACGCTCTTCGTGCAGTTTGACCGAAGCCCGGGCCAGCCGCTTGAAGCGCGAGTTGCGGCTAAAAAGCGTCATAACCATCCCGATGGCCAGCAGCAGGTAGCCAATATAGGTTACGGCAGTGCCGGCCGAGTCGAAATTCACCGCCAGCACCGTTCCCTGTTCGTCCTGGTCAAATGACGACTGAAAGAAACGATAACCTCTGTATTTAAGAATGTTATTCATAAAAATCCGGTACGGTTTTTCAACTCCGTGCGCCTGGTCAATAAGAGTCACTTCGCTGGCATACGACGAGGGGCTGTTGGAGCCGGGATACCGTTCGAGCTGAAAATCGTTCAGTTTCAACATAAAGGGAAGTTCGTGGACCTCCGAACCGTAGGAAACCTGCACGCTGAGATCGCCCAAATCAGCCGTGGTTGGCTGTCCGATCACCCCGGGTTTCCCGTACACAAACAGGTCGCGGGTTTCGTTTCCGGCGCTCAAACGGGCATGAAAAGCGTCGTTGGGCATGGCCTGGCTGTGCGACGGAACATAAATCAGTTGCGGCCGTCCCTTCTGAAAATATTGCTTCAGGACAAACCCCACCCCACCCGACTGGTAAACGGTTTTTTCCCGCAGCGGATGCTCCTCCCCGGGCGTCAGGAACTGCATTTCAGAATCCCCCATCCCGACCAGTGCAACCGTATCGCGACAACTGAAAACAAGCTGCCCGTCCACATCGCGGATGCTCAGCAAGGCAGAGTCGGCACTTGTTCCGAAGTTAAAACCGATGCCATCAATCCACTTATTTTCGCCGGTGCGCAGCAGGAAGTCGTTGCGCCTTCCCTGCCTGTCAACGGCAAGCAGGGCCAGGATCGGTTCGCCCGACAAATCTTCAACCACCGTTTCGGCTGCCGAAGGGACAAATTGCAGGTTTTCAACGGTCACCTGCTGGTCGCCAATGGTGAAGGTTTTCCGGAAATGGTTGGCTGCATAAGGAGAAAATTTTACCTCTTCGGAAACCACAACCGTTTGGTCGTCCTGCGTGGCAACAATTTTCACAAAAGTGGTCTCGGTAATCAGCTGGTTACTTTGCTCTCCCTCGCGGATGTGAAGCGTCCCCTCGAAGCTGGCGTAGCGCGTGATGGCCGCTCCGGCCAAAATAACCAGAAAAGCCGCGTGAAACAGGAAGATCGCCCACTTTTTCCGTGAAATCAGCCTGTTGACGATAATGCTGCCCACCAGGTTAACAGCCAGCAGCACCAGCAACACCTCGAACCACCAGGCGTTGTAGATAAGAATACGTGCGGTGGTGGTTCCGTAATCATTTTCAATGAAGGTGGCATAGCCGATTGAGATCGCAAAAACAATCAGCAACAGCCCGGTTGCCAGCATGGAAAAAAAGGGCTTCAGAAATCGCAGGAAATTGGTCATAAACTGTAAAGATTATTTTCCGTCGGCCAACAGGCAGAGGAGGTTTTTAAAACGGCTTATCTCCCCAGTCAAACCGGCAAAGTGCTTTTGCAGCTTCTTTCCACTGCGCCAACCGGGCAGTTTGAAAAAGCAACCGGAACCCATTTGTGGTTTGCTGAATTCAGGAGGAAAAATAAAAATGTTAACTATCAATTACAAATAATCTTCCCAAAAGGTTGGGGTTCAAATTTCAATATAATTTGAAATGACATTCGGAGCAAAATTTATTCTTCCAAGCGTCGCCAATATCAACCGGATGTTGGAACTCCAGCGACTCAAATGAGGAGGCGTACTCCATTTCGCCGGGTTTGCCCTGGCCCAGGATGTGGTGACACAGTTTACAATCGCGCGAGATGGTCCGCCCGTTGTCGCTCTGGTGGCGGTCGTTGTGACAACGGTAGCACCCGTTGGTTTCCAGATGGCCCAGGTGCTGCGGGTATTCACTCCATTTCACCTTCATCTCCGGAAAAATATTGCGGGCATACCCATTCTGAATGGCAGCAATGGCCTGGTCGATCTCTTTCTTATTGGTTTTCAGCAGCTCTTCGTACATGATCCCGTAATATTCGTTCACTTTGGCGGCAATGGCGGCAAAAGCGCTGTCTTTCGACGGATAGTCTTCACCAAGCGCCTCCATGGCCACCACTTTGATGTCGGGAAGCGTGCGGGAGATTGTCCCGGCCGTGATGGCGTCGTCAATAAAATTCTGGGGTGGCTGGTAGTTGTGCGACGGCCGGTTGTGGCAATCCATACAATCCATGGTGCGAAGTTCCATTTTCTCAAACTCGCCCGCTGCAACCGGGTTGGCCGGATCCTGGTAGATGTGACTTTCGCCGGTTTTCCGGTTGGTATACCGCACCCACGGGATATTGCCGCGGTTGGCCGGGTCGGCGCGGTATTCGATCTTCACATCCGGATTGATGTGCCAGTGAATCCCCTCCTGCAGCCCCAGTGCGCTGTAGGTGGCGCTGGTCTTCATCAGCAGGTTGATGTCCCATTCGGTGGTCTCACCGTCGGCCAGGTACGACCGTTTCATCTTCATTTTCCGGTCGTAAAATTTTTCGGTCCAGTGACACTGTTCGCAGGTTTCGCGCGCCGGACGCAGGTTGTGAATCGGTGTGGGAATGGGCCGCGGATATTTGTTGAAGGTGACAGAATAGACCTGGTACAAGCCGGAAAGTTTACTTTTGACATACCAGCTGGCGCCGGTCCCCACGTGACATTCCACACATTTTACCCGCTCGTGCGACGACTGGTGGTAGGCAACATATTCGGGTTCCATCACCTTGTGACAAAGTTTGCCACAAAATTCAACTGATTCGGTATAGTGAAACGCTTCGTAACTCCCGATTGCCGAGAGGATGATAAAGACAGTGGTCCCCACCCCGAAGATGAGGGTGGCATTTCGCACCGCCGGATTATTGAAGTCGATCCGGGGCCAGGCTGCTGCCTCTTCCGGAGGGAGGGTTTTGCGCCTTTTGCGGCGGCTGATCACCATTCCCAGCGGGATCAGCAACAACCCCATCACCAGAAATACCGGCAAAACGATGTAAATAAAGATCCCCAGGTAGGAACTCCCGGCATCGAAAATCATGGAAACGATAAACAGGAAAACAATAATCAGCAGGCTCACTGAAGCCAGCGCTGCTCCCAGGAATGAAGTCCAGTTCCGTAACGATTGAGGCAGTTTCATAGCATAAGGTTTTATCGGTCAGCGTAATAAATTCGTATCGAATTGAGCATGGTCCTCTTCGGCCAGGCTACTCTTTTTTTAGTGGTTAATTTCGTGCCAGCCGGTAACGATGCTCCGGTAGTTTTTCAGCGGATTTTTTCCAATGGAAGCCACATACAGGTGGACAATAAGGAAAATGGAAATCAGAAATCCGAGCGCCGAATGAAAAACAGCTGTGAGAAAAATTCCACTCAAATGGTACACCTCTTCAATGATCAGCTCCGGAAAGAGCAGCGCCAGCCCGGTAATCACCACCAATGGCATGAGCAGGTACATCACCAGGATGTAGGAATATTTCTGCAACGGATTAAATTTTCTTTTTTCAGAAAGCGGAAAGGGAGGCTCTTCATTTTTAAACATCCCGCAGAGGTAATAACGGGCCTGCCGGACAAGCCTTTTCCCCAGTCCTTTGGGCTTGACACGGTAAAACTTGCCGTTGACGGTGAAGAGATTTCCGGCAAAAAAGAGCAGATAACCGATGGAAACCACCACACCGGCTATGTTATGCAGTTTTACGGCCAGACTGAAATTTATCAACGGCGAATCGATACTCCACTGCATGGAGATGCCGGTAACAATCAGCACCAGGATTCCCAGTGCATTGAACCCATGCCAGACACGAAGCCAAACCGGGTAGAAATATAACTTTTCGGTAGTCATTACAACTTATTTTTTGGTAAACCGGAAGACCGAATGGAGCAGAACCCCTGCTAACGCAGCCACAAAAATGAGGATACTGAGCAGTTTCAGGGCCGGCACCTGATTGGCGCCAATCAGGTACGACTCGTTTTGCAGCACAGCTCCCAACGCCCCCTTTCCCGACCTGGCCTGCAGGTTCTGATACTTGTAGAGCGAAGCTTTGAGCATGGAGTTGGAGGAGTGACACTCCACACATTTCTGCACCGCATGCTCCTTGGACAGAATATTATGCGAAACCATCAGCGTGTCGGTTACCTGGGTGTGGCATTCAATACAGCGGACATTTCTGAAATGCAGCTCCTGGTTGGGAAGCCAGGCGTGGACCTGGGCCAATACCGGATTCTGCTGGTCAGAAACCAGTTGAAACCGGGCCAGGTTGTTGTGGCACGACAAACACATGGCGTTGTTGTACGACACAATCTCGGAAACCGTGCTGCTGTTGCGGGCCGTAGGCTTATAATAGTGTTGGTTGTGACACTTTGAACAGGTAAAACTTTCACCGCTTTTTACAAAGTGAACGCTTTTCTGAAACTCTTCATCAATGCGCTCAAACTGGTATTTGGCATAGGTGTCGTCGCCGCCGTGGCAATCCAGACAGGTGCTGAGCGGCTCAAGCTTCAGCTCGGCAGCATGCGGATAGGTTTCATAATCGGTCGCATGACAGTCGGTACAGCTGAATGTGCGGTGGACGCCGGTGCGGTAGTGGGTGGTGTCGATAATAAAATAAGGATTCATCAGCCGCTTTTCTTCCTGCCCGGTCCAGGGATTCTGAAGGGTGTAGGTTTGATTGCCGTGACAGGTCAGGCAATGGAGCGCCCCTTCGCTGAGCGGCCTGCTTTCCTGACTGTTGACAGACAAGGAGACGACCAGTAAAACAAATGCAAAAACATTTCGGATCAGGTTCAGCATCTTCTCGGAAATTAAAAAAGAGGGTGTATCAAAACCGGACGACGTTCCTGCCGGACTGCCGGCCACCACGTGGCCACACCTGACGATCAGTGTCTGGTCAGAAACTGATCCCTGAAAACTGCCGGCAGCAGTAAATCCGTCTTTTTGATACACCCTCCGGATGTTAGTGACTTACTTCAGTGTTCTGATAAAATGAACGAGAGCCCAACGTTCTTCTTCATCTACAACCTTTTTCTCGAAATTGGGCATTTCATCTCTTCCAACAAACGACTGGTAGTAAATAGCGCCGTCGGGTTGGCCCTGAAACTCGGCTGCCTTGAAGTTGCCGGGCGAAGTTTTCAGGCTGGCTGCTTTGGGACCGTCACCCAAACCGTTGTTTCCGTGACACGATTTGCAATGTTTGGCCCACAACATCTTGCCCAGATTAACACTCTGGGCTGTTGAAGCCGGCGCTTTTTTCGATTTATACGCGGCCGGAACATCCCAGGGACCTCCTTTTTTCTGGTCCTGCAGACCGATGAACGACATGAATACAGCACTCATAAAAATTGCAGAAAGAACTGCAAGGAAATTTTTCGTTTTCATAGTAAGTTTTTGTTTTTAAAGTTACTTAAAAATTCCACAACCTGGTGATAACAAAGCCCATACAGAGGCCTTTATTTTTCCAGTCATTCTGGTTAAACATGACCATATCCTGCGGAACAATCCCATCAGCTGCGCTTATGTAAATCTGAAAAGCGTGTGTGCTGGTCGAAATCTCCCAGCCCAAAGCCAGATTCTCTTTCGGATGATTGGTCCATTCCCGTTGCTCGGATATATTTTTTATTTTCAGCGGAAGGTCAAAATTGAACAGCAGGGAACTCTGCGGTGAAAATTTGAAACGTCCTCCCAGATGAGCGGCAATTTTATCATGATCTCCGGTGTGGTCGACCAGGTTATAGTGGCTGAAGCTGGCGCCGGCCTGCAGGCTCAGCTTTTCGCCAAATTTCCGCCCGATAATCAGCTGCGAAAAATAGGAGAGTCTTTGCGACCAGCGATACTCATGAAGGGTATGCACCCCGTCGGGATCGGAAGAGTGCCAGTATTGCTGCTCTTCAAAAATCTTTTTGCTTCTGCTGTCGATGGCCACATTTCCGTAGAGGGTAACCGACACCGGAATGGTATTCTGGCGGGTTTGCTCCAGCAGGGTCCATTTCAGGTTAAAGTCGTTGTACATATTCTTTTTGGTGATTCCCCAGCCGGCCTGCAGATTTTTAGCCACCACATAATTCAGCCCCAGCCGGATATTGGCGCCGGGCGCATAAATTCCCCACAGATCGGACCTCCCGTTTTCAACTGTCCCGAATTTGTGCTGGATAACAAACTCCAGCGTTTTGGGCACCTTGATCACCGAGGTTTGCTGGTCGATCAGGTAACCGCTTTCAAAAGGAGATCTGACAGGTTTGTCTTTTTCAACCACCGTTTCTTCAACGGTCTCTTCCTGGGCCCAGGCAAAGGTTAAAAATCCTACCAGCAGAAATATAAGAGAGATGATTCTTTTCATATCGGCAAGTTTTGTTAGCATTAGTTATTTTTGGCCCCCTGCTGAATCCAGGCCAAAATGAGGGCAGCCTCGCTGGCTGTGTAAGTTTTGTGCCTGTGTGTGGTGCCGTTGGGCGCCGGCACTTTATAAATTAGACTCTCTGTCGGATTGGCCGTGTTGATGTATTTGGACTGGTTGATCTGCGAATAGGCATTGGCAACCGTCAGGTCCGGGGAGGTTCTTCCCGGCTTGTGGCAGGAGGTGCAATTGTTTCCCGAGTTAAAAATGGGCAGTATCTGCGTGGAAAAACTTATCTCCGTGCCTCCGTCAATCGGCGGAACCTCCTCCTCTGCAACCCAGTCATAAATACAACTTCCTAACCCTATCATCATCAATGATAGCAGGAAAAATATCTTCAGCTTTTTCATTGTCAACAGCTTTTTGATTTACCCGGAAAGATTTCCAGAAACAATCTTCTCCGACCAGCTCGCTTACTGCAGCGCCTGGATTGAATTTTTCAGCAACGCTTTGATGTAGGCAGGGTTGTGAACCCCTTCACTGCGGTCTTCTACGATGGTCATGTAGTTCCAGTAAGCGCCGGCTTGTTGTACGGGCAACACCAGCGGATTGGTGGCTGAAATGGTTTTGCCACCCGGTTTGGTGAGGTTACCCGATGCATCCAGCACACCTTTCGAAATCAGGGCAGTTTTCAGGTCGGCCACCAGTTTTTCAACTTCAGTCTGCACGCCATTCAGATCGAATGATCCGGCTGAGCTGTGGCACGACTTGCAGTTGGCCAGCGAGGGTTTCCAGGTGTGTCCACCGGCTCCGTCCTTATAATCACCCATGTGGCAGCTAATACAACCGGCAGTGCGGTGAGGATGCGATTTGGTTCCCGGATAACTTACTGCGCCGGCTACATTGTAGCCGCCAATTCCTTCCAGTAAGGTTGCCTGCGTCCCGTGATGCGGCCCAAACCGGCTGCTGGTGATCGAGTAGGTTGTTTCACCACTTTCGCCGGGCACACGGTACGAGTTGCGGGGCTGGTGGCAGTTGGCGCACAGGTTCGAATTATTCCCAAAATCGAGCACTTTGGTCGGATCGGTGTAAAGCATCAGGTCAACAGCTTTGGTCGTACGCAAGGCATAGTCCGGCCCGTCTTTTTTAAAGTCGAAACTCTTGTGTGAACTGTGGCAGGTTTCGCAATTGATATTGGAAGGATGTGCAACGCCGGCCCAGGTCGTATCTTTTCCGGTAACCGTTACTTCCAGAAACCCTTCGTGTGAATGGCACGGGGCGCACTGGTTGCTGGTACTGCGGGCGGTAGCCGCTCCGGCGGCATGTTGCGAAACGTTATACTGACTGATGACCGCTTCCTTAAAAGCGGTGGTATGACAAACGATGCAGGTTACGTTGCCATCAACGCCATCTTTTCCGTCCAGGCCATCCTCTCCGTCCTTCCCGGCAAGTCCCATCGGGCCTTCTTTCACACACGAAGTAGCCAACGCCAGACAAACAAATGCAAAAATGGCAATTTGAAATAAGTTCTTCGATTTCATAACAGATCGTTTAGGTTTATCAAAAAAGTGGTTTAAACTCATAATTTCAATCATTGAAAACAGTTCTCTTTTTCAATCATAAAATTATAAATCAGCCGCTAACACCTTCTGACTGTTATGATGATATTTTTACATGCTTTGAGGGATTTATGTCACCAGATTTCCCGGCGTTACATCAACAGAACAGTTGACATATATCAATTATCCATTTTTACTGATGGAAACAAGTGTTTCTTCATCAAGGATTTCAGCCGATTTTCCATCGAAACGAACCAACCCGGAAGTTTTAAATTCTTTCAGAATCCGGACATAACTCTCTTTTGTCATGGCCGACATATCTGCCAGTTCCTGCCTGCTCAGCGGGAGCGGAAAGGGGTTGGTCTGGAAAATTTCATTCTTCAGGTAAAGCAACGAATCAGCGACCCGGCCGGGCATATATTTTTGGGTAAGGTTTATCAGCGTATTAAACATTTGGCTGTTTTGGAAATTGTGCTGGTTCAGCAGGGCGATGGCAAAATCGCCGTTGGAAGAGAACAGGTGCAGAATCTTCTCGGAATTGATAAAACAGCACTCCACTTCGGTTACTGCCGAAACAGTGAACTGGCGGACATTCTGGGAAAAAATCCCGCCGCTGGTGATCATCCCCGAATCTTTGATCAACCGCAGGATTAAGCTTTTACCTTTTCCGCTCTCCACATACACTTTGGTAATTCCGCGCCGCAGGCAAACAATGTGCGAAGAGACGGTATTCTGCTTCAGAATGGTCTCCCCGGCTTTGAAGGTCACCTGCTGCTTGTTTTCCACCAGCAACTCCAGTTCCGACTTCGAAAGGCTCTTAAAAAGCGATCCTCCCTGGTCCTCGAAACAGGCAACACAGCAGGTCTCTTTACAAAACAGACAGTTCCGGTCTGCTTTTCGGGTTTTAATAAGTGTTTCGGTTTGCCAACTCACGCTTTGAAAAATTTATTATTGCAAGTATAATATAACCGCGCTGCTGTCAAAAATGTTTAACCAAAATTAATCATTCTGCCCGGTACAGCTCCCAATCTCTCCTGGGCGTGTCAACAGCGCAGAGTGTGCTGCATCTGCTGTGGATCGGGCAGGCAAAAAACTATGTTCACCAGCCCAGCTCCGGCTTTAATATAAGCAAAAAAAACTGACATCCAGAAAAGTACAAATCACCGGAATTTTGTTTTAAATATCGAATGACCTCCTCCGAAACCGCTAGTTTGGGTTCGGAAGGAACATCACAAAAAGTAAAAAAAGTTTGTTATCAAATAAAAAGGCTACATTTGCGCCGTTTTTTTCAACAGTTTTTATGAGTAGCGAATCACTTATCCTGTTCTTTATTGTGGGGGTTATCCTCGTTGGTGGAGCAGTGTTGTTCTCCACCTTTATAGCTCCCTCATCAAAAAATCCGGTCAAATTCGAACCTTACGAGTGTGGTATTGCGACATCGGGCAACGCCTGGATCCAGTTTAATGTGGGGTACTACCTTTTTGCCATCATTTACCTGATCTTCGATGTGGAAACGGTTTTCCTGTTTCCCTGGGGAGTAGTGATGAAAGAGGTCGGCCTGCAGGCTTTCGTTGAAATCCTGATTTTCTTTTCGGTGCTGGGCCTTGGCTTGCTGTATGCCTGGAAAAAAGGAGCTTTAAAATGGGTATAAAAATTAAATCGATGGAAGAAGAAGATTTTAACGACAATGATTCGTTGGAAATCTTCAAAAAAACGGGTGGCAATATTTTGCTTACCAGTATTGACAACCTGATCAACTGGGGGAGGTCCAACAGCATTTGGCCCCTCACTTTTGCCACCAGTTGCTGTGGGATTGAAATGATGGCTGCGGGCGCGCCGCGCCACGACTTTTCCCGCTTCGGCATTGAGGTGTACCGCGCTTCGCCGCGCCAGGCCGACGTCATTGTGGTTGCCGGCACCATTGTACACAAAATGGCGCCGGTGCTCAAACGGCTCTACGACCAGATGGCCGATCCCAAATATGTAATTGCCATGGGAGCCTGCGCCATTTCGGGCGGCCCGTTTTACTACAACAGTTACTCCGTTGTCCGCGGCGTTGACCATGTTATCCCGGTCGATGTTTATGTCCCGGGCTGCCCACCCCGTCCCGAAGCACTTCTCTACGGCGTGATGCAGCTGCAGCGCAAGATCAAAGGCGAATCCCTCGCTTCGCCGCCCGCCCCGATGAAAGATTTTATTTAATCCAATCTGCAACATGGAAAAAGATCAATTGACCGAATTTTTTCGGAACAGATTTCCTGATGCCGTAATCGAACAAGGGAATCAATACCTCACGATAAAAACAGATGCCGCCGCCATGCATCCGATTGCGGCTGTGCTGAAATCTGACAAGGAGCTACAGTTTGATTACCTCTTTAACTTGACCGGCATCGACTGGAGCGACCGCTTCTCGGTAGTTTACCATCTCGAATCAACTGTTTTCGGGCACGAAGTGGTATTAAAAGCCGACATCCTGAACCGCGAAAAACCCAGTGTGGCTACCGTAAGCGACCTGTGGCGCACGGCTGAATTCCACGAACGGGAAGTGTATGACCTGCTGGGGATCGAATTTGTCGATCATCCCGACCTCCGGCGCCTTTTCCTGGAGGATGGAGCCGGTTTTCCGCTCCGCAAGGACTTCAAGGATGAGATTAACCTGATTGAACGCTGACGCAATGAAGGAAGTAGAACTGAACGAAATTATTGCCTCGAAAGAAGATGGCAAATACATCATCAATATCGGGCCGCAGCACCCCTCCACACACGGTGTGTTGCGTTTTGTGGTCTCCCTCAAAGGAGAAACGCTCGAATACCTGATCCCCCATTGTGGCTATATCCACCGGGGCATCGAAAAAATGTGCGAAAACCTCACCTATCCGCAAATCATCCACCTCACCGACCGGATGGATTACCTCTCGGCCCACATGAACAACGAAGCGGTTTCGCTGTGTGTGGAGAACGCCCTGGGTATCGAAGTCCCCGAACGGGTGAAGGTGATCCGGACCATCCTGTCGGAATTGCAGCGAATTGCCTCACACCAGCTCTGGTGGGCCGCCTTCGGGATGGACATCGGCGGGCTGACCTGCTTTTTCTACGGCCTGCGCGACCGCGAAAAGGTGCTCGACATCTTTGAAGAGTCATTTGGCTCACGCCTGCTACACAGCTTCATCTGTCCGGGCGGGCTGATGCAGGATATCCATCCCGACTTTCAGAAGCGGGTGAAAGAATTTATCGCCTATTTCCGGAAAAAACTGCCGGAATACGACCAGCTGCTGACCGGCAACGTCATTTTTGAACAGCGGACCAAAGGGTTGGGCATCCTCACCAAAGCAGAAGCCATCGACTACGGGGTGACCGGACCAAGTGGACGCGCCTCGGGCTTTTCGTGCGACATCCGCAAAAAACATCCATACAGCGCTTACGACCGGGTGGAATTCCGGGAGATCCTGGCAAACGAGGGCGACACCTATTCCCGCTACAAAGTCCGGATTGAGGAGATGTGGGAATCGATGAACATCATCGAACAGCTGATCGACCAGATTCCGGAAGGCAGCTTCACAGCTCCCATGAAAGCGATCATCAAAGTTCCCGAAGGGGAATACACCCAGCGGGTTGAAACAGCCCGCGGCGAACTGGCCGTGTACCTTGTGAGTACCGGCGACAAAAATCCCTACCGGATGCGGTTCCGCACGCCAAACTTTTCAAACCTTTTTGTGATGAACCACCTGTCGGCAGGCGCCAAAATCGCCGACCTGATCGCCATCAGCGGTTCGCTCGACCTGGTCATCCCTGATATTGACCGCTAAAATGTGAACGATTAATCAGAGTAAGTTATGTCATTTATATACGATTTTTCATCGGCCACCCAGGCCATCGACCAGTGGCTGAAAGCCAACCTCTCGCCCACCGGTGCGTTTGTTGCCGAGCTGGCGCTGGTAGGATTAACCATTCTGCTGGCCTATGCCGTTATCGGGCTTTACCTGGTGTATGCCGAACGTAAAGTGTGTGCCTTCATGCAAAACCGGGTAGGCCCCAACCGGGTTGGAAAATGGGGGCTGCTGCAAACAATGGCCGACCTGATCAAATTGCTGATGAAGGAGCTCATCCCCATCCGCAAATCCGACAAGCTGCTATTTAATGTGGCGCCCTACCTGGTCATCATCGCCTCCTTCCTGGGGATTGCCGCCATTCCGTTTGCCAAAGGGCTGCATGCCATCGATTTTAACATCGGGGTATTCTACATCATGGCGGTTTCGTCCATCGGGGTGATCGGCATTTTACTGGCCGGGTGGTCGAGCAACAGCAAATATTCGCTGATTGGCGCCATGCGCAGCGGAGCCCAGGTAGTGAGCTACGAACTTTCGGTAGGACTGGCGCTGCTTTCGGTCGTGATCTTCTCGGGATCGATGCAGCTTTCGACCATTGTGGAGAGCCAGGCCAACGGCTGGTGGATTTTAAAAGGTCACCTGCCGGCGATGATCTCATTTGTCATTTTCCTGATCGCCAGCACCGCCGAAATTAACCGCGGCCCGTTCGACCTGGCCGAAGCCGAGTCGGAGCTTACTGCCGGCTTTCATACCGAATATTCCGGAATCCGCTTTGCCTTTTTCTTTCTGGCCGAATATATGAATATGTTCATTGTGGCCGCCATGGCTGCTACAGTGTTCCTCGGCGGATGGATGCCTTTCCATTTGGGCAATCTCGAAGCATTCAACCGGGTGATGGATTTTATCCCGCCGGTAGTGTGGTTCTTCGGAAAAACAATTTTTATCATCTACCTGATCATGTGGTTTAAATGGACGTTCCCGCGCCTGCGGATCGACCAGCTGCTGACCCTGGAATGGAAATACCTGCTGCCGCTGAACCTGCTGAACACCGTGGTCATCGCCTTTTTGGTGCTGATGGGATGGTATTTCAAATGACACTCACGAAAAAAACTGAAGTATGAACGGAATAGTACAGTATTTTACCGATATATTCAAGGCCGTCAGGTCGTTGTGGAAAGGGATGCGGGTAACCGGCTCCTACTTTGTCAGGCCCGGTGAAATCGTCACCCAGCAGTATCCCGAAAACCGAAAAGAGCTGCAGATGTTCGACCGTTTTAAGGGAGAGGTGATTATGATCCACGACGAAGAGAATTTTCATCGCTGCAATGCCTGCGGAATCTGCCAGATGAACTGCCCCAACGGGTCGATCGAAATTATCTCCGAGATGGTCCCCAATGAAGAGGGAAAACCGGAACGTACGATCGACAAGCACATCTACCACCTGTCGATGTGTACCTTTTGTGGCCTGTGCGTCAAAAGCTGCCCGTCGAATGCCCTGGCTTTCGGACAGGGGTTTGAACATGCCGTTTTCGACCGCCACAAACTTACCAAAGTGCTAAACCAGCCCGGTTCGCGCATCAAGAAAAAGCCCAAAGCGCCGAAACCTGCTGCCGGTACTGAAAAACCAAATTCTGCCAACTCATAATATTACAATACATGGCGCTGAATCAATTTATGTTTTACTTGCTGGCTGCCGTTATAATGGTCTGTTC
Source organism: Prolixibacteraceae bacterium (assembly GCA_029975525.1). Taxonomy (GTDB): domain Bacteria; phylum Bacteroidota; class Bacteroidia; order Bacteroidales; family Prolixibacteraceae; genus UBA1413. The sequence continues at coordinate 7,671 of JARKOX010000217.1, read as the reverse complement.
GGTACTTACCATTACCAGCCGGCGAATCCTGAGAGCCGCGTTTTACCTGCTGTGCGTGCTGATCGCCACGGCCGGTATCTATTTTATGCTCGACTACCAGTTTATTGCCGGGGTCCAGCTCATCCTGTATGCCGGGGGGATTGTGGTACTCATCATCTTCTCGGTACTGCTCACCAGCCACATCAGTCAAAAATTTGCCAAACCCGGGCTGGCAAGGGTCATTCCCGGCGTGCTGGCTGCCGTTGCCGGCTTTGTTTTGTCGGCCATGACGGTGCTGAGCTTTCCCTTTCAACCCTCGGGGCAACCGGCCATCGGCAACGACATGCGCACGATTGGGTTGCAACTGCTGAGCGTTGAAAAGAACGGATATGCACTTCCGTTTGAAGTCATCAGCGTACTGCTGCTGGCGTCGATGGTGGGGGCAATCGTAGTGGCCAAAAAAGAAAAATCAAAAGAGAAACCTTAAAAAGCAAAAGTATGATTGAAGGAATTCCTATGCAGCATCTGCTGATCGTGAGCCTCTTTATGTTTTTTGCAGGCGTGTGCGGGTTTATCATCCGCAAAAACATGATTACCATTCTCATGTCGGTCGAACTGATTTTGAATGCAGTAAACATCAACCTGTTGGTATTCAACAAATACCTTTTTCCGGAACAGCTTCAGGGCCACTTTTTTGCCCTGTTTGTGATGGGGATCGCCGCGGCCGAAGCTGCCGTGGCCATTGCGCTGATCATTAACATCTACCGCAGGTTGAACTCCATCAATGTGGAAGAGGTAACCGAAATGAAATACTAACTGAAAAGAGCAAACGTAATGAGTTTTCAATATACCATTCTGATACTGCTGATCCCGCTGGCCTGCTTCCTGATCAACGGGCTGGTCGGTATGAAATTTAAACCCCTTCTTTCCGGAATCCTCGGGACAGCCGGGCTGGGCATCATCTGGCTGTTGTCGTTGTTTACGGCCTACACCTACTTTTTTCAGGTGGGCCAGGTAAACGGCGAATTCCAGAAAATTGTCGTCATAAATGCCGAATGGCTCCGGTTTACCGATAAACTGCACATCGACATGGGCATCCTGCTCGATCCCATTTCGGTGATGATGCTGGTAGTGATTACCACCGTTTCGTTTATGGTGCACCTTTACAGCATCGGCTACATGCACGGCGAGCGAGGGTTTCAGCGTTTTTATGCATTCCTGGCCCTGTTCACTTTTTCGATGCTTGGGCTGGTGGTGGCCACCAATATTTTCCAGATGTATGTTTTCTGGGAGCTGGTCGGAGTCTCCTCCTTCCTGCTCATCGGGTTCTACTACGACCGACCGTCGGCAGTTGCCGCCTCCAAAAAAGCGTTCATTGTAACCCGTTTTGCCGACCTGGGTTTTCTGATCGGCATCCTGGTCCTCTCCTATTTCACCGGAACATTCGATTTTATTGCGCTCACCGGCAGCGACCAGAGCATTTTTGCCTCGGGGGCGGCTGCCTCTTTCATGGGTTTGTCGGCCCTGACCTGGGCGGCCCTGCTGATTTTTATGGGTGGCGCCGGTAAATCGGCCATGTTCCCGCTGCACATCTGGCTCCCCGATGCCATGGAAGGCCCCACGCCGGTTTCGGCGCTGATTCATGCCGCCACCATGGTGGTTGCGGGGGTTTTCCTGGTTGCCCGCATGTTTCCGGTCTTCTTTTTCCAGGCGCCCGCTGCCCTGGAGCTGGTGGCCTACGTAGGCGGCTTCACCTCGCTGTTTGCTGCAATTATCGCCTGTACCCAGTTCGACATTAAAAGGGTGCTGGCATTTTCCACCCTGTCGCAAATCGGCTACATGATGCTGGCCCTGGGCGTTTCAGGATATGGCGGACACGAAGGGCTGGGGTATATGGCCGCGCTGTTCCACCTCTTTACCCACGCCATGTTCAAGGCATTGCTCTTTTTGGGCGCCGGATCGGTGATCCATGCCGTGCACAGCAACGTGATGCAGGAGATGGGCGGACTGCGCAAATACCTCCCGGTGACCCACCTCACCTTTTTGATCGCCTGTCTCACCATTGCCGGCGTTCCGTTTCTGTCGGGCTTCTTCAGCAAAGATGAGATCCTGGTGGCCGCCTGGCAGTCGAACAAATTCCTTTTTGCTGTCGAATTCCTGGTGGCCGGAATCACCGCATTTTATATGTTCCGGCTCTATTTCAATATCTTCTGGGGAAAAGAAAAAACTTACGCCCATCCTCCGCACGAATCACCGCTGACCATGACCATCCCGCTGGTGCTGCTGGCGCTCGGGTCGATCTTTGCCGGATACCTGCCGTTCAGCGAGCTGATTTCGTCAGACTACAAACCGTTTGAAACCACCCTCCACCTTTCGGTCGCCATCCCTTCGGTGCTGATCGGACTGGCCGGAATCGGACTGGCAATGCTGTTCTACCGCCGGGAGAGTACCCTCCCCGACCGGATCGCCGCTTCGCTGGGCAGTTTCTACAAAGTGGTGCTCAATAAATTTTACATCGACGAGCTCTACCTGTTTGTCACCCGGAAAATCATTTTCAATTACATATCCAGGCCGATTGCCTGGTTCGACCGCCACATTGTGGACGGAACCATGAATGGCATCGGCTGGGTTACCGAAACCAGCTCGCAGAAAATAAAAGGACTGCAATCGGGACGCATCTCCCAGTACGGATTTGTGTTTGCGATCGCCGCTGTGGGGCTAGCGCTGGTTTTTATCTATTTTATCAACTAAGCTTGAATTGAAAACACATCCATCGCAATGAATATTCTGAATCTATTTGTAATTATACCGGTAGTGACCATGGCGGCCATCCTGTTCACGAAAGACCTGCGAGGCGCCCGCCTGGTTTCGGCCGTGGGGATGGGCCTTCAGCTGATTGCTGCCGTGGTGCTGATCTTCTCCTTTTTTGCCCTGCGCAAAGCCGGAGACAGTGCTGAATTCCTCTTTTACAGCGACGTAACCTGGTTTGAAAGCCTGAACATCCACTATGCTATTGGCGTCGACAGTATCGCCGTGTGGATGATCGGCCTGGCCTCGGTAGTTGTGTTTGCCGGGATTTTTGCCTCGTGGCAGATGGAGTATCTCTCCCGCGAATTTTTCATCTCGCTGATCCTGCTGGCCACCGGGGTGTTCGGCTTTTTCATCTCGCTCGACCTTTTCACCATGTTCCTTTTCTACGAGGTGGCCGTGATCCCGATGTATCTGCTGATCGGCATCTGGGGAAGCGGCCCGAAGGAATACTCGGCCATGAAGCTGACCCTCATGCTGATGGGAGGCTCCGCGCTGCTGATCGTAGGTCTTCTCGGACTTTATTTCGGTTCGGCACAGGCCGGAGAGGTAACCTTCAACCTGCTCGAACTGTCCCGGATCAACTTCCCGGTGACCATGCAACGGTTCTTCTTTCCTTTCCTTTTTGTGGGATTTGGAATTCTGGGAGCGCTCTTTCCGCTGCACACCTGGTCGCCCGACGGTCACGCTTCGGCGCCCACGGCGGTCTCGATGCTGCACGCCGGCGTACTGATGAAACTTGGCGGTTACGGCTGTTTCCGCGTGGCCATGTTTCTGCTGCCCGAAGCAGCCAACGAAATGGCCTGGATTTTTCTGATCCTGACCACCATCAGCGTGGTGTACGGAGCTTTCGGGGCGATCTGGCAAAAAGACCTCAAATATATCAACGCCTACTCGTCGGTGAGCCACTGCGGCCTGGTCCTTTTCGCTTTGCTGATGATGAACCAGACGGCGATGGACGGCGCCATCATCCAGATGATTTCGCACGGACTGATGACCGCGCTGTTTTTTGCCCTCATCGGGATGATCTACAGCCGGACCCACACCCGCAACATCAATGAAATGGGCGGGTTGATGAAGGTGATGCCATTTCTGGCGGTAGCCTACATGATTGCCGGTTTTGCCTCCCTGGGACTTCCCGGACTGAGCGGTTTTGTTGCCGAGATGACCGTTTTTATCGGCTCTTTTCAGCACCAGGACCTCTTTCACCGGGTGATTACCATCATCGCCACCCTCTCGATTGTGATCACTGCCGTCTATATCCTGCGCGTGGTTGGTAAAATCCTGCTGGGAGAGCTGCAAAACCCCGAACACCAGAAACTGGGCGATGCCCTTTGGTTTGAAAAGCTGAGCCTGGTGCTGCTGATCCTCCCGATTGTAGCCATGGGAACACTGCCGCTCTTCCTTTCCAACACCATTCTCGACGCCCTCAAACCGATTGTTGAACGGCTTACAGCCATGATATAATACCAACGTATGGATGCCTCAACCTTTTTATTAATGCGGAATGAACTCATTCTGGCTATTCTTGCCCTGGTAATCCTGGCGGCAGAAATCTTTACCACCGCCGGGAACAAACATAAAATCATCACCTGGTCGGCAGTTTTGTTTGCCGCTGCCACGGTAGCCGGCTTCCTGCCCCACCCGGAAGGGGAACTGTTTGGCGGAAGCTACCGCACCGACCAGATGACGGTGGTAATGAAAAACATCCTGAACCTCGGGGTGCTAATCGTTTTTCTCCAGTCGTTCGACTGGCTGCAGCGCAAAGAGAACCACGACAAAATCAGCGAATATTTCCTGCTGGTGATCACCACGCTGATGGGAATGGATTTTATGATCTCGTCGGGCGACTTCCTGATGATGTACATCGGGCTTGAACTGGCCACCATCCCCATTGCCGCACTGGCCGCTTTCGAACGGTTCAGCTCAAAATCGGCCGAAGCCGGGATCAAGCTGATCCTCACCTCGGCGCTCTCTTCCGGCGTTTTGTTGTTCGGACTCTCCTTTATTTACGGAACAACCGGGTCCATCTACTATGCCGATATTGCCCCGCAGGTAGCGGTCAATCCGTTACAAACCCTGGGATTCATCTTTTTTACGGCCGGGATGGCGTTCAAAATTTCGCTGGTTCCTTTTCACCTGTGGACAGCCGATGTGTACGAAGGTGCGCCGGTAAACGTAACCTCCTATCTTTCGGTGATTTCCAAAGGAGCAGCCTCTTTTACCTTCCTGATCATCCTTTACAAAGTATTCGGAGAGCTGTTGGCGGTGTGGCAGCCGTTGCTCTACACGCTGGCCCTGGCTACCATGACCATCGGTAACCTGTTTGCCATGCGGCAGGACAACTTCAAGCGGTTCCTGGCCTTCTCGTCGATTGCCCAGGCCGGCTTTATCCTGCTGGGGATCCTGCAGGCCGGTAACCTCGGCTCCACCTCGGTGGTCTATTTTGTGCTGATCTACGTATTTACCAACCTGGCCGTTTTTGGCGTGGTTTCGGCGGTTTCTCATGCTACCGGCAAAGAGAACATCAGCGACTACAAAAGCTTTTACCTCACCAATCCCCGGTTATCGCTCACCATGCTGATGGGGCTGTTTTCCCTGGCCGGGATTCCGCCCGTAGCCGGCTTTTTCGGGAAGTTCTTCCTGTTTACCTCTGCTGCTTCTGCCGGATATTATATTTTGGTTTTCATTGCGGTGCTCAATGCCACCATCTCACTTTACTACTATCTGAAACCGGTGCGGGCCATGTTTATCGACAAAACCGACACGCCCATTGCCACCTTCCGCACCAGCCTGCCAACCCGGATCAGCCTGGTTATGTGCCTGGCCGGTATTTTCCTGGTAGGTTTTATGAGTATTATTTACGAATTTATTCACGCCGCCAGCTTCGGACTCTAAATTTTCAACCATGCCACTCAACAACGGAAAACATATTGTAGAACCCATTGACGGCGTTCGCTGCAGTCTCGTTGAAAGCGGAGCCAGCGAAGAGCGCGTCAGGTTTCTGAAAGAACTGCTCGAACTGAACCACTACGAAGTCAAAGTAGCTCCCGACGGAGAGGGAACCTATAAAATCGGCGTGACCGATATGCTCTTTAACCCGGTAATCGATGTTTACAAACGCCGGTTGCGCTCCCCTTCGGGGCACAAGGTCACCCCGGCCTACTGGCTGCAACTTTCGACTGCCGAAACCGAAGCCGAAGTCAGCTACTGGCTCTGGTAAAAGGCAACGAAACTCCCATCCAGGCTCCTTCATCTGGTGAAAGCCCACAACAATTGATTTTTTATACCTTTGCAGGAAATCAATTTATTTCGCCAGATGAAGGAGATTTACAATTATGACCAAAAAAGGCTGGCCCGGCTCTCAAAAGCGCTGGGGCACCCGGTGCGGATTTACATCATGGAGCTGCTTTCGCGCCAGGCTTGCTGCTACAGCGGCGATCTCTCCGAAGAGCTTCCCATCGCCAAATCTACCCTCTCACAACATCTGAAAGAGCTGAAAAACGCCGGCCTCATCCAGGGAGAAACCGAAGCTCCAAAAATCAAATATTGCATCAACCAAAAAAACTGGGAAGACGCCAAAATGCTCTTTGAAAAATTCTGGAAAAAATAGTTTTTTTTCAATATACTGTTCGTATTTTTGCGAACAACGAATAATCTTTTTCAAATGGAAATAGTAGTATTAGGAACAGGCTGCCCCAAATGCCAGACCTTGGAAAAAATGACCCGCGAAACGGCATCCGGAATGGGAATTGATGCCACCGTGCGAAAAGAGGACGACATCCTGAAGATCATGCAATACGGGGTGATGCGCACCCCCGCCCTGGTGATTGACGGCAAAGTGGTGCTTTCGGGACGGCTCCCGGGGGCCGAAGAGCTGAAAAAACTACTCACTCAAAAATAACCGGTTATGAAAAAACACCATTTTCAGATCATCGCCTTGCTGCTGTTGCTCAGCGGCGTTAGCTTTGCCCAACCCCGTCCGGCCCAGGCCGACACGAAAAAAGTGAAGGTTTACTACTTTCACAACACCCGCCGGTGTGAGACCTGCCTGGCAGTTGAAAACGAGACCAAAAATGCCCTGCAAACGCTCTTTCCCCAAGAGATGAAAAAGGGATCCGTTGAATTTGTCGCCCTCAATTTTGACGACAACAAAAACGCCCGGCTGGCCCAATCGCTCGAAATTTCCGGACAAGCGCTGGTGGTGATAAAAGAGGGGAAAAAAACCGACCTGACCAACAAGGCCTTTTTGCTGGCGCGAACCAATCCTGAAAAATTCAGGCAGGTCATCAAAGAAGCAGTTGGCCAATAAGGGTATGGAAGAGCTGCTGACCACATTTTACGAAAACAGCACCGCTCCGGTACTTTCCGCTTTTGTGCTGGGATTGCTCACGGCGGTGAGTCCCTGCCCGCTGGCGACCAACATTACGGCGGTGGGCTACATCAGCCGTGACCTGCAAAACAAAAAACGGGTCTTTTACAATGGACTGGTATACACCGCCGGCCGGGCAGCCGCCTACACGCTGCTGGCTGTCGTGCTCTTTTTCGGGGCCGACCAGCTCCGGATTTCCTCCTTCTTTCAACAGTATGGAGAAAAAATGATTGGACCGCTGCTGGTGGTCGCCGGCATCGTAATGCTGGGAATCGTCAAAATCAGTTTTCCCGGGTTCAGCCGGCTCTCCGGCCGGATGGAAAACCGGAAACAGTGGACATGGGGCAACGTTTTTTTATTGGGAATACTGTTTGCCCTGGCCTTTTGCCCTTACAGCGGCGTCCTCTATTTCGGGATGCTCATTCCGCTCACCATCAGCAGTGCACAGGGGCTTCTGCTACCGGTTGTATTTGCTGTGGCCACCGGAATCCCGGTGATCCTGTTTGCCTGGC
>JARKOX010000216.1 GCA_029975525.1 Prolixibacteraceae bacterium | reverse complement strand
CAGCAACCCAATTCCGTTGATCAGGAAAAGGACGACAAAAATGATCCGCAAAACAACGGGATCCATATTGAAATAGGCGCCCAATCCGCCACAAACCCCGCCAATTACGCGGTGGTCGGGGTCGCGGTAGAGCCGGCGTTTACGTTTGGCAGTTCCGGCCAGGGGTTCTTCTTCCCCTTCCTGTTCGATGAAATCTTCGGGTGTACCCATAATCCGGATCACCTCGTCGACCCAGCCGGCAACCACAACAGACGGCTCTCCTTTGGCTTTTTCGAGGAATAGTTCGGCAATGCGGGTTTCAATATCGGCGATGATCTCTTTTCCTTCGTCGTCATTCCCGAAGTGATTTTTCAGTTTCAGCAAATAATTCTGAAGCTTTTCATAGGCATCCTCTTCGATATGAAAAACGGTACCGCTGATATTGATGGTAAATGTCTTTTTCATTGTTTCAGTTTTGAGATTTGTTGCACGATCCATTAAATTTTATCAGGCCCTGTGATTTCTGATTTTATTCACCGCCTCTACCAAATCATTCCAGGATTTCTGCAGTTCGCCAAGAAATTCGCGGCCCTCATCGGTCAGTTCATAATACTTCCGCGGAGGCCCCTGTGTTGACTCTTCCCACCGGTAAGCCAGCAGTCCGTCATTTTTCAGGCGGGTAAGCAACGGGTAGAGGGTGCCTTCCACCACGATCATTTTGGCAACTTTTAGTTCCTCAATAATGTCGCTGGCGTAAAGCGGTTTTCCATCAAGCACCAACAGGATGCAATATTCCAGCACACCATTTCTCATCTGTGCTTTTGTGTTTTCAATTTTCATAGCTGCTACCCTTTCATTTACAGTAAAATTTCACATGGTTACTTCGTTGCGACGGTTCAACTTTTACTGGTTTTTACCGGTCCATAACGAATAATCGGTCATCCAACCTTCTAGCTTCAACGGCTCGTCGGCCGCATTTTCAAACTTAAAATTGCTCTCCTCCAGCATCCAGCTTTCCAGCCGGAGTGCCTGGTCGGCAGCCTGCTCAACCTGCAGGTCAGAGGTTTTGGTAAAATTGGACACGTTGGTCATCCACGGTTCCAGTGCCAAACGGCTGTCGGCCGCGGCGACCATCAATGCGGCATAACGGTCGGTGGTAACCGGCCGGGCGGCTGCAAACGGTTTTTCAACCGAATTGACGACCAACGCCTGTGCAATCTGATTGAAACTGTTGTGTGTGAGCAGGTGCATCCAAAATCCGTTTGCACTGACCGTGAACGTAATCAGCAAAAAACTGATAACTACGGCACCCGAACGTAATACTGCTTTCTGAACATTGTTTTTTGTTTTCATGGCTTTGCTTTCTGATAATTGTTTTCTGTTGTTTTCCTTTTTGTTTGCTGTTAATATGACGACTGTTTTCCGTTTTCGTTACATGCTGCAAAGAACTTTCTTTAGAAAATTACCTTTCGTTACACTGAATTAGGCACTACAAATATACATACATTGTTTGGTACTTTGCAACACCTAGTACTGTTTTTTTTTATAAAATATTTTTATTTTTTAAACAAACTACTGATAGTCAGTAATTTTAATTAAAAAAATTTTAGTGGAAGATGGGGAAAAAGGGACGATTCTTCCTGCATCAGTGGTTTAAATGGGTTCAGGAGAATTTCAAAACGAAGAAAAAAGTGCGAAAAAAAAGCCGGAAAATCTTTTCCAGACTTCCCGGCTTGACCCAAAATCAAAAATGGATCGGTTAATTGGAGTCGGTGGTTACAGGTTGCGGTACAGGCGCCTCGGTTTGCTGAACCGCTGCCGCCTTGCCACTCTTTTTGGGAATCACTTCCGGATCCCAGCCAACAATTCCCAGTAAGATGAAAAAGCCGATAACATAAGCCACCGCCACATGCCAGCCTTCTTTGAGCCACTTCACCACCGACCGGGCT
>JARKOX010000280.1 GCA_029975525.1 Prolixibacteraceae bacterium | reverse complement strand
TGGAGAGGTCGGGGAGGGTGGCAATCACTGGCATCCAGCGGCTGACGGTGGAACCCACTTTGATTTTATCGCCAAAACGGTCTTTGGCATAGATAACCATTCCCGGTTTGGGCGCGTGGATATTGAGCGAGCGGTAGGCCTGCTCCAGCTCCTGGAGCCGGGTTTCGCGCTGGCGCATGTTCAGCACCCGCCGTTCAACACGGGTAGCCGCCTGTTTGGTTTTCAGCTGGTAGCCCAGCTTCTCCTGTTCCAGGTTGCGCCTGGCTTTGTCCAGGTCCATCTCGGCTTTGCGGATTACCGACGGCGATTCATAGAGCGACTCGTCGAGTACAATCTGCAGCTCTTCCACATTCTCCTGCGCGCTGATAATCTGGTCGCGGAGGTTGCTCAGGTTGAGGTTCGAGTCCATTTTGGCATCTTCAAAATCGTTGATGGCCTGTTCCAGCTCTTCCCGGGCGATGTTGAGTACCTCCTCCACTGCTTTGTGGTCCAGCGAGGCTACATAGTCGCCCTGTTGTACCTGGGTGCCCTCTTCAATCAGGTCGGTGATTTTGATCTCGTAGATGCGCACGTTTCGCCCCTGTAACTCTTCGGGCAACACAATCTTTTCTGAATTTTGGGCCTCCAGCTGTCCGCTGGTGTAAACGAGCACTTCAAATTGGCCTTTTTGGACAGGCGCGGTAATTAAAATTTCTGATTTTTTGGAGCCGGCAAAGATGATTATCACTGTGATAAGAATTACCAAAAAAGCAGATACATAAATTGTTCTTCGTTTCATTGATTTCAACAAAAAGTTAGGTTTTACTGAGCTTTTCTGTCAGCAAAAATTATCCCTAAAGAAAGGAAAAATTTTGCGGAAACATCAAATAAACTTTGGCGGCAGGTGAATTTGTGCCCGAAAATTAATGATTGAAGCGTGATGCAGGGCGGATTTCGGCCCCAAAATGCTGATGGGTTTTCCGATTTTGCAACGCTTCCTTCCGGCGATTGTTTTTGTGCAGGTCGTGAAACAGGAAATCCGGAGAAACCGTCAGGTGCTCAGAAAAAGCAGTTTCTCCGGATGTTGTTTCTGTCAGGCAACGTTACGGTTCCCGGTCAGGCCGTTTTGCTTTGGAGAGGGTATTGTCCAGCAGAACCTCTTTCATCGGCTCGAACCGCGAAGAAGCACGTCTTAAGACTTTAAATTCGTACGGAAGTTTGGCTCTTTTAAGGGCTAAAACAGGAACTCCGGAGATCTGTTCGACCGCTTTCCTGAGCAAAGGCTCGTTGATATCTCCCAATGGCAGAGCCGGTAACAATTGATCTTTGACATAAAAGTCAGGAGCCAGTCCGTTTTTAAAGTCGGTTACCCCCAGCGAGTTGGCATAACGGAAAACAATTGGCTGGATTCCCCAGTTTTTGAAGCTTTCGTAGTCGGAAGCATTCTTGTAAAGATCTTCGGGTTGAAGGAACCAGGCGCCGGTATATTTGCCGGAGGTGGTGTCGCCAATCTGAACAACATTCATGTAGGGCTCCAGGCCGGTGATCGACAACTCCGAGGCGGAGGCTGTGTACCGGGTTGTCAGCACATAGAGTTTGTTCAGCCCCAGCTTGACCAACGCGTTGGGATCGAAAGTTGTTTTGAGCTGGGACGTTGCATTGGTTGAGACGAAATAGGCCTGGTACTTATCATTCCACTGTTTGGTGATGAGCGTACTTTGGTTGTTCACTACGCTGACCGGCGCAATGGAACTGCAAAGATACTGGGCTGCCGAAATTTCACCTCCCGGGTTGTATCGCAGGTCGAGCACCAGGTCGGTGATCTGGTTGCTTTTAAAATACTGAAAAGCGGCGTCGAGACTGCTGTTGAAGTTGGGGATGTAATGGGCATAAAACAGGTAGCCGATTTTATGTCCTTCGTAATCGATAATTTTTTTGATCAGGACCGGATCGAGGTTCATCACCACCGAGGTCAGCGAAAGGTCTGAACCGGGCGCAATCCCTTGTTCGGTCAGGATACCTTTGGTCAGCGCGATGGTTTCGCCGCTGATCAGGTTCATGTAGTTGGTCTCTTTAATTTTCTGGCCATTTACACTGATGAAGATATCTCCCCGCTGAATGCCCGCCTTGGCTGCCGGCGATTCGGGGTACACATACTCAACAATGGCGAAGTATTCGCCGGTTGGCCCCTGGGTATCCCAGAACGACCCCCAGGCCAGCGCGTAGCCAAATGTTTTTTCCGTCCCTTCGTAGCTGCTCAGCAGTTCGGCCGCATTATCCGTGATGAAAGACCACTTGTCCTCTTTGTAAAGCAGTTTGTCGAAATACTCTTTGGTGTCGAACTCGTAACGGATATCGATGCTGGGCATCTGTTTATACCAAAGATAAACTTCGTCCATAGCGTCTTTCACGAAAGTATTCACTTTCTGGGTGAGTTTTGGCGCTTGTTCCGGCTCCGGCTCCGGTTCGGGATCGTCTTTTTGACATCCCGTAAAAACCAGGCCTACAAACAGGAAGGCATAGAGCCACCTATTCAGGATATTCATAGATTAAAATTTAAAACCACTCAAAAATAACGATTATTCCTTCAGGTTGTTTTCTGCTCTTTTTCCTGGGGATATTCAATCCGGACATGGTACATGTTGACCAGTTTTTTCAGGAGTACCTCCTTGATTTGTTTGATGTCGTGAAAGGTCAGTTCCGAATTGTCCAGCTGGCGGTCTTTTACTTTCTGGTCGATCATCCTGTCGACCAGCTCGCTGAGGTTGTCAACGGTTTTGTCATTCAGGCTGCGCGAAGCAGCTTCAATCCCGTCGATGAGCATCACCACTGCGGCCTCGCGCGAATGCGGCAGCGGACCGGGATAGGCAAAATTTTCCTCGTTGACCACTTCCTGCGGATTTTCCTGCTGCTGTTTGAGGTAAAAATATTTGGCTTTGGTCGTTCCGTGGTGTGTGGCAATAAATTCGACAATACTTTCCGGGAGGCGGTATTTTTTGGCCATTTTTAATCCGTTTCGCACATGGTCGATGATGATTTCGGCGCTTTTGATGTAACTCATCTGGTCGTGCGGGTTCATCCCGGCCTGCTGGTTTTCAATGAAAAAAGTGGGCTGTGATATTTTTCCAATGTCGTGGTAAAGAGCGCCGGCACGGACCAAGAAAGGATTTCCGCCGATTTTCCGGATCACCTCTTCGGCCAGGTTGGCAATTTGCATCGAATGCTGAAAGGTTCCCGGCGCCTCGTCGGCCAGTTTGCGCAGCAGCGGCTGGTTGGTATTCGACAGTTCAATCAGCGTGACGTCGGAGACAAAGCCGAACAGTTTTTCAAAAATATAAATCAGCGGATAAACCATCAGGATTAACAGGCTGCTCCAGGCAAACCACTGCAGGGTTTTGTATTCATAATCGATGAGCGACCCGTTCTGGATCAGGGTGATGGCTGTGTAAACCACGCCGTAGGTGAGTGCAACCAGCATCGAGGCCAGTACCACGTGCATCCGGCGGTGCATTTTGTTGAGACTGAACACCGCTATCATGCCGGCGCTCACTTCCAGCAGGACATATTCGTAGTTGTTGGGAGCGTAAAAACCCAGCAGCAACGAGGTGATGATGAGGGTGAAAATGGCCGTTCGCGAATCGAAAAAAGTGCGGACCACTACCGGCAGAATGGCAAGCGGAAACATGTAAATGTGCAATCCTTCGTATGAGCTTACCAGCTGCGCAATAAATACCATAAAGACGATAAACAGCAGCAGAAAGGTAATCCTACGGGAGTTAACCAGGATATTCCGTTTGTAGGTGTAGAGAAAGGTGTACAGCAGGGTCAGAAAAACAGCCACCAGCGCAAACTTTCCGATGGAAACCAGATGGCTGTTGATCCCTTCCACCCGTTTTTTTTCATAAGTATTTTTCAGCGACTCCAGGAGCTGGAATTTGGCGTCGTCCACCAATTCCCCTTCCAGAATAATCCGTTCGCCGGCCTGCATCATACCACGGGCGGTTGAGATGCCCGCTTCGATCCGTTTCAGTTCGCTTTTGCTGATGTTCTCGTCAAACTTCAGGTTGCTGTGGATATATTTGCGGGCGTCGAGCTGGGCCAGCTGACGGGCCACCCGCGGATAGCCGGCTTTAACTTCGGCCAGCTTGGCTACAAACCGGTTGTAGGCGGTTTTTTCGGAATAGAGCCTGTTGACCGGAACAATATCGACCAGATTTCCCCACACCCGCGAAATTTGTGTCCTGCCGGTGAGTATTTCCATCGACTCGGGCGATGCCGGCAAGATCCCGGCGTGGTAAACCGAGTCGAGCGTGCTGGTTAGTTTTGGGAGAATTTCAGCTTTTCGGGAGTAGTCAGCATCGATGGCGGCGTTAAAATCGGCCGTCAGCTCTCTTATTTTTTGGCGTACCATGGTGGTGTCGGTCGTAAAATAGGGGGCGAAATTGCGGGCAGCTTCCTGTTTCTCCTGCTCCAGTTCGGCGGGCGACTTCAGGATGGCAAAATCAAAAGGCGCTACCAGGTTTTCATGTTTCCAGGGTGCACCCTTCTGGTATTCAAATTTAAAACGTGGCTCCCCGGGCAGAACCAAATGCAGCAAAACGGCAGCTGCCAGAAAAATAAATACCCGGTAGATGATTTGAGAATAGGTAACAAACTGTTGTCGAAAACTTTTCATAATTTTCCGATTGGTCAGATTCTAAAAATCGATATTCTTTTGCAGAAATTCTATCTTTGATTAACTAAATTAAGAAATAATTTTTGATGAACTACGGTATTTCCGGTTTAAGTCTGATTCCGGTACGCAGGGAGCCTTCTGAACGAAGTGAGATGGTAACGCAGATTTTATATGGCGAACACTTCGAAATCATGGAACAAATGGTGGGGTGGTGCCATGTTAAACTGGCTTTTGATGGCTACGAAGGCTGGGTGGACCAAAAGATGATAACCCCGCTGTCGGCCCGTCTTTACAACCGTATTGAAAAGGCCCCCTTTGCCGTAACTACTGATATTTTCAGCCTGATACCGATTAACGAAGACCAAAACCTGATGCTGGTGGCCGGCAGCACATTGCCGCTGTGGAGGCCTTACCTGAAACAGTTTTCGCTGGATAAGGAGAACTATCTGGCCACCGGGAATGTGATGTACAGCCAGCCGAAGGATACCCGGGGTTTTGTGATCAGCCAGGCGCTGAAATATTTCAATGCGCCCTATTTGTGGGGAGGACGCAGCCCGTTTGGCATCGACTGCAGCGGTTTTACGCAGATCATTTACAAAATGGCCGGAATTAAGATTCCGCGCGACGCCAGCCAACAGGTACATGTGGGCACGGCACTCAGTTTTGTGGATGAAACCCAGCCCGGCGACCTGGCCTTTTTCGATGACGAAGAGGGAAATATCGTGCATGTTGGGATTCTGTGGAAACGGAATAAAATTATCCACGCCTCCGGAAAGGTACGTATTGACAATGTCGATCAGTTTGGAATTTTTAATGTCGATACGAAACGTTATACCCATAAAATGCGTGTAATGAAAAAAATCATTCCGTAGTATGGAAAGGACAGAACTGACGATTTATCTGCTGATCGTGATTGCGGTCGTGTGGCTTATCCTCCGGTACTGGAAAACCGGACGAAAAGATTGATATCATGTACACTTACCAATATCCCCGTCCGGCGCTGACGGTCGACGCGCTGGTGTTTGCCCGGGAAAATGAGACCTGGTTTCTGCTGCTTGTTCAGCGGGGTAACGATCCTTTTAAAGGGATGTGGGCCCTGCCCGGAGGTTTTGCCGACCTGGATGAAACGCTGGAAGAGGCCTGCAGGCGGGAGCTGGAGGAAGAAACCGGGCTGAAAACAGGCCCGCTGCGCCAGTTCAGGGTGTTTGATGCGATCGGCCGCGACCCGCGCCACCGCACCATCACGCTGGTTTTTTACATGTTTACCGATAAACACGCCGGCATTTCCGGCGGCGACGATGCCGCAGATGCCGCCTGGTTTCCGGTGAACAACCTGCCGGCGCTGGCGTTCGACCATGCGGAGGTAGTCCGTCAGTTTTTGCAGTCGGGGTTATTCCCGGAATAAACGGTCGGTACCAAATTTTCGGTCTGGTTAAAATTCCTGAAAAAAACGAAACCCCGCCTTTTGTGGACAGGGTTGGTCAAACAAAACCTTGTTGGCTGCTCTATTTTTCACGGGTTTTCAGGATGAGTCCGGCAACCGCTCCGGCGCAGGCCAGCCACACGGCATTGGCAATAATATCCACCACAATCAGGGTTGGCGTAAACAGATTCCAGCCTCCCAGAAAATACAAATCGAAGCTGGTCATGATCAGCAAACCGAGTAAAAAGCCAGTCAACGCACCGCCGGCCATTGATTTTTTGCCGGCAAAATTGCCGTAAATCCAGGCAATCAGCAAACCCCACAGCAGGTTGCTAATGAGAATCAGCCATAAATTCATCTCTTCTTTGAATAACCCGTCGTAATGGGTGGTGTTGGCTTCGTAGAAATCCATCAGTGCAATTCCGAAGATAAGCCAGCCCACAAAAAAGGCAGTAACTCCGGCAGCCAGTGCAGCAAGCAGCATTTTTTTGTTCATAAGTTTGTTTTTTAAGTTTATAACTGATTGAAAAGCAGAAGTAAATGGAAAACAAAGATGGGGCGGCTTTGTTTTGCGGCGAAAGGATAAAATGTAAATTTTCAGCGCGGCTGAAGAGGTTGTGGAAAAGTGAGTGGAAAGCGGGGGCAGAGAAAAAATGGGGCCGCCCCGAAATGACGAGGCCGGCCCCTTCAAGAGTCGGCTAATTATTTTCGATCCAGCCGGCAATCCAGTCGCCGACTTCGGAAGTTTTGCGGGCTTCTCCTTCGGCAATGTCGACGGTTACATAGCCTGCGCTGAGCGAAGCGTTGACCGCGTCGCGGATTATTTTTCCTTCAGTCGGCAGGTTGAACGCATATTCAAACATCATGGCTGCCGACAGGATGGTGGCAACCGGGTTGGCAATATCTTTTCCGGCCGCCTGCGGGTAGGAGCCGTGGATTGGTTCAAATACCGAGGTGTGAATCCCGATGGAGGCCGAGGGCAGCAAGCCCAGTGAGCCGGTAATGACGCTGGCTTCGTCGGTCAAAATATCGCCGAACATGTTTTCGGTCACCAGCACGTCGAAATTTTTGGGCCACTGGATGATCTGCATCGCGGCGTTATCCACGAACATAAATTCTGTCGTCACCTCCGGATAGGCGGGCGCCAGCTCCTGGGCTACCTCGCGCCACAAACGCGAGCTTTCCAGCACGTTGGCTTTGTCAACCACCGTCAGTTTTTTGTTGCGTTTACCGGCAAATTCATAACCCAACCGCACGATACGTTCAATCTCGGCACGGGTGTAGGTACAGGTGTCGAAGGCCGTGTTGCCGTTGTCTTTTCTCCCTTTCTCGCCGAAGTAGATTCCGCCGGTCAGTTCGCGGATGCAAACAAAATCGGCGCCTTCAACCAGTTCGCGGCGGAGGGGCGATTTATGCAGCAACGACGGAAAGGTTTCCACCGGGCGGATGTTGGCGAACAGCCCCAGCTGTTTGCGCATGCGCAGCAACCCCTGTTCGGGACGAACCGGCGCTTTGGGGTTGTTGTCATATTTCGGATCGCCAATGGCGCCAAACAGCACGGCATCGGCTTTCATGCACAGGTCGTGGGTTTCGGCAGGGTAGGGATCGCCGGTCTGGTCGATGGCCGCCGCACCGGTAACGGCATATTCGTAAGTTAATTGGTGGCCAAACTTTTTGCAAACAGCTTTTACTGTTTTCATGGCTTGTGCCACAATTTCCGGCCCGATTCCGTCGCCGGGCAGAACTGCTAAATTGATTTTCATATTTTACGGGTGGTTTTCTGTGTTTTTTTTGTTTGAAAAATTATTCTCCAGGATGTTGAGCATCTTCAGCGTGGCTTTGATCGCAGCAGCAGTCTGGTCGGGATCGAGGCCGCGGGTTTTAAATTCATGCTCGTTTTTCCAGGTGATAACGGTTTCTACCAGGGCATCCGTTTTTCCGCCCGGCGGAATGGTTACCACATAGTCGATCAGGGCCGGGAAAGGGCGGTCTAAGCGGGCGTAGATTTTTTTCAGCGCCCGCATGAATGCGTTGTACTGGCCGTCGCCCGAACTGCTCTCTTCGTAGCAAACATGGTCGATTTCGATGCTGATGGAGGCCACCGGCTTCAGTCCCAGGGCGTGTGAAATTGAGTAGTTCCTGATTTTGATTTTTTCTTCAATCGACTGACTGCTCAGCACATCGGCCACGATGTAGGGAAGATCTTCGGCCGTAACATTCTCTTTCCGGTCGCCCAGTTCAATAATTCTTTCCGTCACTCTTTTCAGCGAATTGGCATCCAGATCAATACCAAGGTCTTCCAGGTTTTTCTTGATATTGGCTCTGCCGGAGGTTTTCCCGAGCGCATATTTGCGGGTCCGGCCAAAACGTTCGGGCAACAATTCGTTGAAGTACAGGTTGTTTTTGTTGTCTCCGTCGGCGTGGATCCCGCTGCATTGGGTGAAGACAAACTCTCCGATGAGCGGTTTGTTGGTGGGAATGCGGATTCCGGAGAACGATTCCACCACTTTTGAGACCCGGTTGAGCATGGCTTCGTTGACGCCGGTTTCCATTTTTAAATGGTCTTTGATGGTGGCAATCACACTCGACAGCGGGGCGTTGCCGGCGCGCTCGCCGAGTCCGTTTACCGTGGTGTGCACGCAGCGGATGCCGGCCTTGATCGCATGAAAAACATTGGCGATGGCCAGGTCGTAGTCGTTGTGGGCATGAAAATCAAACTCCACCTCGGGATACGTTTCCTGCATCTCCCGGCAGAAATCGTACGTTTCGTCCGGGTCGAGAATACCCAGCGTGTCGGGCAGCATGATGCGCCGCACGGCTTCCTCTTTGAGGTTCGAGACCATAAAATGGACGTAATCCCGGGAGTTACGCATGCCGTTTGACCAGTCTTCCAGATAGATATTGACCGCAATTCCCATCTGATCGGCCAGGGCAATCACTTTCCGGATATCATCGAGATGCTGCTCGGGAGTTTTCCGGAGCTGCTGGGTGACATGTTTGTAGGAGCCCTTGCAGAGCAGGTTGATTACCTTTCCACCAGCACTCCGGATCCAGTTGAGAGAAATATCGCCGTCCACAAAACCCAGGATTTCCACCCGGTGGAGGTACCCTTTTTCGGCAGCCCACGACAGAATGCGGCGGGCTCCCTGAAATTCGCCGTTGGAAACCCGCGCCGAAGCGATTTCGATC
>JARKOX010000202.1 GCA_029975525.1 Prolixibacteraceae bacterium | reverse complement strand
GTAAGTGGCTGGATGGCAACAGTGCCGGCCGCGGAAGGCTTTTGTTTCAACCAGATTTTTGTGATTATTTGTCTGGCCGGTGAGTGGTAGATTTGTAAGGCAACGATCAATAAGATCGTTTAAAACCTAAAACAAACGTATATCACAAAAGGATTTTTTAATGTACCGGTAGCGGTAAATGAGCCGATATTGAGTTATGCCCCCGGAAAGCCGGAACGTGCCGAGTTGCAGGCCATGTTGGCCGAACTGCGCAGTGTGCAGGTTGATTTGCCCATGATTATCGGAGGGAAGGAGGTTTACACCGGAAAAAAGGAGCGGATATTTCCGCCGCACGAGATTGCGCACACGTTGGGATATTACCACCAGGGAGATGCCACCCATGTGCAGATGGCCATCGACGCTGCGCTTGAAGCCCGCCGGGCCTGGGCTGGCTTATCGTGGCAGCACCGGGCCGCCATTTTTCTAAAAGCGGCCGATCTGCTGGCCGGGCCCTATCGCGCCAGGATGAATGCCGCCACCATGCTGGGACAATCGAAAAATGCTTACCAGGCCGAAATTGATTCGGCTTGCGAACTGGCCGACTTTTTCCGGTTCGGAGTCCGTGAAATGACCCGTATTTACCAGATGCAGCCTGAATCGGCCCGCGGAATCTGGAATTACAATGAATTCCGGCCCCTGGAAGGATTTGTTTACGCCCTCACACCGTTCAATTTTACCTCTATTGCCGGAAACCTGCCTGCCGCTCCCGCCCTGATGGGGAATGTGGTGGTTTGGAAACCATCGAAAACAGCGGTCTATTCGGCAGCCGTGATCATGGAGATTTTCCGGGAAGCCGGCGTCCCCGACGGAGTGATTAACCTGGTGTATGCTTCGGGTCCGGTAGCTGCCGAAACGGTTATGGCGCATCCCGATTTTGCCGGCATCCACTTTACCGGCTCCACCGGCGTTTTCCAGTCGGTGTGGAAGCGGATCGGCGAGAATATTTACAAATACAAATCGTATCCGCGGATTGTGGGCGAAACCGGAGGCAAGGATTTTATTTTTGCCGACGCCACTGCCGATATCCAGGCGCTGGTTATTGCCATGGTGCGCGGCGCTTTCGAATACCAGGGGCAGAAATGTTCGGCCGCCTCGCGGGCATACATCCCGCAGTGTATCTGGCCCGAGGTGAAAGCGCGCCTGGAACGCGAACTGGCGACGGTTAAAATGGGACCTCCCGAAGATTTTACCAATTTTGTCAACGCCGTGATCGACGAAAGTTCGTTCGACAAGCTGGCCGGAGCCATCGAACAGGCACGCCTCGACCCGGATGCCGAGGTGATTTTTGGCGGAAAATGCGACAAAACCGTGGGGTATTATATCGAACCTACCGTAATCCTGGCCCGGAAACCGGATTATGTAACCATGCAGGAAGAGCTGTTTGGCCCGGTTTTGACCGTTTATGTGTATGCCGACGACCAGCTTGACGAAACGCTCGATTGGCTTGACCGGACGTCGATTTATGCATTAACCGGCGCCATCTTCTCCCAAAACCGTTACCACATCGAGCAATATACCACCCGTCTCGAAAATGCCGCAGGTAATTTTTATATCAACGACAAACCAACCGGCGCTGTGGTGGGGCAGCAGCCCTTTGGCGGCGCCCGCGGGTCGGGAACCAACGACAAGGCCGGATCGCTGTTTAACCTGCTGCGCTGGGTAAACATCCGCACGGTGAAAGAAAATTTCAACCCGCCTAAAAATTATCTCTATCCCAATTTTCTACCCGACAAAAAATGAACGGCGGGCTGTTGAAAAAAGCGGGCGGGAAAAAGTTGCTTCCTCCCGCTTTTTTTCTATGTTTAGGCCGTAATTCGGAACTGAATCAAGGTATTAAGGAGGGAAGGAGATGAAAAGGATTCTCAGAAAACTGAAAAACAAATACGCCATTGCCACACTGCTGTTTTTAGCCTGGATATTCTTCTTTGATGAAAACAACCTGTTTTCGCACCGCGAAAACAAACAGCGCCTTTCGGCCCTGAAAGAGCAACGGGCATTCTACAAAGAAAAAATTGCTTCCGACAAACAGAAGATCGAAGAGCTGCGTTCGGGCATGGATAACCTCGAAAAATACGCCCGCGAGCAGTTCTATATGTCGAAATCTGACGAAGATGTCTTCCTGGTGGTAGAAGATTAACCCATCCTTTTTTTGGATTAAATTTCGGTAAAAGCGACTCAAAATCCGGCTTAACCGGTTAGTGGTTAGGCGGAATTTTTATAACTTGTCGAAGAATGAAATAAGTGAGATGCATTTTAATCCTGACATATTTAAAATTCAGAGTAACAACATTGCTCC
Source organism: Prolixibacteraceae bacterium (assembly GCA_029975525.1). Lineage (GTDB taxonomy): Bacteria > Bacteroidota > Bacteroidia > Bacteroidales > Prolixibacteraceae > UBA1413. The sequence continues at coordinate 1,321 of JARKOX010000202.1, read as the reverse complement.
GCAAAAAGGGCGCATTCTGATTGCCGAACCCTTTCTGCCGGGGAACTATTTTAACCGCTCGGTGATCCTGCTGGTCGCACACAGCCAAAAAGGGACTGTCGGATTTATCCTGAACAAGCAGGTCGATTTTCCGATTCAGGAGGTCATGCCTGATTTTCCAGATTTCCCGGCGCAGGTGTATATGGGCGGACCGGTTGCCACCGATTCCCTCTATTTTATCCACACCCGGAGCGATTTGATTCCCGGCAGTATCCATGTGCTGGACAATATCCACTGGGGAGGCGATTTTGAAGAGATGAAACGGCTGGTCAATCTGGGGTTGATCCAGGCCGAAGAGATTCGTTTTTTCCTCGGTTATTCCGGCTGGGATGCCGGCCAGCTGGAGCGCGAAATCAAGGAAAACTCCTGGCTGGTTGACGATGTGGACAGCAAGCTGGTGATGCGCGAGCTGGACCACACTTCCTGGGTCGATTTTGTCAAAAAAGTGGGGAAACGTTACTCTTTGTGGGAACATTTTCCCGAGAATCCTTCGCTTAACTGATTTTTTCGGTCAGCAGCCGGTCCAGCTGGCGGTAAAGGATCTCGGTTTTGTTTTTTACAAACCGCTTGGCCTCAACTCCCAAGATCCAGCGCACGCCCTCCGCTTCCGACGCGATAAAAATTTCCTCCATCTGGCTCAGTTCTTCCGGGCTGATTTTGGCAGATTCGAGCACCTGCAGCCCGGCGGCAACGGCTGCCTGCAGCACCACCTGCCGCAGCGGATCAGCCACGCAGCCGGTTTCGGTGGCCGGCGTAACCAGGCTGTTGCCGGTCAGGCAGAAGATATTTCCGCCGGTGGCTTCGGTCACCACTCCCTGTTCATTACAAAAAACAGCCTCGCTGTACCGGGAGCCGGCCAGTCGCAGCCGTTCGCTCTCCCAAAGCAGTTTTGAGGAAACCAGAAAGGAGGCTGCCGGAGTGCGTGAAAATTTTACCTCTCCGGAAATTGTCGCCAGCAGTCCGGCCGCTTCCATCGGGAATTCACGGGTGGGGCAGGGGCGACAGACCACCAGGCTATCGTACCGTTCCGCATTCCTGAAAAAAGAATAATGCAGCCAGCCGCCCATAAAAGCCTTGTTTTTGTTGATCAGTCTGGTGGAAAGGCGGTGCAGCTCCTGCGGGTGCGCAAGCTCCTTCGGTGGGGGGAGGTTCAGCTGTTGGCACCGGGCCTCCAGCAGTTCCAGGTGGTTCCTGAAAAGCGGCAGCGCTCCGCTGGCAAACCACACCGTCTCTTCCAGAAGAAAAGGTTTCCGGAGCAGAAGTGCGTTGGGGAGCCACTCTT
>JARKOX010000138.1 GCA_029975525.1 Prolixibacteraceae bacterium | reverse complement strand
TCTATTTCAGGCACTGTTTCCAGGTAATCTTTTGCATTCATTCTTTCTGAATTTCTGAATTTTACTTACGAATTGATGTGCAAATCTAAGAAATAATTATAAATTTTAAGCGCAAATGCTAAATAACATAGTTCTTCTAACCATCTGATCCTGGGGCAGGAGGGGCTGCACCAGTCCGAAGTGGGGCCGCAAAGATAACGATTGTCGTTTTTTTTCAAAAAGTTTACTTTACGCTGCTGAATGCCGATTTCAGATCGCTGCCGGTAGGCGACTGGAAGATCCGCAGGTCGAACTCCGGGATTACGGCCAGCACATGGTCGAAAATATCGGCCTGCAGCGCTTCGTAGTTTGCCCAGGCTTTGTCTTTGCTGAAAGCGTAAATTTCTATCGGAAGCCCTTTTTCTGCCGGTTGCAGCTGGCGTACCAGCAGGGTCATCTCCTGGTTGATGAGCGGATTGGAGCGCAGGTAAACCTCCAGGTATTTGCGGAAAATCCCTACATTGGTCTGCCGCCGGCCGCTGATTACATCTTCTTCCGAAATGTGCCGTTCGAGGTTGAACTGTTTAATCTCCTGCTCTTTCGAGATGACATAATCCTTGATAAGGTCAAATTTCTGAAACCGTTTCAACATCTCCTCCGTGCAAAAACGGATGGAGCCCACATCAATGTAAATGGCCCTTTTGATCCGGCGTCCCTCCGATTCTTCCATTCCCCGCCAGTTGTTGAACGATTCGGAAACCAGGGCGTAAGTGGGAATGGTGGTGATGGTTTTGTCCCAGTTTTGCACTTTTACGGTGTTCAGGGTGATGTCGATCACGTTTCCATCGGCCCGGTGGCTGGGCATTTCAATCCAGTCGCCAATTTTGAGCATGTCGTTGGCCGAGAGCTGAATGGAAGCCACCAGTCCCAGAATGGTGTCCTTAAAAACCAGTAGCAAAACAGCTGCCATGGCTCCCAGTCCGGCAATCAGCACGGTGGGGTCTTTGTCGAGCAGGATCGAGATGATCAGGATGGCGGCCAGGAAGAAGGTGAGGATTTTCAGTAACTGGATGTAGCCTTTTATGGAGCGGTGGTTGGCATACGGGGTGGCCTGGTAAAATTCATTGCCGGCATTCAGCAGCGTGCTGATCAGATAAACCACCACCGTTGTAAAATAGATTTTTGCCAGTTTGAACAGAAATGGCGCCAGCGCCGGATAATAATCCTGCGCAATCAGTTTGAGTAATTCGGGAGTAGCTTCGGCCAGCGGTTGCTGCAGGGTTGCCGAAGCAAAGTTTCCGGAGTAATAAAAAATGAACCCGGGGACCAGGTAGGCCAGTGCATTAAAAACTTTGTTGCGGGCCAGGATGTCGTCCCAGCTGTAGCGTGTTCTTTTGGCCATCCGGAGAAAGATCGGAAGCACCACGCGGCGGGTCAGGAAAAAGGCCAGCCAGGCAATTAAAAATATGGAAATAAGTACCAGCAGGGCGGCCAACGGTTTGGCCAATCCCTGCAACTGGTCGATCTCTCTGAAATAGTGCAGCAGATATTTGTAAAGTTCTCTCATCGGTTTCTCGGGTTATAATTTTAATTTTAGGCAAAATTATAAAATACATTGAACATGCGGGGAATTACGTTGATACTGCTTGTGCTATTTGTCCTGCCCGTTTCGTCGCAGGAGAAATTTGGGCGCTATTTTACCGGGAAAACCATGCGCTATGATTTTTTGCTGGCCGGAAATTCGGAAACCACCCTTGTTTATCCGCAGCAAATCAAAGAGGAACCTTTCTGGGGAGGTTCGCAAACCAACCTGATCGACCGGTTGGAGTATGGAACGTACCGCTACCGGATTTTCGACGCTGCAGATGGCGAGCTGCTCTTTTCGCGCGGCTTCTGCAACCTGTTTCAGGAGTGGCAAACCACTGCCGAAGCCAAAAAACGGGATCGCGTTTTCTACCAGGCGATTTTTTTTCCGTTTCCGAAACAGAAGGTAAAACTCAGCATCGAAGCGCGGAACCGTGAGGGTAAATTTGTTTCGGTATTTGAAACCGAAGTGGATCCCGACGATTATTTTATCGTCCGCGAAACCCCGCAGCAGGCCGATGTGTTGAAGGTGATCGACAACGGCCCGGCCCGTAACCATGTTGATCTGGTGTTTATTCCCGAAGGGTACACCGCTGCCGAAAAAGAGAAGTTCAACAGTGATGTCCGGCGGATGTGCGGCTACCTGTTTGCGGAAAGCCCCTTTCGCGAAAACCGGCAAAAGTTTAATGTCACGGCGGTGTGGGCGCCTTCCGATGAAAGCGGGACCGATGTCCCGGGAGAACACCTTTACCGGAATACCCGGTTTAACTCTACCTTTTACACCTTCGATCTGCCCCGCTACCTGACCTCCAGCGATATGAAACCGATTTACGATGTCGCCGCCGGCGTGCCGTGGGACCAGCTTTTTGTGCTGGTGAATACCGACCGTTACGGCGGTGGCGGTTTCTACAACTTCCTGTCGGTAAGCTCGGCCGATCATCCGCAGACCCCCCAGGTGCTGGTGCACGAGTTTGGACACGGCTTTGCCGGACTTGGCGATGAATATTACAATTCGGAGGTTGCCTACGAAGATTTCTACAACCTCCGGATCGAACCGTGGGAGCCCAATCTGACCACCCTGGTCAATTTTGATTCGAAGTGGAAAAATATGCTCAGCGCCTCCACGCCGGTTCCCACCCCGCGCAACAGTAAATATCAGCATACTGTGGGGGTGTTTGAAGGAGGGGGTTACATGAGCCGCGGCATTTACAGCCCGGCAGATGACTGCCGCATGAAAAGCAACGGCGCCAAAGCTTTCTGCCCGGTTTGCCAGGCGGCTATCCAGCGTGCCATCGACTGGTGCGCCGAATAATCTGGGTTGATTTACGCAACGGACGCCGACAGTTTTAAACGGCGTCCGCCGCGTGAAAGAGATTTTGTGATCTTTAAGCGCTGCCACCCGAAGTGGCCGGCGCTTTTTTACTTTTTACCGGTTCCCGAAAACATAGCGAACCGAAAATGCCAGCTCGTCGCCCCAGAAATTGGTGTGCCCGATGAGGTTCAGGGCAGGTTTCCAGTCGAGGCTGATGTTAAAGGGGATCTCCCCGATGTTGTATTCGATGCCGATGATCCCGTCGATCCCCAGTACCGAGTAGCTTTTGTCGTCTTTAAACCACGGATGTTTCGAATAACCTTCCCAGAAGCCGAGGTGGGCGCCGGCGCCATAGTACCAGTAAAGTCCCGGCGCTGAAAAAGCCGGCGCGTGCCACTCGTAGAGCCCGGTGATGTTGAATCCTTGCCAGCGGGCGGTGAGCAATCCTTCGAGGGCCACATCGCTTTTGATAAAGTGTTTTACCGTCAGCCCGTTCGAAAGTCCTCCGCGAAAGCCGATCCCGGTTTGGTAATCCTGAGCTCCGGCAGTTAACGCTGCCGTGACAATCAGTAATGAAATCAGTAATTTTTTCATGGTTACATTGCTTAAATTGTTAAAAGATGGTTTTATTTTCTAATCTATGAATCTCCGCTGTAAATCACCGTAGTTTTCGATGCGGCGGTCGCGGAGGAAAGGCCACCAGCGGCGTACCTGTTCGCCCCGCGCCAGGTCGATTGCCGAAATAATGATTTCTTCTTCGCCGGCTGCCGCCTGGTGCAGGAATTCGCCCTGCGGACCGCAAACAAAGCTGTTTCCCCAAAACTGGATGCCGTTGGTCTGTCCCGACGGATCGGGTTCGTGGCCGGTGCGGTTTACGGCAATCAGGGGCAGGCCGTTGGCAATGGCGTGTCCGCGCTGCACCGTGATCCAGGCATCGAGCTGGCGCTGTTTTTCGTCAGCCGTGTCACTGCTTTCCCAGCCGATAGCGGTGGGGTAGATCAGTATTTCGGCGCCGGCCAGTGCCATCAAACGGGCGGCTTCGGGGTACCACTGGTCCCAGCAAACCAGCAGGCCCAGCTTGCCAACCGATGTTGAAATCGGGTTGAAGCCCAGGTCGCCCGGGGTGAAGTAAAATTTTTCATAGTAGGCCGGATCGTCCGGAATGTGCATTTTTCGGTATTTCCCGGCAATTGAGCCATCTTTTTCAAAAACTACGGCGGTGTTGTGGTAAAGACCCGCCGCCCGTTTTTCGAACAGCGAGGTAACCAGTACCACCTGGTTTTTACGGGCTATTTCGGCATAAAAATCGGTGGCAGGCCCCGGAATCGGCTCTGCCAGGTCAAAGTTCTGCACATTTTCTGTCTGACAGAAATAGAGGGAGTCGTGAAGCTCCTGCAGCACGACCAGCCGGGCGCCCTGCCCGGCACAGCGGGCGATGCCGGCGGCCAGCTTATCCCGGTTCTGCCGGATATTGTCGCTGTTGGTTTGCTGGATTAATCCAACCGTTAAAATCGGGTTTTTCATCTTATAAATCCTTTTGGGAATTGCATGGTAATACAATGCAACGATCCGTTTTGTTTAATCAAAGAGAGGCAGTTGATGCCAATGATTTCCCGGTCGGGAAAAGCGTTTTGAAGCGCCTTGAGAGCGATTTTGTCTGATTTTTGGGCATAAACCGGTACCAACACCGCCTGGTTAATGACCAGGAAGTTGGCGTAGGTGGCCGGCAGCCTTTCTTCGTCTGCTGAAAAAACCGGATCCGGCATCGGGAGCGGCATCAGGCGGTAAGGTTCGCCCGCTGGCGTAACAAACTGCCGCAACTGCTCCTCCATTTTGTTGAGTTCCCTGAAATGTGGATCGTCCGGATTATCACATTTCACGTAGGCGATGGTATTTTCATCACAAAGACGGGCGAGGGTGTCGATGTGGCTGTCGGTGTCATCGCCCTGCAGAAAGCCGTAGTCGAGCCATAAAAAGCGGTTAACGCCCAGCATCTCGCTCAGCTTTTTTTCAATCTGTCCTTTGGAATATCCCGGGTTGCGGTTGGGATTCAGCAAACACTCCGAAGTGGTCAGCAGGGTTCCTTTTCCGTCGGTTTCCAGGCTGCCGCCTTCGAGGATGAAGTTGAGCCGGTCGGCGTACTCCACCTGCGGGCTAAAAGCTTTTTGGCGGAACAGCTCGCCCGAAATCTGGTTGTCGAGGCGGGCATTGAATTTATTTCCCCAGCCGTTGAACTGAAAGTCGAGCAGCAGCGGTTTTCCGTTGGCAAACACACCAATGGGAGCGTGGTCGCGCGCCCAGGTGTCGTTTGACGGGATGGCAAAAAAACGGATGTTTTGCAGCTCCTCCCTGCTGAAATAACCTTCCAGGGCTTTTGGATCGGGGCAGACCACGATCAGGAGTTCCCGTTTGCAGATCTCGCGGGCAATTTCCAGGTAAGTTTTTTCAACTTCTGCAAGCATTGGCGCCCAGTCGCTACCGGCATGCGGCCAGGTGAGCATCACGGCATCCTGTTCAGCCCATTCGGGCGGGAAAAAAATCTCTGTTTCTGATTTCATGAATGCATATCTAAATGATTGAACAAAAGAATAACAAAATCATGGAATAATGGATTTCGGGCCGGTGGAATAGTTTTGTCGGATTATTGGCTGAAAACATAGGCGATGATGTTGGCGCCCATCCGGAGGGCTTTGAGCCGCGCCTCTTCCGGATCGTTGTGTACTTCGGGATCTTCCCAGCCGTCGCCCAGGTCCGATTCGTAGGTGAAGAGGCAAACCAACCGGTTTTCCAGGAAAATCCCGAATGCCTGTGGTGGTTTGTTGTCGTGTTCATGAATTTTGGGCAGTCCGTTGGGAAAGTCAAATTTTTGCCGGAACAGAGGGTGGGAGGGGGGTAGTTCCACAAAATCTTTTCCCGGAAACACCTTTTTCATCTCACGCCGGATAAATTCATTCAGTCCGTAGTTGTCGTCAATATGAAGGAAGCCGCCGGCTTCGAGGTAACGGCGCAGGTTGCGGGCGTCGCTCTCCGAAAATATCACGTTGCCGTGACCGGTCATGTGCACGAACGGAAAATTGAAAAGATCGCGGCTGCCCGCTTCCACGGTAGCCGGCTCGGGATAAATGGCGGCGTTGAGTTCGCGGTTGCAGAACCGGACCAGGTTGGGCAGCGAAGTGGGGTTGGCATACCAGTCGCCGCCCCCGTTGTATTTCAGCAAGGCAATTTTTACCGAGGTGTTTTGAGCCGGGGTAACTCCCCACACCATCGCGCACACAAGCCACCAAAATAATTTTTTCATGTTCCCTGTTTTGCGGTTTCTGTGGTTAAAAAACGGCTTAAAGATACAATAATTGTCTGGCAGCAGTTTACAAGGCCGGCGGCTCGGCTTCGCGGCTCAGCGAAACGGTGTGGCAGGCCACCACGCCGGCTGTTTCGGTACGCAGGCGCGAATGGCCCAGCGAGATCTCCCGGAACCCGTTTTGTTGTGCAGCCTGCACCTCTTCGGGCGAAAAGTCTCCTTCGGGGCCAATCAGGATCAGCGCCTTTTGATTTTTGTCCAGCAGGCGCATCAGGTGTTGCTTTTCTCCCGGATAACAGTGGGCAATCAGCTTCTGTCCGTCAAAGGGCAGACAGACCAGGTTTTCAAACGGTGTTAAATCGTTGATTTTTGGAAGCGTTGCTTTCAGCGATTGTTTCATGGCTGCCACGGCAATTTTTTCGAGGCGGGCCAGGTTTACGTTTTTTCGTTCGCTGAAGCGGCAGAGCAGCGGTGTTATTTCATCCACGCCGATTTCGGTGCATTTTTCGAGCATCCATTCGAAGCGGTCAATGTTTTTGGTGGGGGCCACGGCAAGATGCAGTCCGAAGGGGCGGACTTCCGTCTCCCTGCGCGAAACGATGCGGATCAGGCACTTTTTGGGATGCGCCTGTTCGATGACCGCTTCGAACCAGCCGCCTTTTCCATCGATAACCACCACCGGATCGTTCTCTTTCAGCCGAAGCACCCGCACGGCGTGTCCCGATTCGGTTTCGTCGAGCCGGATCGGGGTATCCGAAATTCCGGGAATATAAAAAAGGTTCATCTTCTTGTTTTCAGAAATTTAAAAGTTTACCGGAGGTTGAGGCCGGGTACCGCCCCGAAGGATCCGGCGACCTGAACAGGGCCGCAGCCGCCTGCCTGCGGAAGGTTATTCGTTGAACATGCTTGGAATCAGCTGAAAAGCTTTGGCGCCGGAGCGGGGTTCCACCTCTGTCCAGCTTTGTACGTCAAAATCGATTCCTACCGTTGAACAGGTGGGCATGTCGCCGTGGAAGAAGTGGAGCAGGTTACTTACATAGTACGACAAGCCGGGATTGTGTCCAAACACAAATACGGTTTGCGCTTCGGCGGGAAGCGTGTGGAGCAGCTGTACAAAACCGCCTGTGGTAAGTCCTTCGTAAAGCGCTTCTTCCTCCCGGATTTTTGGGGACGGATAGCCTAACGATTCGGCAAAGATCTGGGCAGTTGAGCGGGCACGCAGCGCCGGACTGGAAATCATCAGGTCGGGCTGAATGCCTTCTTTTTGCAGGTGCCTGCCGATGATCTGTGCATCGGTTTCTCCTTTGCCGGTGAGGGCCCGGCTAAAGTCGTCGTCGTATCCGTACGGAACTGCTTTGGCGTGACGGACAATTACCAATCGTTTCATTCTTCCCTTTTTTAGTTGTGCTAAAATAGCGTATTTTGCGGTGTTGATCGATAACTAATAACCAAAATGAAGCGGATTGGTTTGCTGTCGGATACGCATGGTTTGGTGCACGAAAGGCTTTTCCGGTTTTTTGACGGGGTGGACGAGCTTTGGCACGCCGGCGACATCGGCAATATTGAAACGGCCGATCAGCTGGCGGCCTTCAAGCCGTTGCGGGCGGTCTACGGAAATATCGACGGGCAGGATCTCCGGGTGGTTTATCCGGCACACCAGCGCTTCTGGTGTGAAGAGACCGAGGTGTGGCTGACGCACATCGGCGGTTATCCCGGCCATTACGATCGTGCCGTGAGACCCGAAATTTTTGCGCATCCGCCCAATCTGTTTGTCTGCGGGCATTCGCACATCCTGAAGGTTATTTATGACAAAAAACTGAACCTCCTTCACCTGAATCCCGGGGCTGCCGGCAACTACGGTTTTCACAAAGTATGCACCGCCCTCCGGTTTGTGATCGACGGAAGGGATATCCGCGACATGGAGGTTTGGGAACTGGCGCGTTAAAACCGACGGGCAGCAGTCTGCGGTTTAGTTGGCCGGTTTCTCAAAAATGGCGACGGTCCAGTTATTCCTTTCCCGGTAATTTTTAAAGGAGAGCCCACTGGCTTGGGCGGCGTGCCGGATGTCGTCCAGATCGGGAAGATAGAATCCGCTGAGCAAAATTTTACCGCCCTTGCGCAAAACCGGCGCATAGACCGGCAGGTCGTTGATCAGGACATTTTTCTGAATGTTGGCCAGGATCAGGTCGTAGGTTTCGGCGCCTAATCGGGAGGCGTCGCCCTGCCACGCAGTGAGATTTTCAATGTGGTTGGTTTGGGCATTTTCAACGGTTGCTTCAAAAGCCCAGTGGTCAATGTCGATGGCCGTGATGTGGGCTGCCCCCCGCTTCGAAGCCAGAATTGCCAGGATGCCGGTGCCGCACCCCATGTCCAGCACCTCTTTGCCTGCCAGCTCCTCTTCGAGCAGGATTTCCATCATCATCGAGGTGGTTTCGTGGTTGCCGGTTCCGAAAGCCATGTTGGGCTCAATTACAATTTCATATTCACAGGCGGGGTAGTCGTCGTGAAAGGGGGCCCGCACCACGCAGCGGTTTTGAATAACCAGCGGTTTGAAGTAGTTTTTTTCCCACACTTCGTTCCAGTTTTGCTCTGCAATGGTTTCGGCCAGCCAGCTTACGCTGAAGTTTTCAGAAAATCCGGCAATGATCTCCTCAATCTGGGCCGGGTTGTAAAGGTCTTCAGCGATGTAGGCTTCCACGCCTTCGGCGGTTTCTACAAAACTTTCAAATCCGCTGTCGGCCAGCTGGGCGGTGAGCCATTCACTGGCCCAGCTTTCGGCGGGCGAAATGGTGAAGGTTATTTTGATTGTGTTCATCTGCTTTTGGTGAAAAAATTCCGGATAAAGATAGGAAGTGGCAGGTTACTTTCCACCTTCCGGTCTGGTCATTTTTTGAGGGCATGCCGGATGGTTTTTGGGCGTCGGATTTTGAATGGCCCGGAGGTGTTTAAAAGGCAGGCCGGGAGACTGTTTCATCTTTTGCGGATCTCTGTTTTACAAGTGCGAAGGAAGCTGGCGAAGCTTTCCGGAGAAAAAAATAGCCGCCCCGGATTGGAGCGGCTCTTCTGAATGGTGGTAGTATTTTTAAGAAACGCTGGTTAATAAGCGTTAATGATTCCAAGGAAATCTTCGCCTTTGAGCGATGCGCCGCCAATCAGGCCGCCATCGATATCGGGCTGGGCAAACAGTTCGGGAGCATTTTTGGCGTTGCAGCTGCCGCCGTACAGGATGGAAGTTTTATCAGCAACCTCTTTTCCGAATTTGTCTGCAATCAGTCCGCGGATGTAAGCCAGCATCTCCTGTGCCTGTTCGGTACTGGCCGTCACGCCGGTTCCGATAGCCCAGATCGGTTCGTAGGCAATGATGATTTTGCTGACCTCTTCAACCGGAAGCTGGAAGATGGTTTCGTCGAGCTGGCGTTTTACCCATTCGTTTTGTTTTTCAGCCTGGCGGGTTTCGAGCGCCTCGCCGCAGCAGTAAATTGGGGTAAGTCCGTTGGCCAGTGTCAGGGCAACTTTTTTATTCAGGATTTCGCTGGTTTCGCCATAATATTCGCGACGTTCAGAGTGTCCGAGGATTACATAGCCGGCGCCGGTGCTTTTAACCATGGCTGCCGAAACTTCGCCGGTGAAAGCGCCTTTGGCTTCGGCTGCACAGTTCTGGGCTCCCACGCCAATCCGGTTTCCGTCGACCAGTTCCACCACTTTAGTCAGGTGCGTGAAGGGAGTACAGAGCACCACGGTGATGTTTTTGTCCCCTTTTTCGGTCACCAGTTGGTTGACGGTTTGTGCCAGTTCGATGCCTTCCTGCAGGGTTGTATTGCATTTCCCGTTTCCTGCAACAACTTTTTTTCTCATTATGGTTTCGTTTTAAGGATTTGAAATTCTATGATTTGAGCCCGTAAAAATAGTAACCATTTCTATTCGCCGGCGAATGTAACAGTTACGGAATCCTGATTTAACTATTTGTTCAGGAACTTCTTCCGGAATGTTTCAGGATCGGGAATGTCGTTGTGGTGCCATTTTGCTTCGATGGTTCCGTTTTTGATTACCAGCAGTCCCGG
>JARKOX010000137.1 GCA_029975525.1 Prolixibacteraceae bacterium | reverse complement strand
GCGACTGAGCGCCGTAGCCCATTCCGTGCGATTCGATGTTGGCTTCGTCAATCAGGTAAAGACCGTATTTGTTGCAGAGTTTGTACCACAACTCGGGCTGCGGATAGTGGGCCGTGCGCACTGCATTCACGTTGTGGGTTTTCATGAGCTGAATATCTTTCAGCATGGTGGCTTTGTCCACCACGTGTCCGGTCTTCTCATGGTGTTCGTGGATGTTGACTCCTTTCAGGTAGATATACTTTCCGTTTACCAGCAGGTGACCATCTTTTATTTCGACGGTACGGAAGCCCACATCCTGTTTCAGCACCTCGACGATTTCGCCCGAACTGTTTTTGAGTGTAATCAGCAATTCATAAAGATTGGGCGTTTCGGCAGTCCATTTTTTTACATTGGGGATGGAGTCGGCGAAAGTGACTTTGGTCGCTCCCGGGGCTGTATTCACGTTTTGGGAGAACGAAAGCAGGGAGTTTTCGCCGTCGTTGAGTTGGGCTTCAAGGGTGAGGGAAGCTTCGCTTGCGGCCAGGTTGCTCAGCTCCACCTTCAGGGCAAACTGCCCGTTCTGGTAAGAGGCATCCAGTCCCGATGAGACACGGAAATCGCGGATGTGCTGCGGTGCGCGGGCCTGCAGGAAAATGTCGCGGGTAATTCCGCTCATCCGCCAGAAATCCTGGTCTTCGAGGTACGAACCGTCACTCCAGCGGAACACTTCGATGGCAATCGAGTTGTTTCCTTTTTTCAGAAAACGGGTGATATTGAATTCTGCGGGCGTTTTGCTGTCTTCGCTGTATCCCACAAATTCGCCGTTAATCCAAAGGTTCATGTTGGAGCTGACGGCTCCCACATGGAGGTAAATTTCTTTGCCGGTCCAGTCTGTAGGGAGTTTAAAGAACCGTTTGTAAGATCCCACCGGATTGTGGTTGCCTTCGATAACCGGCGGAGTGGGTTTGTGCGGATAGACCACATTGACGTAGATGGGATAGTCGTAGCCCTCCAGCTCCCAGTTGGAAGGGACCGGGATTTCGGCCCATTTGCGGGTGTCAAAATCGTCTTTGAAAAACCAGTAGGGCCTTTGCGAAGGATGCTGGGCCAGGTTGAATTTCCACATGCCGTTGAGTGAAAAGAGCAGCGGCGAGTTCCACAGGCTGTCTTGACGGGCCTGTTCAACAGTGGTGTATGGAATGAAGTGGGCGCGCGGGGCTTCCCGGTTGATCTGAGAAACCTGCGGATCTTCCCACGGCGGGTTTTGATCCTCGAAGGGCACGTTGGAGTAGTCCTTGTAGGAGGAGCAGGAAGCGAGCAGGATCGCTGCCAGCATAACGTTAAGGAGGAGTTTTTGGGTCATATTATTTCGTTTTAAGGTGATTTCCTTCGAACAGGCGGCCAATTTTTTCCTTTACAATGTCCGGAGTAGGATTTACGTCAAACGTTAAAAGAGGATTCAGGAAGAAGAGATTTTTTCCTTCCTTGAATTTTTGTTCTCCGCCACCGGTGATGTTCAGCATAATGAGCGCGTTTTTCGGGAAGTCAGGGTGTTGGGACTTTTCGACAAGGGTGGCGGTTGCCACTGCGGCGGCCGGGTGAATATCGATCCCTTCGGTGTCGGCAAAAAGTTTGGCAGCTGCGCGGGCCTGCTCGTTGGTTGCCAGCAGGATGTCGCCGCCGCTGTCGGTAAGTGCGTCGTAGAGGCCGCCGGCGGGCGGGTAGGGCGGTTTACGGTTCGAGAGCACTTTGGCGTCGATGGCTTCGGCCTGACGGCGGGCGGTGTCGTCGTCGAGGGGCAGCATGCTGCGCGAGCCGGCTTTCCAGGCGTCGTAGATCGGATTGAAGGGGAAGTTCTGCGAAACCATCAGTTTCATTTTGTTGCTGCCAAAACGTCCGTCTTCCAGGAAACGCTGGTTGGCTTCCCAGGCGGCGATGGCGCCGGTTCCGCTGCCGATCGCCTGAAAATAGTAGTCCGGAATCTGTCCGATGGTAGTTACCGCCGACAGAACGGTGGTGCCCATTCCGTCGCGGCGGGCGATATTCTTGGCGCCTCCTTCGGCAATAAATCCATCGAGGGAAGCTGCCAGGTTGGAAAGGTGGATGGCATCGAAATAGTCGCTGCCCGAGGCGCTGCAGACCAGTTTCACACAGTCGTGCAGCGGAGCTTCAAACCAGAGTGCGTCGAGGTTGTCTTCCGGCACGCACAACAGCAGCGGGATCCGGTTGTCGGAACATACTTTGGCAAAGGCGCGGGCAGTATTTCCGGCAGAAGCAACCACCAGCACCTTGCCGTTGCCGGCCCTCAGGCGGGCGCACACCGAATAGGCTTCGGTCTCCTTGAACGAACCGGTTTGCATCCAGGCGCCTTTTTCGGGCCAGTAGCCGCTGAAAGTGATCCACAGGTTAGTCAGCCCCAGCTTTTCGGCCAACCCCCGGCTGCGGTAAGTTACCGGCGCCGACGAACCTTCGAGCATTCGTCCGACCGGCAGCCAGTCGGCAAATTTGTACAGTCCGTAGGTGTCGTCTTTGACAGCGAGCTGCCGTTTTTCATAAATCGCACGGATCAGCGTCGGGGCGGTCTCTCCGGGAGCATCCAGCGTCCAGCCCTGGTCTTCAAAAGTTTTTCCGCTGCTGACAGATTGCAGCAAATAGTTGGTTTTTTCGAGATCCATCATATCAGGTTTCAATCTCCGCAAAAGTAGCAAAAATGGCCTTTTCCGGAAGTGATTTTACTTTTCAATCGGGGTGCGGGCAACCCTTTGACGTGTTGTTTGTTTCAGATGATAAAATTTTGAAGACAAAGCAACTGTTAAAACCTGAAATTTCCAAAACAGGCAGGATATGAATACGTTGAAATTTTTTTTGATACAGGCAGCAGTTTGGGGAATGCTGATGCCAGCCGGTGCCCAAACCAAAAGCGGGGCTGCGCTTTACCAACAGCATTGCGCACAGTGTCACGGTGCTGAAATGCAGGGAGGAAATGCCCAAAGCCTGGTCGACGGGATCTGGCAGTTTGGCGCCGAAGATGGCTATGTAACCCGCAATATCAAATTCGGGATCACCCACCTGGGAATGCCGGCTTATGAAAAAACACTGAACGATGCCGAAATTCGTTCGCTTGTACAATATATCCGCGAATCGGAAAAGAATGCCGGGGCCGTGAAACCGGCGGTGACCAGGGAAACCGGGACTCTTTATTACGATCTGAAAATTGAGGAGTGGGTCCGCAACCTGGAAATTCCGTGGGCCATCGATTTTATTGGCGCCGATACAGCGCTGGTTACCGAACGGCCGGGACGGCTGCGAATGGTTGTTGGCGGGAGATTGCTGCCGCAACCCGTAGCCGGGACTCCCAGTGTGCTGCACGAAGGTCAGGGCGGACTGATGGAGGTGGCTGTCGATCCCAACTACCGGCAGAATGGCTGGATCTATCTGGCCTACAGTCACGCAATCCAAAATCCGGCCGCCGGTGAACGGCCGTTGGCAATGACCCGCCTGGTACGCGGAAAAATCAGAAACAACACCTGGACCGGCGAACAGGTGATATTTGAGGCGCCGCCGGCCACCTACCGGACCACCCGCCACCATTACGGCTGCCGGATTGTTTTCGATCCGTGGGGATATCTCTATTTTGCCATCGGCGAGCGGGGATACCAGGATGAGGCGCAGGATTTTACCCTCCCCAACGGGAAGGTCCACCGCATCCGGCCCGACGGTTCTATCCCCGACACCAATCCCTACCTGGTTTTCCCGGATGCCCTGCCTTCGCTCTATTCGCTGGGAAACCGTAATATCCAGGGAATGGCTATTCATCCGGAAACCGGACAGCTGTGGGCGACCGAACACGGCCCGATGGGCGGCGATGAACTGAACCTGATCAAAGCCGGGAAAAACTACGGGTGGCCGCTGGTTACCTACGGCCGAAACTACAACGGTTCGGTGGTGTCAGCATTTACCCACAAACCCGGTCTGGAACAGCCCGTATTTTTCTGGAACCCTTCAATTGCGGTGTGCGGCCTCGATTTCTACCGCGGCGAGATGTTTCCGCAGTGGAAAAACAAGCTGCTGGCAGGCGCATTGAAATATGAAGAGGTGCGGCTGCTGACGATCGAAGACGAACGGGTTATCCACGAAGAGACCATCCTGAAAAATGCCGGGCGGGTGCGCGACGTTTCAACCGGCCCCGACGGAGCCGTTTATGTGGTGCTCAACAACCCCGATATGATTTTGCGGCTTTCGCGGAAATAGTGTTGTTCTGTCTGTTTTACGCTTTTTCTGGTGCTGTGGCCTGAGGCTTCTGTTTTCTGATTTCCCGGAAAGCATAACCGGCAATCAGCAGGATCAGCAGCAGGGAGCCGGCCAGCGAAACCTGGTTGCCCAGGTAATAGGAGCGGGGCTCAAAGCGGAATTCCACCGTATGTTCGCCGGCAGGGACCACCATCGCCCGTAAGACATAATCGACCCTGAAATGGGGCGTTTCTACCCCGTCAACAAAAGCTTTCCACCCGTTTTGGTAGTAGATTTCTGAAAACACGGCCAGTTGTTCCGATGCGGATTTGCTGGTGTATTTCAGGTAGTTGGGCTGGTATTCGGTGAGGCGGATGGCCGCGGTGCTGTCTGGTGCAAAGGTTTTTCCTTCCACCAGGGAGGCAAACCGCTGGTCAACCAGGGCAGTTTGAGCCGGATCGATATCCCCCAGTTCATTGATCTCCTGATCGGCATTTGGCACAATTCTGAAATTTTTCACGAACCAAGCATTTCCCAGTGCTTTGGGATTGTGGAGCGGCGGACTGTTCAGGTCGTAAATCAGGTAGCGGGTGTTGAGCATGTTCAGCGCAGGCAGGGCGTCAAAAACCGAATCGAACGGTTGCTGCCGGTTCAGGCGGTCAATCATTTTTCCCATTTCAGGGCTCAGGTGGTGATCGATCAGCTCCTGGTAGCGGCGCAGTTTGGCGGCATGGTATCCTCCCACATTTTTATGGAAGTAGGAAGCCCGTGAATCTCCCCACGGATTGTTGAGCGGAAGTACCCGGTAGCTGAGGTCGGCATCTTTGAGGATCTCCTGGTCGACGGGCATTTCCGGGTAGATATTCTGCGATTCGCGTTTGGTGATAAAGTTGCTGTTGTTGAGAAAACGTTTGTCAACCATCCAGAGGTCGGTGAGGACCAATACAGCCAGGATGAGGAA
>JARKOX010000132.1 GCA_029975525.1 Prolixibacteraceae bacterium | reverse complement strand
CGCCGCTGCAGATCAGCCCGTCAAAGCCGACGTCCAGGATGTCCCCGGTGAGCATCGCTGTCGCCCGGCCCGTCGACAGCACGACCGCGGCACCCCCAGCACGGGCAGCCCTCACCGCGTTGGCATTCCCCTCGGGAATCGTCCCGCGGTGCGCCAACGTGCCGTCGAGGTCGACGAACACGATCCGCACCGGCGAAGTCTGGGTTGGCTCGCTCATCTCGCCCGGCAGCTCTCGTCCGGAACGTTCACCGTGAAGCGGAACTCACCGCTGCCCACCTCGCTGGAGGTGCCGTCAGGTAGCACCACGCGAGCCGTCGCACCTTCGGGGACACACGCCAGAAGGTCGAACACGCCGAACTCCGACTGTTCCCAGGAGACCGCGATCTCGCCGAACCGGGTGGCGAGCCTCGTCCGGGCCCAGCTCAGGTCACCACCAGGCTGCGGGCTGATCAGGACTTTCGCATAACCCGGCTCGAGCGGAGCCACCCCGGCGATCCGGCGGTGCATCCAGTCCGCGACGGACCCGAACACGTAGTGGCTGAAGCTGGTCATCGAGTCGGAGTTCAGGGATCCGTCTGGAAGCATCGCGTCCCAGCGTTCCCACATGGTTGTCGCGCCCATCGTCACCTGGTACAGCCACGACGGCGGTGCCGTCTGGAGCAGCAGCCGGTACGCCTCCTCCTCATGGCCGGTCTCGGCCAGCGCGTCGAGGATGAACGGCGTCCCGGCAAGGCCGGTCTGGATCCGGTAGCCGGACTTCGTCACCAGTTCCGCCAGCCGGTCGCCAGCCTTCACCCTGCGCGGCTCGTCGAGGAGCCCGAAGACGATCGCCAGCGTGTGCGCGGTGGGCGTGTCACACGTGCTGTCGGCATGCTCCACGTAGCGCTCGACAAAGCCGCGCCGAAGGCGCTCGGCCAGGCCGAGGAACCTCGCGTGGTCGTCCTGCAGCCCGAGCACCTCGGCGGCCTCGGCGGCCATCACCGCGGTCCGGTAGGCGCACGCGGTGGCGACCAGCCCCTTGTCGGTCGCCGACTGCAGCGGATTCTCCGCAGGAGCGGTCGGGTCCAGCCAGTCGCCGAACTGGTAGCCGGCATCCCACACCCCGTCCGGCGACAGGAGGCGTTCGACGGCCCGCACATGGGCACGGATCGAGGACCACTGCTCCTCCAGCACCTTGACCTCGCCGTACGCCTGCCACAGCGTCCAAGGGATCCAAACCGCGGCGTCGCCCCAGATCGCGGTGGTGGCGTTGATCGGCACCGGCCCCGAGTCGAGGAACTTGAGCAAGTCGGGCACCGTCCACGGGACGGTGCCGCCGTTCGCCTGCTCGGCGCGCAGGTCTCGCAGCCAATCCCGCAGGAAGTCCTTGACGTCGAACAGATAGGCGGCGGTAGGCATGAACAGTGCCAGATCACCGGTCCAGCCCAGGCGCTCGTCGCGCTGCGGGCAGTCGGTCGGGACGGCAAAGAAGTTACCGCGCTGTCCCCAGATGATATTTTTGTTGATGCGGTTGATCAGCTCATTGGAGCACTCAAATTTTCCCACCAATGGTTCGTCGGTGTGGATAACCTTTCCGATCAGGTCGGTTTGGGCCGGTTTGTTTTTCAAGCCCGAAACCTGTACGTAGCGAAATCCGTGGTAGGTAAACCGGGGTTCCCACACGAAGGCTTCGCCGTTGCAGATGATGCGGTCGGTAGCTTTGGCGCTGCGGAGGTTCTCCTGGGCAACCGTGCCGTCGTCGTGCAGCAGTTCGGCAAAGCGCAGGGTGAGGGTGTCGCCCTTTTCGCCGTGGGCCAGAAATTGCGCCCATCCCACCATGTTTTGTCCCAGGTCGAAGACATATTCGCCCGGCAGCGGTTCGGTGAGGGCCACCGCGTTGAGCTGCATCTGTTCGCGCAGGGCCGGGAACCGCGGGCCGCTGAGCACCCCTTCGTAGGAGGCCGGTTCAACGGGCAGCCAGGCCGAGTCGTCGTATCCTTTTTCGTTCCATCCTTCCTCTTCCAGGTTGGCGTCGTAGGTTTCGCCGTGGTAGATGTGGTCATACACGATGGGCGAATCTTTCCATTTCCAGGTTGAGTCGGTGCCAAACAGGTCGGAACTGCCGTCGGAATAGTCCACTTTTAGCTGGGCGATCATTTTCAGCGGTCCTTCGGAATATTTGGTCCCGCCGCGCCAGCCCAGTCCGCCCGACCACCACATGCTTCCCAGCAGGGCGCCGAGGGCATTTTCTCCCTCTTCGAGGAGTTCGGCCACGTCATACACCTGGTATTCGAGCCGTTTGGGATAGTGGGTCCAGCCGGGGGTGAGCAGGTCGTTGCCCACGCGGTTGCCGTTGAGGTAAAAGACGTAGTTTCCCAGGCCGGTCACAAAGATGCGCGCTTTGTCGATCTCCTTGTCGGGGAGGGTGATGGTTTGCCGCAGGTAAACCGAGCGGGCGGGATTTTCAGCCGAGCGGGCTATCCACGAGGCTTTCCAGTCGCCGGGATTGAGCAGCCCCATTTCCCACATCGCCGGGTCGCTCCAGCCGGTCTCTTTGCCGGCCTGGTCCCAGAGGCGCACTTTCCAGAAGCAGGTTTGCCCCGATTCGAGGGGTTTTCCTTCGTATTTGACATGGACTGAGCGGTCGGACTCCTGCCGGCCCGAATCCCACAAATCGCCCGTGTCGTCGGCCAGCAGTTCGGGCGAGCTGGCCACCAGCACCTGGTAGGCGGTTTGGGCAGCTCCGCGGCGTGTGTCTTTCATTTTCCACTGCAGCAATGGCTGGGCACGGTCGATCCCCAGCGGCTCGTCCTGAAACTCACACTTCAGGTCGACCACTCCGGCCGGCGATTCGCCTTGTTGGCAGGCCGAAATCAATATAAAACTTCCGGCTGCCAGAAGTAGGATTAGTTTTTTCATGGTTGATCTATTTTGGTTAGAAAATCAGCTTTTTCCTTCCCTTTGCCGAATGGGGGCGGGGTGGGGTTGCTACGTACTTCGGTGGGAGAAACGCCGGTAACTTTTTTGAAAGCCCGGCTGAAATAGTAAACCGACTGAAACCCCAGTTCCCAGGAGATCTCTTTCACCATTTTGTCGGTGGAGAGCAGCAGCTCCCGCCCGCGCATGATCTTCAGGTGGAGGTGGTACTGGACGGGGGGCAGGCCGGTATATTTTTTAAACATCCGGCGGAAATTGGAGTAGCCCACTCCTTTCTCTTCGGCAAATTGTTGAAAATCGATATCTTCTTCGATATTTTCGCGAATCAGGAAACAGGCCTTCTGAATGACTTGCTCCATCGGTGTTTCCGACAGGCCGCGCTGTTTTTCGAAGGCGATCAGGTAACCGAGCAGCTTCATCACCATGCCGGCCGAAACCTGCTGAAATCCGGGTTTTTCCTCTTTTACGTAGTCGAAAATTTTGTAATAGGTATCAATGAACTCGCCGCGGTTACCCACCTGCGACAACGGGACCAGCGATGCAAAGCAGGGATTGTTGAGCATCATGCCGGCAATGGGGCCGTTAAACCCGATGTAGTACTCTTCCCAGCCGGTTTTGAGATGGGGCTGGTAGCGGTGCCACACGCCAGGTTTGGTTATCAGCAGCGATCCCGGCCCCACCTGGTATTTTGCGGTGGCCGTTTCATAAACGCCGCTGCCCTGGGTGATGTAGGTAAGCTGGTATTCGTTCAACACCCTTCCCTTTTCCCAGGTAAAATAGTAACCTGCCGGATGCAGGGGGTTGGGATAGGGAACTCCCGGCAAAATCTGCGCTTTCCCCGCCACATTTAAATACAACCCCCAACTGATGTCCTGTTCACCGGGCGTCAGGTATTTGAAGAAGTCATGCATGGAAAATGGAACCTTTTCATTTCAGTTCTTCCAAAAATACACAAATAAAATCCTCCGGCGACGGGCAAAGTGGGCACAGACTGCAAAAAGCTCTCCGCCGAGAGCGGTTTTTGAAGCCGTTTAGGTTGTTGCGGTCACTTTTTTATGATTTTTATTCCTTTGGGCGCCTCAATTTGGGATTTGATGGAGCCGTCGGGCAATTTTTGGTGTTTGACCCGGATGAGTCCATACGGTGTCGGAAAAGTTCCTTCGGCCCACTGCAATCCGGGCAGGTGCGGTTCGATTTTTACCGTTTTGCAACCGGGTTCGAGTACCCGGATCCCCAGCACATGCTCGGAGAGCCAGGCGGTTGGCCCCGAAGCCCATCCGTGGCAAAAGCTGTGGCGGAATCCCTGGTAGCAGTAATCGCCAAAGTCACCGTGGATATCGGCTTTGCCGGCCGGCACCGGTTCGTCGATACGCGAGGCATTGGTGGTCCAGCGGATGTTGAAATCTTCCCAAAAGGTGGTAGCCCCCAGGTCGAGCATCGCCCCCCAGTATTCGCGGATATTGTCGATGGCGCCCTGGTAATCGCCGGCTTTGGCGCGGGCCTGCAACATGTAATAACCGTAAAAGGTTGACATCCGTTGCACGCCGTCGACCGCCAGCACTTCGCGGTTGGCCTTTTCGGCCGGCATCAGACCGGAGAGGGCCAGCAGGGCCGCTGCCTGCTTCGACTGGTTGTGACCGGGAAGATACTTGCTGAGCCGGGCCAGGGTTTCGGTGCACAGCGCAGCGGTAGCGGGTTCGCCGAGCGCTTCACACAGTTCGGCGCCGGCTTGCATGGTCATGGCCATCAACGATTGCAGGCCGGCATGAATCGCTTGGGGGGCTTCACTCGAAGGCCAGTCCAGAAAGCGGTGGCCGTCCAGGGTCTCCTGCCCCGAATGGTCCACTTTGGCGGCCAGCCTGCCGAGTAGTTCGACCAGGTACTCTTTCTGCTGCCGGAGATAGGCCAGGTCGCCCTGGTAGAGATACCAGTTGTGGTGGTTCAGCACCCACCACATCGAATAGGAGCTGATGCCGTTCATCCAGGCCGGCAGCGGGGTGATGTCGCGGGCCAGGTCGAGACTTTTGGGGACCACTTCGTTGTTGCCAAACACACTGTTGATGGTCATGATCTCGGGGTGCATATCGCCCACCCACACCAGCCGGTCGCGTTTGATGCCATCCCACAGGTATTCCTGCATGTTGAGGTGGACGGTGTAGGCGCCGGTGAGCCAGATCTGGTTGAGCCGTTCGTCGTTACAGCGGAAGGAGCCGGCATAGGGCAGGTCGCGGATTATCAAAACGGCGCTGATCTCTTTGATTTCGATTTTGGCATCGCTGTCGACCAGGTCGATCCGGGCAAAACGGAAACCCGAGTTGCCGACTTCAATTTTTCCCAGCCAGGGCAGGGCCACGGTGAAGTCGCGCAGGGCATGGTCGTTGGTGGCCCCCTTTTCGCCAATCTCGCTCATGGTTTCGCTCACCGATTCGCCCAGACGGATGCGGACGCGTCCCATTTTTTTGTCATTGTTGATGGTGGTTACGATCTCAATCCCTCCATGAATCTCCTTGCCAAAATCGAGGATGATCCCGGGTGTGTGCGACGGACTGCCGGTCAGCATCAGGTAGTTGCCTTTGTTCAGATCGGCCTGGCCGGTTCCGGCAGCCAGAATACTCTGGCCATTTTTAACGTATTTCCCCGACTCGTCGGATTGCCACACGATACGTTGGGGAGTGAGGTAGTAACGCGACAGTTGCTCTCCGCGTGCCGCTTTCCGGAAGGTCTCTCTGAAAACGGGCGGCAGCTGGGCCAACGCCTGTCCCCCGACAGTTATCAGGATCAGGATCAATCGTAAACGGTTTGTTATGCGCATAATGGTGTTGTGTTAGTCATGTTTATCTTTAGTCATATAGATCAGGTTGAGGCTTCCTCCCGGCGCGGCGTGGCCAGTCCGGGGCGTTTCCCGGAAAGAACCTGCATCATCCGGTTGTTGCTGCCCCGGCATTTTATGGCGGAATGTTTTTTTCAGTGGCCTGATCATTGGTTTCAGGTTGGAATGAGCCGGCCCGAGCCGGCCATTGTTGCCGGAGAGCCGCTGGTTCGGGCTGCCGGAGGTGTAAAAAAGCCGGAAGTGCAGGTCTCTTACAGAAACCACCTCCCGGCTTTCGTGAACCCTCAATTTGCTTAGGAAAAGTTATCTTTTGGCCAGTACGGCAGTTTCGTAGGCCTGAATTTCTGTAATAAAATCTTCGGCTACCGGGACGTTATGCTGCAGGCAGTAGTAGTTCCACACCGCGCCAAAGGGTTTGGTTTTCATCAGTTCGAGCAGGGCCAGCCGTTCGAAATTTTTGCCGGCCTCTTCCCAGGTTTTGAGTTTTTCGGTGGGTTCGAGCAGGGCCAGCAGAAAAGCCTGTTGTGCTGCGCGGGTACCGATTACGTAGGCGCCGATGCGGTTGAGGCTGCCATCGAAAAAGTCGAGCCCCACTTTGATGCGGTGAAGGGCGTTGGCCCGTACAATCTCCTGCGCAATCAGCTGGATCTCGTCGTTGAGGATGACCACGTGGTCGCTGTCCCAACGGACGCCGCGGGTGACGTGCAGCAGCAGCTCGGGGACAAATTGCAGCACCGCCGAAATTTTGTCGCCAACCTGTTCGGTCGGGTGAAAGTGGCCGTTGTCCAGGCAGATCAGTTTGTTGTTTTGTGCGGCGTAGCAGAGATAAAAATCGTGCGACCCCACCACCATGGATTCCGAGCCGATGCCGAAGAGTTTACTCTCCACGGCATCTTTCAGGAAAGCTTCCGGCAGTTTTTCGCTGAAGATCTGGTCCAGCGAATCTTTCAGCAGGGCGCGGTGGGTGAACCGGTCGACGGGGGTGTCTTTCGAGCCGTCGGGGATCCAGATGTTGTGGACAGCGGCAGTGCCGAGCTGTTTTCCCATTTCGGCGGCAATGCGGCGGCACCGTTTGGTGTGCTCGATCCAAAAGCGGCGGTTCTCCGCATTTTTGCTCGACAGTGTAAAACCGTCGTCGGCTTTGGGGTGTGAAAAGCAGGTGCAGTTGAAGTCAAGTCCGATCTGGTTGGCTTTGGCCCAGTCGATCCACGATTGGAAATGTTTCACTTCAATCTGGTCGCGGTCAACCCGTTCGCCGCCAAAATCGCCATAGATGGCGTGCAGGTTGAGGCGTTGTTTGCCGGGCAGCAGCGACATCACCTTTTCGAGGTCGGCGCGCATTTCGGTTAAGTTACGGGCTTTCCCCGGGTAGTTGCCGGTTACCTGGATTCCTCCGCCGCCCAGTTCGGCGCCGGGGGTTTCAAAACCGCCCACATCGTCGGTCTGCCAGCAGTGGAGGCTGATCGCCACCTCGTCAAGCTTTTTCAGCGCCTGGTCGGTGTCGACTCCCATTTCTGCATACTCCTGTTTGGCGAGGTCGTATGCTTTTTTAATTCTTTCCTGATTCATTTTTTGGATTTAATACAGAATTAAGCGGCTACTTTTTGGTCACCAACGCTTTGCGGCAATATTCCACACATTTGGCTACCTCTTTCACGGCATCCGATCCCTGCGGGAGGTCGTACTCCAGTTCAATGTCGCAGGTGATGGGCCATTTGTTTTTCTGCACCAGCTGCAGGATTTCGGCCACCGGGGTTTCTCCTTTGCCAAATTCCATGTTTTTGTTGGGATTGGCCGCCTTCGGACCGGTTTTGTCTTTGATGTGAAGGCTGGCAATACGGTCGTGCAGCCTTTCGATCAGTTCGTTGGGATGCAGGCCGGTAGCTCCGAAATAGTGGCCGGCGTCGAGGTTCAGCATCAGCTTGGGGCCGTAGGCCAGCACTTTATCGAAGCTGAAGCCGGGCGTGCCGGGCTGGCCGTGGTTGTGAAAGATGACGTAGCGGTTGTGTTTTTCGGCAAATGGGGCCATCCGTTTGGCTGCTTCTTCCGAAATCTCCATGGTGATTCCCCGTGCGCCCAGCGTTTTACAGACGTTGAATGCATAGTCGATCTCTTCGTCCGACCAGTTGGGCGAGCCCAGTTTCAGGATGTCGATTTTTACCCCTTTGGTGTTGAACATCTTTTTGATCTCCCTGAACTTGTCCATCGAAACCGTGGTGCGCCACTGGCGAAGGGCCTGCGGATCTTTTACCTGCGGAATGCCGGCGAACTGTTCAACCGGTCCACCCATCAGTTCCACCGAACTTAATCCCGATTCGAGCACGTAGCCCAGGATGGCCGGCAGCGATTGGTCGGGCATACTGCGGTAGCTGTAGGTGATGGCGCCAATCTGCACGCCGCCGAATTTGGAGCTTTTTTTGGCAGCAGTGGCCGGCGACAGGCTGAACGCCACAAAAACAACCAGGAAGAAAACCCTGACAAGGGTATTCCTGGTAAACGGATGGAAATTATTCTTTGTCATACTGATTTGTAATTTATTCGTTTTGATTTTGTTGTGAATATTAACTTCGGAAAACAGAATGTCAGCTGAGGTAAAAAACCTCTTCGAGCGGAATGGTCACCGGCGAATTGTCGGGATTGGTTTTCATGATGTCGGCCATGAAAGCCCACCATTTTTGTACGATTTCGGTTTGCCCCAAATCCTGCGAACCTTCCTCGCCGCTCACTTTCTGAAACGCAAACAGCGTGTTGGTTT
This sequence comes from Prolixibacteraceae bacterium, assembly GCA_029975525.1. Lineage (GTDB taxonomy): Bacteria > Bacteroidota > Bacteroidia > Bacteroidales > Prolixibacteraceae > UBA1413. The sequence goes on along the minus strand of JARKOX010000132.1, from coordinate 30,692 downwards.
CTTCATCCAAAAAGATGGAATATTCGCTCACCCCGGCCTCTTTCAGCAACTGGTGCAATTCGGGCCACAGTTGGTCGTGGCGCTTTTTGTATTCCTGTTTCTGCCCCTCGTTGAGGTACATTTTAAAAGCAAGCCGTTTCATTATCCGAGCGCATTTAATTCAGGATACAGCCACTTGGCGATTCCGATAATAATAACCGACAACAAAATGGTGGCGATACCTAAAAGTATCATGTTGTAGGTTCTCTTCGAAACGCCTTTCCATTCCTTGCGATAGAACCCCCAAAGGTTGGCTGTCAGGATGATGGTGGCCATGTGGAGCGTCCACGAACTGGCGCCGTTGCCGATTTTGGTTTCGCCCATTCCGTAGAAAAAGAATTGCAGAAACCAGGTCGTTCCGGCCAGTGCGCAGAACAGATAGTTGCGCAAAAGCGGTGTGGTTTTGTCAGCAAAATCGCCACCCGTTTTATTTTTGAAAATCAGTGCGGTTGACCAAATCAGGTTGGTGGTGAGGCCGCCCCACAGAATGACAAAGAAGATGATGTTATTTTCGAAGAGGTACTTGAATCCGCCTTCGGCTGCTGTAACAAAGGGATATCCCTGTTCAACCGCCAACTCCCGGGCAGCGACCGCCATCCCTTTTCCGGCATCGATTCCGAAACTGAAAAATGCGCTTAAAACGCCCGAAACAATGGCGATCATCAAGCCTTTCGACAGGTTGAATTCGCTGTTTACACCCTCTTTCAAATGATGGAGGTCCTGATCTTTTTTAATTCCGGCACGTCCGCTGAGAATAATCCCGACCAGCAAAATGGCGATACCGAGCAAAACAATTTGTCCTCCGGTACTGCCAAACAAATCGGTAAACGACAATCCTTCCGGGATGATTTCGGCAACGCCGGGAACATTGCGCAAAATGGGCAATCCGAGCGAGCCAACTACCGACGTAATTCCCAGCAGCACCGAGTTACCCAGCGACATTCCCAGGTAGCGGATAGCCAGTCCGTAGGTCAAGCCTCCGATTCCCCACAGCAATCCCATAATGTAGGTGTTGAGGATAACGCGTCCCTGTGTGGTTTGTAAAATTCCCTGCCAGTCGGGAGTGGTCAACAGTACCGCGAGTAAGGGCATGATCAGCCACGAAAAAATTCCTCCGGAAATCCAATAGACTTCCCAGCGCCATTTTTTCACCCAATTGTAAGGCATGTACCAACTTCCCGAGGCGCCGCCGCCAATGGTGTGAAAAATAATCCCTAATAATGCATTCATAATTGTGTTTAGTTAATTCTTCCGGTTTTAATTTTTTCAAAAATATCAGAACTAACCAGTTTTAACAATGTATTTTTTGAAAAATGATTGCACAATCTGGCACGTTGACCTTTTGCGTACGATTTGACAGAGACCCAAATATTATATTTCTTTGGAAAAAACATAAATAATCGGTGGGCTCGCAGAAGGTTGTTATTTTTGTGGCCAAATTTTACCGTCATCAACTAAAACCGGTTCCATGAATCAGATAATAGAAAAGACTTGGTTTTCTGATAAGGTAGCCAAGATCGTTGTAGAAGCCCCCCGGATTGCCCGCTCGCGGAAGCCCGGTCACTTTGTGATCTTACGGGTGGATGAGCAGGGCGAACGGATCCCCCTCACCATTACCGATTCCGACCCTGAAAAGGGTACCATCACGTTGGTTGTGCAAGTGATGGGCGTCAGTTCAGCCAAGCTGTGCAGTATGAATCCCGGGGATAAAATCCTCGATTTGGTAGGCCCGCTCGGGCAGGCAACCCATATCTACCCGGCCGGCACAGTGCTGGCTTGCGGCGGAGGGGTGGGCGTGGCGCCGATGCTCCCCATTGTGGAGGGTTTCAAAAAGGCCGGCTGCCGCGTCATCTCTATCCTGGCGGCACGTACCAAAGAGCTGATCATCCTGGAAGAGGAGATTCGCCGCTGGTCTGATGAGGTGATCATCATGACCGACGATGGTTCCTACGGTCGCCAGGGGCTGATTACTGCCGGCGCCGAAGAGGTGATCCTGCGCGAAAAAGTGGATGCCTGTATTGCCATCGGTCCGGCCGTGATGATGAAATTTACCGCCCAGCTGACCAAAAAGTATAACATTCCCACCCAGGCCAGCCTCAACGCCATTATGGTCGATGGCACCGGCATGTGTGGCGCCTGCCGTGTCACCGTGGGTGGGCAGACCAAATTTACCTGCGTGGACGGGCCCGAATTTGATGCCCACCAGGTTGATTTCGACGAGTTGATCCTTCGTTTGGGTGGCTACCGCGACGAGGAAAAACACGCCTCGGATTGTAAGTGTAATTCTCATCATTCGTAACCGCTTATGTCAACATACCAGGAATATCTGAAAGGCGAGCGTGAACAAACATGGCGCGCCGAGCTGCGTAAAATGACCCCCAATAAGGAACGGACCACCATCGAACGGGTAAAAATGCCGGAACTCGATCCGCAGGTCCGCATTCACTACCAGGACCGCGAGGTGAACCTCGGCCTGACCGCCGAACAGGCTGTGCTGGAGGCACGCCGCTGCCTCGACTGTCCTACTCCCACCTGTATTGAAGGGTGCCCGGTGAGTATCAATATCCCGAAGTTTGTGAAAAACATCGAGCGGGGCGAGTTCCTCGAAGCGGCTAAAACGTTGAAAGAAACGTCGGCCCTGCCGGCGGTGTGCGGCCGTGTTTGTCCGCAGGAGAAGCAGTGCGAAGCGCAATGTTTCTACACCCAGAAGATGAAAAAGACGCCGGTAGCCATCGGGTACCTCGAACGGTTTGCGGCCGACTACGAACGCGAAAGCGGCCGGATGTCGGTGCCCGAAGTGGCTGCCCCCAACGGAATCAAGGTGGCGGCGATCGGTTCGGGGCCGGCTTCGCTCTCCTTTGCCGGCGACATGATCAAGCTGGGATATGACGTGACCGTTTTTGAAGCGCTGCACGAAATCGGCGGCGTACTGAAATATGGAATTCCCGAATTTCGCCTTCCCAACAAAATTGTGGATGTGGAGCTGACCAACCTCGAAAAGATGGGGGTGAAGTTCGAACGCAATTTTATCGTGGGCAAGACCGCCAGTTTCGACGATCTGAAAGCCGAAGGTTTTGCTGCCTTTTTTGTGGCCAGCGGCGCCGGACTGCCCCGGTTTATGAATATTCCGGGCGAAAACTACAACGGCATTCTTTCATCCAACGAATACCTCACCCGGGTGAACCTGATGAACGCGGCCAGCGATGCTTTTGACACGCCGGTGCTGCGTGGGAAGAATGTAGCCGTTATCGGCGGCGGAAATACCGCCATGGACTCGGTACGCACGGCCAAACGGCTGGGCGCCGAACGGGCCATGATCATCTACCGCCGCTCGCGCGACGAAATGCCTGCCCGGGTGGAGGAGGTCCACCATGCCGAAGAGGAGGGCATTGAATTTATTAACCTCACCAACCCGGTAGAGTATTTTGCCAACGAACGCGGCCGCGTGAACCGCATGCGGGTGCAGCAAATGGAACTGGGCGAACCCGACGCCTCGGGACGCCGCAGCCCGCGCGTAATCGAAGGCTCGGAATATGACATCGACGTCGATCTGGTAGTGGTGGCCGTGGGCGTTTCGCCCAATCCGCTCATCCCGTCGGCGCTGAAAGAGCTGAAGGTGAGCCGCTGGGGAACCATCGAAGTGGACAAGGAGACCATGCAGAGCTCTATTCCCGAGCTGTTTGCCGGAGGGGATATTGTGCGGGGAGGGGCGACCGTCATCCTCGCCATGGGCGACGGCCGCAGAGCTGCCGCCGGAATGCACCGGTATCTTACCGGAGATAAAACCAGCAATCATCAGAAATCTGAAACCGTATGAAGGCCAATTTAACCACCCGCTTTTTCGGGCTTGAGCTGAAAAGCCCGGTTGTTGCCGCCAGCAGCAGCATGACCGGCAACATCGACCAGATCCGGAAAATTGCCGATGCCGGCGCCGGCGCCATTGTACTGAAATCGATCTTCGAAGAGGAGATCTACCACCAGCTGCAGGAGGAGCTGAGCCGCCGCAACGAATTTCTTTCCGACCCGGAATATCTCGATTATTTCGATTATGTGATCAAAGACGAAAGTCTGCGTAAATATGTCAAGCTGGTCTCCGACGCCAAAGCTGCTGCCGGGGTACCGGTTGTTGCCAGTATCAACTGCGCCACCTCGAACGAGTGGATGGCTTTTGCCGCCAAACTGCAGGAGGCGGGCGCCGATGCCCTGGAGCTGAACCTGTTTGTCGCACCGTCGGACTCCAGCAAGACCGGGCAGGACCATGAAAATTTCTACTTCACGGTAGTTGACCGCGTGCTGCGGCATGTCTCCATTCCGGTCTCCATCAAAATCAGCCACTACTTTTCGAACCTGGCCGGTATGGTGCAGCGGCTGTCGCAGACCGGTGTGGCCGGCATCTCGCTTTTTAACCGTTTTTATGCACCCGATATCGACATCGCTGCCCAGAAGGTGGTGGCTGCCGATGTGCTGAGCGCCGATAACGAATATCTGCTGCCGCTGCGCTGGACCGGTATTCTGGCCGGAAAAACCGCCTGCCGCCTGGCCGGAACCACCGGCATCCACACCGCCGAAACTGCTGTTAAGTTTCTGTTGGCCGGCGCTTCGGCCGTACAGGTGGCTTCGGCGCTTTATCAGCACGGTCCTGCCGTGGTGACGGAAATGAACAGCGGCATTGCCCGCTGGATGGAAGAGAAAGGGTATGCTTCCATCGATGATTTCAGAGGTAAACTGAGCCTGCAAAATGTGGGTAACGCCACTGCCTGGGAACGGGTGCAGTTTATGAAATATTTTGGCGAGAAGGAGTTTTAACTCCGTTTTCGCCTGGTTCTGTGCCGGATGGTTTCACCGTTGAAGCTCTCCGGCACAAGTTTTTTAAAAACGGCAGATCCCCGGACAGGCCGGGATTTTCCGGCGACAAACGGGGAGCGTTTAAAAAGTTAATCCAAGCCTCACCCCCAAATTGAGAATGGAGCCGGAATATCCCATACTGGACCACCAGCTGTCGAAACGTTTGCTGAGACCTTTGTCCCTGTTGTTGTAGCTTAACCGGAAGCCGGTCCCCACATAACAGTCGACATAAATCTGATCAAGCGCTATCATTTGAATGCCCATGTTCAGGTTCCCTCCAGATTTGAACATATTGGTGGCTATTTCCTGCTCTTTAAGTTCAAAATACGCACTGCCGTTTTCGGTATAATGGTGGGGAGCCAAAGCATCTTCTTTGATCGAGAAATACTGGAAAACCGGTCCGTAGGCGATGTAAGGCCCCAGAGGTGACGAATGGTTTTTGAAATAAAAACGGTGCTGAAGGTCGATGCCGGTGCCGCTCATCCGGTTGTAATCCCAATTCCAGTTCAACGACCCGTCGTTGTTTATATAAAATTGGGGGGCAACCACCAGCCAGTGCCCTTTGTTGTTGAGCCTGAAGTCGAAGTCGAGCCGTGTGCCGTTGATAAATGCATATTGCGGCACAATCCCGATGTTGAATGACTTGGACTTTTCGGCCGGTTCATCCTGTGCAAAAAGCAGGGTGGGAAGTATTAAAAGGCAGAATAGATATGTTGCTTTCATCGGTTGCAGGTTATTGGTTGATACGTATTTCGCTGATTTTTTCGATGCTGCTGCCTGCAAGACGGTACTGTGTAAACCCCGATTCACCAATTACCAAAGCCAGGTTTTTGTTCAGGATGATATCGAACGCGGCCAGGTTGTTAAAGTGCTGAATCTGTTCGGGTGATTGTTTGTCGTTGAGGTCCAGTATTTTAATTCCGTTGTCGCAAATCCAGAGGGTATCGTTGCGCACGGCCAGTCCTTTGGGCGATTCCAGCGGAAACTGTTTAACCAGTTTCGGTTTGTTCATGTCGCTGATGTCAACAATCTGCAGTTCGTTGGTGGTGCGTCCGCAAAACGTATTGGCGCTGTTCAGGGTGATGTAGGCGTACTTGCCGTCAGTAACCACCGGATCGCATGAACGGACATGGCTGAAAAAGGAAACCTCTGCCGGTTTTTCCGGATTGGAAACATCGAAAATGTACATCCCGGTGGTGGTCCCCAGGAAAAGTTTGTTTTGAAAGGGGAAAATGGTTTCGATGCCAAACCGGAGCGGGATGTTGTTTTGGTAAACCGGCTTTTCCGCATGGCTGATATCGAATGATTTCAGGTTCTGGTGGTCCACCGTGTACAAGTGGTTGTTGACAATGGTAAACCGCGCCATCGATCCGCCCTGGCCTTCTCCGCCGGAAAATTCGGGGGAGCTGCTGTCGAGGCTGCACGAGGCCAGATACAGGGAAACCAGCATGACAGCTGCATAAAATAGAATGTGTCTCATCTTGACTTAATTTTAACGTTTGACCCACTTTACCAGAATCGCATCTTGGGGGCGCGCGGCATTTTCTTTTCCCGAAAGTCCGAAGCCGTCGGGGGCACGCAGTTCAGGGAACACATTTTTCACCCGGCTGGTAACCTCAATGCCGCTTAAATCGGCTTTCAGCCTGAGTGAAACCAGATCGACGGCATTGTCGGCATACAGAATCTGATCTTTCATCGCCAGGTCGACACATCCGTCGATTTGGATGAAGGCCTTTTTTACCGGATTTTCCGGATTGGTGTTGTCGATCACGTGGATCCCACAATACTGCTCGCTGATAAAGATCAGGTTGTCTTTGAGGTAAATTTTTCCCGGGTTTTGGATCTTTCGGGGAGGTTCGATTTTAATGCTCTTTTCGAGTTCGCTCCGCTGCATAAAGATGGGTTTGTACTGCGAATAGTAGAGTGGTTCAATATCAAAACCATTGAGAACGACCAGCAGAACCACACTGGCGAAAATCAGAATTTTTTTCATAGGTCGGTGTTGTTTTAATGAGAGATGCAGAAAGTGGACAAAACGTTGCGTGGGAGGTAACAAATTCTTCATTTTTTTTGAAAAAGGGTTGCGCTTTTGTCGGCAGCCCATTTTTGCAGGACGGGAAAGCCATTTTTTTGTTAGAAGCAGCAAAGACCCAACAAGAAACAGAAAGAGGCTGAGTCTGGCACGGATGGGCGAGGGTCAAAAAAAGTTTACAGTAAACAGTTGCCTCCACTTGAAAAGTTTACGCTGCGGGAGCGTGGCATCTGTTTACTGTAAACGGTCAGTCCCGGTGACGGGTGGTTACTTCTTCTTTTTAGCCTGTTGCTCTTCCGTGGCGATCGATTCGCGCATGGAGGTGTCGGCCATGATATTTTTATAGCGCATATAGTCCATTACGCCAAGGTTGCCATTGCGGAAAGCTTCGGCGATGGCCAGCGGGATCTGCACTTCGGCTTCGATCACTTTGGCCCGGGCTTCCTGCGCTTTGGCGCGCATCTCCTGTTCCAACGCGACGGCCATGGCGCGACGCTCTTCGGCTTTTGCCTGGGCGATGTTTTTATCGGCTTCGGCCTGATCCATCTGCAACCCGGCGCCAATATTTTTCCCGATGTCGATGTCGGCAATGTCAATCGAAAGAATTTCAAAGGCTGTTCCGGCGTCGAGCCCCTTTTCGAGGACCACCCGCGAAATGAAATCGGGGTTTTCGAGGACCACTTTGTGTGAGTGCGACGAGCCGATGCTGGAAACGATACCTTCGCCCACGCGGGCCAGTACGGTCTCTTCGCCGGCGCCACCCACCAGTTGTTTGATGTTGGCCCGCACCGTTACACGCGCTTTGGCGATCAGCTGGATCCCGTCTTTGGCAACGGCAGTAACCGGCGGCGTGTTAATCACTTTCGGGTTAACCGACATCTGGACAGCTTCAAACACATCGCGGCCGGCCAGGTCAATGGCTGTAGCCATGTTGAACGAGAGCTGGATGTTGGCTTTGGAGGCCGATACCAGCGCGTGAACCACACTGGCGACGTGTCCGCCCGCCAGGTAATGCGCTTCCAAGTCGTTGCGGTTCAGTGGAATGCCTGCTTTGGTGCCTTCTATCATCGCGCGGACAATCACCCCGGGCGGAACTTTCCTGAAACGCATCAGGAACAGTTGCAGCAGTGAAATACTGACCCCCGATACCAGCGCGGAAAACCACAGTCCGATCGGAATAAAATAGAGCATAATAAACATCAGGACCAGGATCCCTGCTATTAATCCGAAAATACCAATTGATTCAACCATGTTTTAAGGTTTTATGGGTTCTACAATTATTTTATTGGGAAGTATTTTTACTACTCTTACCGGCGTGTTGTGATCGATGAAGGAGCCGGTCGACTGGGCGTCGACGGTTTCGCTGTTTACCTTCACTTTTCCCGACGGAGCCAGGCGCCCGACTGTTTTTCCGGTGTCGCCTACCTGAATTTTGGCGCTGTCGAAAGTTTCCACTTTGCTGTCGATGTTGGTGTCGAGCACCATTTTTTTACCGGCCCGCGAACGAAAAAAGTAGAAAAACATCAGCGGCGCCAGGATCAATACGATCAGCAGGGTGATAATTCCCGGCCAGGTGCCATATTCGGCAAATGCCAGGTAGATGCTGCCAACCAGCATCAAAAAACCGCCAATACCGGCAATGGTAATGCCGGGGATGACGGCAAACTCGAGCAGCAAAAGCAGCAGTCCGAGTAAAATCAACACAATGATGGCTAATAAAGTCATAGTCTATTCAATTGTCACTTTCAATTCCAGTTCCGTCAGGGCATCTTTCATGGCTTTCAGCTTGTCATATTCTCCCTGTTTTATCCCGCATTTTCCTTTGTAGTGGGCAATCAGGGTACACTGGGTGGCCTGAAGATGGTCGTGCCCGCAAATATCAACCAGCGCCTGGATGACATAGTCAAACGTATGCACTTCGTCGTTGTGCAGTGTCAGGAGTTTCTCCTGGCTGTCGGTTGTCGCTGTCTCCCGGGCAGGTTTTCTGCGGGTCTCTTTTGAAGTCATGGCTTTTCAATATTTTTAGCTTCCTGTAAAGATATTCTTTTTCCGTCTTTAAAGGCTACCACGAAAGCATCTTTTATCCCCTCCTGTCTGACCTGTTTCTGAAGAACCACGGCATCTTCCATTTTTTTTACATTTCCGGTGGTGTAAACCGTGACCCCTTTTTCGTCGACGTAGGTTTCAATCGGGCGGATTTTGGAAAGTTTGTCGAACAGGTTTTTCATGTAAGCCGGAACGCCGCGGCTGTACGAACCGATCTGGATTTTGTAGGTTACTGCGCCGGCATCGGCTTCGGCCGGCTGGGGAGTTGGTCCGGCTGGCTGGTCGAAATATTCGGCGGGTGTTACCTGCGGAACAGCGACAGCCGGTGCAGCTGGTTTTTCAGCCGGCGGGGCGGCTTGTTGGCGCTGCAGTTGTTTCAGCGAGTCGGTCAGGTGGTTGAACTTCTCCAGGGCGCTGTAATCGGCCGTTTCCCACCAGGCGTTCTCTTTGTCGCGCGCCTGGAAATAGAGCTGGTCCACTTCGGCTTTCAGCAGAAGGGATTCCTGTTCCTGGGCGAGGATCTTTTCGGCCAGGGCCTGGCGTTCGGCCGGGTTGGCTGTCCGGGCGTAATCGTTCCGGTTGCTTTCGGCCGAAACGAGCAGGGAGTCTAACCGCAGCTGTTTTCGGCGGCCCTGTTCAAACGCGGCTTTGGCTTCGGGAACCTGGAAAAAATCGGTAACCAGGTAGGTAACCTGCGGGTTGACCTGAAATTCGATGAATTGCAATTGGACGGCAGGTTTTTCGGAAACGGGTTTTTCGGGTTCGGCTTCAACCGGCGTTGTTGCGGTCGGTTTTAGCGTATCGGGCGCCGGAAGCGCCGGAGCTGCTTCGGTTTCCGGAGTCACCACTTCGGCAACCGGCAGATTGGTTTCGGTTACGGAGTCAGCGGCCACCGGCACAAATGGGTTGATTTTGCTGGAACAGAGTTCGGAAAGTTCGTTAATCCGCAGCGCCTCGACCTCGGCAGCCGGCGCATTGTTCCTGAACCGGTTGTAGTAGCGCAGGGCGTTGTTCCAGTCCTGGTTGGCGTGATAATAGCGCGCAAAGTAGTAGAACAGCCTGGCCGGGACCTCTTCCTCCCCGGCAAATTTCAGGTAATTTTCCGTGGCAGGTGTGTAATCGCCGGTTTCAACCTTACAGGCGCCGATAAAATAACAGAGCAGCCGGTCGGAGGGAGAGTCGTCAAAAAGTTTGGTAAAAAGCGGCAGCGCCTCACTGAACTTTCCTTCGTGAAACAGCTGCGTCGCCTGTTCCCGGCTGCCGGCCCCCCGGTTTTCCTGCCCGGTAACGAGCGCCGGGATAAACATTACGGCAAATATTATTGTTTGAAAGAGTACTTTACGGTATGGCATAACTGAAAATGTTTTGACATTCAAAACCTGGCCTAAAATTACAAAAAATGTACTACGCTTGCCCCGGAAACGGGCAAGTTAAGTACAATTAAGCCGGATGTATGAAAAATGATTTGTAGCAATTTTAACGTATATTTGTAAAACTTAAAAATCAATATCACCATGACGAGTTTGAAGAAAGGGGATAAAGCTCCTTATTTTGAGGGAGTTAATCAGGATGAGAAAAATATTTCACTGGATGATTTTAAGGGTAAGAAACTGATCCTTTACTTCTATCCGAAAGATGACACGCCGGGGTGCACCGCCGAGGCCTGCAATCTGAACGACAATTACCAGTTGTGGATCGACAAGGGTTTTGAAGTGGTGGGGGTTAGCCCCGACAACAGTAAATCGCACCGCAAATTTGCCGAAAAATTTGGCCTCCGGTTTAACCTGATTGCCGATGGCGATACCAAAATTTTGCAGGACTACGGCGTGTGGGGCGAAAAATCAATGTATGGGAAAAAATATATGGGCGTGCTGCGGACTACTTTTGTAATCGACGAAAATGGCATCATTCAGGAGGTATTCAGCAAAGTGGAAACCGGCAACCATACCAACCAGATAATAAAAGCGCTTGAAATTTAACCAACCATCAAATCATGACGAAAGAAGAGCAATCCGCCATCAACAAGGAGAAACTCAAAGCACTGCAGTTAACCCTTGATAAAATTGAGAAAAATTTTGGCAAAGGTGCCATTATGCGCATGGGCGACAAGCCTGTGGAAGATATTCCGGCCATCTCCTCCGGCTCGTTGGGGTTAGATGCTGCCCTCGGCATCGGAGGTTATCCCAAAGGACGTATCATCGAGATTTTTGGACCGGAGTCGTCGGGGAAAACCACCCTGGCTATTCATGCCATTGCCGAAGCACAAAAGGGCGGCGGCATTGCCGCGATTATCGACGCCGAACATGCTTTCGATCCCTCGTATGCCCAGAAACTGGGCGTCAACATCGGTGAGCTGCTCATTTCGCAGCCCGACGACGGCGAGCAGGCGCTTGAAATTGCCGACAACCTGATCCGCTCGGGAGCGGTCGACATTGTGGTGATCGACTCGGTGGCCGCCCTCACCCCCAAAGCCGAACTGGAAGGCGACATGGGCGAACCCAAAATGGGGTTGCAGGCCCGGCTGATGTCGCAGGCACTGCGCAAACTCACCGCCAATATCAACAAAACCAAAACCTGCTGCATCTTCATCAACCAGTTGCGCGAAAAAATCGGGGTGATGTTCGGCAATCCGGAAACGACCACCGGTGGAAATGCCCTGAAGTTCTATTCGTCGGTGCGGCTCGACATCCGTCGTATCGGGCAGATTAAAGATGGGGAAGAGGTTATGGGGAATAACGTCCGCGTGAAAGTGGTGAAAAACAAAATTGCCCCACCGTTCCGCAAGGCCGAGTTCGACATTCTGTATGGCGAAGGAATTTCGAAAACCGGCGAAATCATCGACCTGGGCGTTAACTACAATATCATCAAAAAGAGCGGTTCGTGGTTCAGCTACGGCGAAACGAAGCTGGGGCAAGGTCGCGAGACCGTCCGGAAGCTGTTAAAAGACAATCCTGAGCTGGCCGGAGAGCTGGAAGTGAAGATTATGGAAGTCATTACCAGTACGACAACAACTGAATAAGTTAAATTTGATCAAGACAGCGTGTACTGGATGAGCGGCACCTGTCGCTACATCCAGTTTTTTTTTAATTTTCCGGCATCTATGAAAATATTAAAGTTTGGCGGAACGTCGGTGGGAAGCGCCGACAACCTCCGAAAGGTAAAAGAGATCGTGCAGCAGCAAACCGAACCGGTGGTTGTGGTGGTTTCGGCGTTGGGCGGCATCACCGATAAAATACTGAATGCCGCACGCATGGCATCGATGGGAACCGGCTATTTTCAGTCGGAGCTGAGTACAATCCGCGAGCGGCACCAGGCTGTTATGGCCGAGTTGCTGCAGCCCGACAGCCCCGCCACCGTAAACGTGGAGGCGATCCTCGACGAGTTGGAGCAGATTCTCACCGGGGTGACCCTGGTCAATGAGCTCACTCCGAAAACTCTCGACCGCATCCTGGCCACCGGCGAACGCATGTCGTCGCTGATCGTTGCCGAATTTTTGGGCGCTGAATTAAAGTACTCTCCCGATTTTATCCTGACCGACAGCCATTTTGGCAAGGCAACGGTAAATTTCCAGGTTACCAACCCGCAGATTATCGAAACTTTCCGCCAGGTCGGACCGGTGGCGGTTGCCCCCGGGTTTATTGCGCGCAACAGCGCCGGCGACTACACCACCCTGGGACGGGGCGGATCGGATTACACGGCCGCCATTCTGGCCGCAGCGCTGGAGGCTGCTTCGCTGGAGATCTGGACCGACGTGGACGGCTTTATGACCGCCGATCCGCGCGTGATCAGCAAAGCCTACACGATCGCTTCGCTGACCTATGCCGAAGCGATGGAGCTTTCCCATTTCGGCGCCAAAGTAATTTACCCGCCAACCATTTTGCCGGTTTACAAAAAAGGAATCCCGGTTCTGATTAAAAATACGATACGTCCGCAGGGCGCCGGAACCTTGATCACCGCCAGTTCGCAAAACGGCGCCGAACGCCCCATCAAAGGCATTTCCTCCATTTCGGGAATTACCCTCATCACCGTGCAGGGCATCGGGATGGTGGGTGTCACCGGCATCTCCATGCGGCTGTTTACTGCGCTGGCCCGCGAGAATATCAATGTGATCCTGATTTCGCAGGCCTCTTCTGAAAATTCCATCAGCATTGCCATCGACGAACAGGCCTCTCAGGCTGCCGAACAGGCTATTCTGCAGGAGTTTGAAAAAGAGATCGCCAGCGACCGCATCAACCGGGTAGCCGTGGAAAAGGAGCTCTCCATCGTGGCCATTGTGGGCGAAAATATGAAACACGCCACCGGGGTGGCCGGAAAACTTTTTCAGACCATCGGCCGCAACGGAATCAACGTGGTGGCTATCGCCCAGGGCGCTTCCGAGCTCAATATTTCGTGGGTGGTCAAAAATTCCGACCTGCGGAAAACCCTGAATGTGGTTCACGAGTCGTTCTTCCTTTCAGAAAATGTGGAGTTAAATGTTTTTCTGATGGGGATCGGGACGGTCGGAGGAAACCTGCTGGAGCAGATTGGCCGGCAGCAGGAGAAGCTGCTGCGCGAAAGCCATCTCAAGGTGAAACTTGCCGGCGTGGCCAACTCCACCCGGATGCTCTTTTCGCGCGACGGCATCTCGGTACCCGATTTTCGCAGCCTGCTGGCCGAAGCGTCGCTCCCTTCCAGCGTCGAAGGTTTTGTGGATGAGATGATCCGGATGAACATGTACAATTCGGTGTTTGTGGATTGTACGGCTTCGGAAGCCATTGCAGCGCGCTATTACGATATCCTGAATGCCAATATATCGATTGTGGCTGCCAATAAAATCGCAGCCTCTTCGGAATACGACAACTACGCCCGGCTGAAGAAAAAGGCCAAACAAAAAGGGGTCAAGTTTCTGTTCGAAACCAATGTGGGGGCCGGTTTGCCCATCATCAACACGCTGAATGACCTGGTCAATTCGGGCGACAAGGTGTTGCGCATCGAAGCGGTGCTATCGGGAACGCTTAACTATATTTTCAACACGATTTCTGAAAACGTGACGCTGAGCCAAACCATTCGTATGGCCAAAGAGGCGGGCTATTCCGAACCCGATCCGCGCATCGACCTGAGCGGGGTGGATGTGGTCCGCAAGCTGATGATCCTGGCCCGCGAGTCGGGATACCGCCTCGAAAAAGAGGATGTCCGGGTGGACGCGTTTGTTCCCGAAGCGTATTTTGCCGGGACGATCGACGACTTTTGGGCCGCTATTCCGCAGCTGGATGCCGGTTTTGAGGAACGGCGCCGGGAGCTGGTGAAAGCCGGGAAAAAGTGGCGCTTTGTTGCTACGTTCGAAGAGGGAAATGCCCGGGTGGGGCTTCAAGAGATTGGCAGCGACCATCCGTTCTACGACCTGGAAGGCAGCAACAACCTGATCATCTACCGTACCGAACGTTATAACGAATATCCGATGCTCATCAAAGGATATGGTGCCGGGGCTGCCGTTACCGCCGCCGGCGTGTTTGCCGACCTGATCAAGGTTGCCAATATCTGAACCGGAAGAGAAAGCCGGTCAATCGTCGGGAAGCGTTTTCGTGCCCGACGCCGGACCTCCGGTCTTTGTGAGTTAAAATCTGTTGCTGAATGGCGGTTTTGTTTCGCTGGAAAACAGATGAATATTGGCGGGAAGACGGGAATTGTGAGCAGTAACTTTGAAAATTTATACACATGAAATACATCATTATTTTGGGCGATGGGATGGCCGACCAGCCTCTGGCGGCTTACGGCGGAAAAACTCCGCTGCAGATGGCCAATAAACCGCATATCGATGACCTGGCACGACGGGGCAGGAGCGGAATGCTCGACACCATCCCCGAAGGGATGCACCCCGGCAGCGAAATTGCCAACCTCTCGGTGATGGGATATGATGTTCCGGCCGTGTTCGAGGGACGGGGCGTGCTGGAAGCTGCCAGTATGGGCATTGCGCTGGGCGATGACGACCTGGCGTTACGCTGCAATCTCATTTGCCTGCAGGATGAAAAGATAAAAAACCACTCGGCCGGGCACATCTCCTCCGAAGAGGCCGCCGAGCTGATCCGGTTTCTCGATCAGAAAATGGGAAATGAGCGCATCCGGTTTTACCCGGGGGTGTCGTACCGCCATCTGTTGGTGATCAAAAACGGCAAAAAGGAGATGGATTGTACCCCGCCCCACGATGTTCCGGGGACTCCTTTCCGTGAAGTGCTGATCACCCCGCTGACGACAGCCGCCCAAGAGACGGTCCGGTTGCTCAACTACCTGATTTTACGCTCCCGGTTTCTGCTGGAAGACCATCCGGTGAACGTGGCCCGCAGGATGGCCGGGAAAGATCCGGCTAACTGCATCTGGCCCTGGTCACCCGGCTACCGGCCGCAGATGCCCACTTTCAGGGAGATGTACGGCCTGGAGAGATCGGCTGTGATTTCGGCAGTCGACCTCATTCAGGGGATCGGCGTGTATGCCGGCATGGAGGTGATCCGGGTGGAAGGCGCTACCGGCCTTTACAACACCAACTACGAAGGAAAAGCGCGGGCTGCAGTTGAAGCGCTGAAAACGCACGACCTGGTCTACCTGCACATCGAGGCCAGCGACGAAGCCGGGCATGAAGGCGACGTGGAACTCAAAACCAGGACCATTGAATACCTCGACCAGCGGGTGGTGAAAACCATTGTGGAGGAGACCGCCCGGATGGAAGAACCAGTGGCTATTGCCGTGTTACCGGATCATCCCACCCCGTGCGCGTTGAAAACGCACACCCGCGAACCGGTGCCGTTCATCATTTTTAAACCGGGTCAGCAGCCCGACCCGGTGGCGGTTTATGACGAATTTGCCGCTCAAAAAGGCGGGTATGGCCTGCTGAAAGGGGCCGCCTTCATGCGTGAGCTTTTGAATATTTAACCGGGCTCTCCAGCTGAAAGCGGAATCCTGAAAAATTATCGACGGAATTAATCGTACCATCGCAATTGCCACACCAGCCCAAAAGTGATAAAAAGCTGTTTGATCCGGCTGGAAAACCGCTGGCAGGATTGACGTTGAGGCGAAAAATGTGAGCAACAACTTTGAAAATTTATACGGATGAATTACTATAGCACCAACCGCCAGACACCGGCCGTAACACTGAAAGAAGCCGTTGTAAAAGGTCTTGCTGCCGACAATGGCCTGTTTATGCCCGAGCGGATCGAAAAATTTGAACCCTCTTTTTTTCAGCATATTCAAAATCTCTCTTTTCAGGAGATTGCCTTCGAAGTGGCCCGGAAGTTTTTCGGGGAGGATATCGAAGAACCCAAACTCAGGGAGATCGTTTACGATACCTTGTCGTTTGACTGTCCGGTGGTGGCAGTGACCGACAAGATTTGGTCGCTGGAGCTGTTTCACGGACCCACACTGGCTTTCAAGGATGTGGGGGCCCGTTTTATGGCCCGGCTGCTCAACCATTTTCTGGAGAAAAGCGACCGGACCGTAAATGTGCTGGTAGCCACCTCGGGCGACACCGGCAGCGCTGTTGCCAACGGCTTTCTGGGAGTGGAAGGCATTCACGTGTTTGTGCTTTACCCCAGGGGAAAAGTGAGTGATATCCAGGAAAAACAGTTTACCACACTCGGAAAAAATATCACCGCCCTTGAAATCGACGGCACCTTCGACGATTGCCAGCAACTGGTGAAAACCGCATTTCTGGATGAGGAGCTGAATCGCCGGCTGACCCTTACCTCGGCCAATTCCATCAACGTGGCGCGCTTCCTGCCGCAATCCTTCTACTATTTTAACGCCTGGGCCCGGTTGAAGGCGCAAGGGGTGATCCCTTCCCGTGAACTGGTTTTTTCCGTTCCGAGCGGAAATTTTGGAAACCTCACCGCCGGCTTGTTTGCCCGCGAAATGGGGTTGCCGGTCGCCCGTTTCCTGGCTGCCAACAACCGCAACGACGTGGTTTACCAGTACCTTCAGACCGGAAAATATGAACCGCGTCCGTCGGTCGAAACGATTGCCAATGCCATGGATGTGGGGGCGCCGAGTAACTTTGCCCGGATTCTGGACCTCTATGGAAATTCGTACGAAAAAATTACTTCGGCAATGAAGGGTTTTCGTTACACCGATGAGGAGATCCGGCAGACGATCCGGACCGTATTTGAGCAAAACGGTTACCTGTGCGATCCGCATGGCGCCTGCGGCTACCAGGCCCTGACCGAAGCGTTGGAGGAGAACCAGGTGGGGGTGTTTCTGGAAACCGCCCATCCGGCGAAATTTACTGGAACGGTGGAAGCTGTTGTCGGAAACGGAAATGTGCCGCTTCCCGAAAAGCTGGCTGCTTTTGTGAAAGGCGAAAAACAGTCGGTGCCGCTGGGCAAATCGTTCCCGGAATTTAAGTCGTTTCTGCTGGGATAACGGCCGGCGCTCTTTGTTCAGGCAAACGGGTCGCGGCGGAAGGTGATTCCGATGCCGGGCTGGTCGTTGAGGGTAATTTTCCCGTTAACAATTTGAACGCCCCGGCAGGGATCGTTGGATATGAGCAGGTTCCCGTCCAGGTCGGCCCAGTCGGTTTGGGGCGAAAGCTGGGCGGCAGCCGATACCGCACACGACGTTTCGGTCATGCAGCCAATCATCACCTTCATTCCGAGCGACCGCGCCAGTGTCAGCATCTGGTGGGCCTCGCGCATCCCGGTGCATTTCATCAGCTTGATATTGATGCCGGAATAGACGCCGTGCACTTTGCCGACATCGGGCAGCCGCTGCAGCGCTTCGTCGGCGATGGTGGGCAGCGGACTGTGTTGGGTGAGCCAGGCCATGTCGTCAATCGCCTCTTTGGGCATGGGCTGCTCCACCAGTACCACCCCGCGCTCCTGCAGCCAGTAAATCATGTCGAGCGCCTGGTGTTTGTCTTTCCATCCCTGGTTGACATCCACACTGAGCGGTTTGCTGGTTACCGAGCGGATGGTTTCGATCATCTCCCGGTCGGTTTCGCGGCCCAGTTTTACTTTCAGAATGTTGAACGGAGCGGCTTCGGCCACCTTTTGCCTGACTACTTCGGGCGTATCGATGCCGATGGTGAAAGAGGTGTCGGGGGTGGCTGACGGATCAAATCCCCAGATTTTATACCAGGGTTGCCCCAGCAGTTTGCCGGTGAGGTCGTGCAGGGCAATGTCAATGGCCGCTTTGGCTGCACAGTTGCCAGGCATCGCCTGGTCCACATAATCCAGTATTTTTTCCATCTGAAACGGATCGCGAAACTGCCCCAGGTTGAGGGCTGAAAAGAAGCGGGTGGCCGATTCGGTGTTTTCACCCAGGTAGGGGGGCATGGACGCTTCGCCGTACCCTTTTATCCCGTCGAATTCGAGGCGGGTGAGCATGGCCGGCGTGTTGCTGCGCGAGCTGCCCGCCAGCGTGAATGTGTGCTTCAGTTGCAGGTCGAAAGGCAGAAAGCGTAGCGCCAACCCTTTCGATGGTTTTGATTTTTTCTCCATCATGCCGAAAGCTGTTTCCATTCCGGTTATTCCGGCCAGCGCCGTCAGGCTGCCGGTTCGTATAAAATTTCGTCTGCTGCTCATCTCATTGGTTTTGGGATAAATCGAAATACCACGGATGGTTTTTGACCGGGACCACTCCCGCGCTGGGGAGGTTGGCCAGGTATCTGGAAACCTTTACCAGGTTTTTGTTCTGTTCGTGGAGATAGTCGGGCGCAGAGGGATCGGTGCTGTTCCATTTTACCTTTCCCGAAGCGTGGACATAACGCCCGTTTCCGGCGTAGAGGCCTACGTGGATGATCCGGTCGGGCGACGGGCCGAAGAAGAGCAGGTCGCCGGGTTGGAAGCTGCGCCAGCCGGTCGTGTCGGGAAGAGGGGCCACCTGCGCCTGCTGCGAGGCGTCGCGCGGGATGATCAGCCCGTTCATAAAAAAGGCGATTTTTACCATTCCCGAACAATCGACACCTTTAACCGACGTTCCGCCCCACAAATAGGGAAAGCCGGTCATGGACGCGGCCGTCTCTACTATTTTGCCGGCATCGGGCTGTTGGTTGGAAAAGGTTGAAAAACGGCTGATGGTGCGCGTTTCAACATACCCTTTTCGCTGGTCCGGGAGTTCGATTTCGGTCCATCTGCCTTTGCGGGCAACGGCCACCACGAGGTTTCCCAGCACCAGGTCGCTGATTACGGCAGCTTGGCGCGACGGAGATTGGCGTACCAGCGTCAGTGTTTCGGTCACCATACGGCGGTCGGCCTTTTGCCATTGGGCCAGCTGACCGGCCTTCAGCAGGAAAACCCCGTCGTTGTCAACCCAGCCAAGATAACGGTCGGGGGTTTGGATCAGGAGCCAGCCCCCTCTTTTTTTCAGGATTTGGACCGGTGTTCCCATCAGCGCCTGCGAAACCATTTCGGCTGAATAACGCGGCTCCGCGCGCATGTTGATAACCGACAAACAGACCAATCCCCACGGGGCCGCAAGCGCAGGATCGGGAAGGCGGACGACCGAGTCGGCAACCGCAATACCTGCCCGCTGCATCTCTTCGACAAACAGGGCCAGCACCTCCGGGGTATCGGTTTCGCCGCGCAGCAATAAGGAGCCGTCGGGTTTTGTCAGGACCGAAACCTGAAAAACAGCGATCCGCAGGTCGGGAATCAGCTCTTTTTGCAGGCTGTCGAGCCTCTGCTGGTACGCCGGCTGTCCCCAGGCCGTTGCCGAGGCGATTATCAGCAACAGAAGAAGTTGCCAAGTTCTGTTTCGTTGCATTTTTCCTATTTTATGGTGACGATATCCGATTTTTCTGATTCGAGATTCCCGGCGCCAACGGCGGTGACGAAATAGCTGCTTCCCCGGGTGGCCGAAAATTGTAACGCCTGCGTAACTGTAACCGGTTCGGCCCGGTAACTGTTTTTCTTTTCCGGCTCTTTTTTCAGGATATAAACCGCATATTTTACCGCACCAGCCACCTGGTCCCACCGAATCAGCTGGTTGTTGACCGTAACAGCCGGCCGGGCGGGCGTGATCCCCCGAAAAGGATTTTGTAACGGCGAAAGGGTTTCGTGCGGAAATTTAGTCGCCAGGTAGTTGAAAAGTTCGCTGTTTTCAAGATATTTTACCCTGAAGAAGGCACATCCGTGGAGGTTGGGCAGGCTCCTCGTTTTATCAATTTGATGGCCAAACTCACTGACCGAGGCAAATGCCGGATATTGCGGATCCTTAAATTTATAGGCTGCGATTCCCGCAAAAACGGGGATACCCAATGCGTTGCTGTTCCAAAAGTCGGCCACCTCGCCAAAGTCGGCCGTTGGATGGTTAAACTCCCAGTAAATCTGCGGAACGAGGTAGTCGATCCATTTTTGCTGAAGCCACACAAACGGATCGGCATAAAGTTTTACGCTGTTTTCCCTTTTACCGGCAGGCGAAATTCCGAAACAGACCCCCGGGCGGGTGGAACGGATGGCCTGGCTGACCGACTGAACCATTGCCTTTACGTTGTCTTCGCGCCAGGTGTGGATGTCGGCGCCGTTTCCATATTGCTGGTAGGCAGTCTGGTCGTTAAAGCCAAACGGATTGGAGGCCGATTTGGCCCCGTCGGGATAGAAATAGTCGTCGAAATGGATGGCGTCCACATCGTACCGGGTTACAATATCGTTAACAACCGCCACAAGATGTTGCCGCACTTCGGGAATTCCGGGGTTGAAATAGCGGATGTTGTTGTAAACCACTACCCAGGAGGGGTTTTTAACGGCAACATGGTTGGAGGCCAGTTGGGCAGCGGTTGAGCCGATCCGGTAGGGGTTGATCCAGGCATGGAGTTCCATTTCGCGTTTGTGGGCCTCTTCAATTGCAAATTTCAGCGGATCGTAGCCCGGGTCTTTCCCTTGCGTGCCGGTCAGGTAAGCCGACCAGGGTTCGAGCGCCGACGGATAAAAGGCATCGGCAGTGGGGCGGGTCTGGAAGAAAACGGTATTGAAATTTAAAGCCCTGCAACGCTCCAGGATGGCAATCAGTTCTGCCTTCTGCGCGTCAGGATTGTTTTTGGTGGTCGGCCAGTCATAACTTCCGACGGTCGTGATCCAGGCCGCCCGGAATTCTCTCCGGGCCCATACGATCTGTTTTTTTTCCGGCTCTTCCGGCTCGGGAAGTTGCTCCTCCTTTTCGCACGAAATCATTCCCGCCACTGAAAACAGGAGGATTACGGCTGCGAGAATGATTTTGGGATGGTCGCAAACCGTTTTTTGCAGACCCGCTGTTTTTCGGGCCAATGTCCTGTTCAGTAGTCTGAAAGAGAAATTTTCATGCCTGTTCATCCGGAAGATGCTGCGTTTAAGAATATTCGATACAAACCACCCAGCCGTCCAGGGTAGTCACCAGGATGCGGTTTGGGCTGAGCGGGGCGATGTAGTTGACCAGTGCATTGGAAATTTTGTGTTTCCAGGCCACCTGGGCGTTGTTCCGGTCGATGGCCACCACGGTTCCGGCCGTTGTAGGCACCAGCACCAGGTTGCCATTTTCGGTAATGGGCGACGGTGCGATTTCGTATCCCAGATCGGCTTTACATTCCCAGGCCAGCTCCTGCCGGCCGGAGTGGGTGTAAAAAGCGTCCACCTGGCCTTCGTTCATGTTTTTGATGTAAACCAGCTTTCCGTCGGCTGAGATGCCGATCGATTCGCGGCAGCTGTACTGTCCCGAGTCCCAGATCTCCCGGCCGGTTTTTGCGTCGAGGGCGGTCATGCGGCGGTCGGGGGCCACGATGAAAATTTTGCCGTTGGCCGCTACTGGCCACACGGCTGCCGGCGACAACATCCGGTTGGCATATTTTTCACGTTTCCACCGCAGCTGTCCGGTTTTTTGGTCGAGGGCATAAAAGGTGTTTCCCCACGATCCGAAACAGACCCCATCGTCGTATACCAGCGGGCGGGTCTCCACGAAGTTTTTTACGCTGTCGAACTGCCAGATTAACTTCCCGGAGTGAAGGTCAAGCGCCCGGAATATGCCGTCGGAGGCGCCGCAGAAAACCATTTTGCCGCTGACCGCCGGAGAGGCTACCACCGGTTTGGTGGTGGCAAATTTCCAGACCAGGCTGCCGTTTTTCAGGTTCAGACAGTAGAGGTGGTGGTCGGTGGAGGCGCAAATCACCCGGTTTCCGGCGATTGCCGGGGTGGAGAATATTTTTCCACCGGTTTGAAACCGCCAGCTGGGTTGGCCGGTTTGGGCGCTGATGGCTACAATTTCGCCGCTGGCCGTTCCGTAAAAGGCGGTTTTTCCGTTAGTGACGATGGCGGTACCCACATCGCTTTTTTCCTGAAATGCCCAAACCGGTTTTGCCTGCGGGTAAGTTTTGTTGACTCCGTAATCGGGACGGGGCCAGCGGATGGTGTCGTTTTCGAAATTTTTAACCCCGAGAGGGACCTTGCACCACACCGGGCGGGTTTCCACGCCGGGGATACGTTCGGCATAAAAGAGGGTGTCGCCGGCTACCGTGGCCAGGTTGTAACCGCCGGTTTCGTTTTTGGCGCGCAGGTTCGAACGTCCCATAATCCCGGGAATTCCTTCGAAGTTAAACAACCGGTTGGCATGGCCGTGCCCCAGCAGGGTGACCTGGATGTTGGCGCTTTTGAGGCGGTCGATCACTTCGTACCAGTTGGAAAGCGACTCGTCGAGCGGGTAGTGGTTGACGAAAATAACCGGCTGCTGGGGCGCTTGCCGGTGTTTGAGGACCGAATCGAGGAAAACGATCTGTTCGCGCGGGACCAGTCCGGGCGCCATGCGCATGTTGGGGCCGCTGGCTGTGCCGATGAACAGGATCCCCTCTTTTTCGAAAGCAAAACTTTCGGCGCCAAAAATCCGCACAAAGCTGTTGCAGCCGCTCTCCGACCATTTGGAGTCGTGATTTCCGGGGAGCACGTAATACGGTTTGTTGAGCTGTGCAATCAGCCTGCGGGCTTCGAGCAGCTCCTCTCCGGAGCCGAATTCGGTGATGTCGCCGGTGAAGAGCACAAAGGCAATGTCGGGCTGGGCGTTGATGTCGTTCACCGTGCGGGTTAGATCTTCCGCGGCTGTTGCCCCGCCAATATGGGTGTCGGTAACATGGGCAAAGCGGAAAGATTGTGCCGCAACACTCCATCCGATCAGGCAGCTCCAAAGAAAGAGAGATAGTTTTTTCACGATTCTTCCGAAATTTTAAAGAAAGAGGCTGCGACATCGCCTGCAGCAGCCTCTTCCAAAAATATTAAAACTATGCGATTTATTACCAGCCTGGAGTCTGGGTTAGCGTATAACCTTTGTCTTTGTACTGATTGATCTGCGTATTTCCTACCGGAGCCAGATAAACCCTGTTCGTAAAGGGATCCCTGTCAGATATATTTTCAGGAATATAGTACCCAACCATATCTGCAGCGTTAGAGCCGTTGTAGGTCACAATCGATCCATCAGCTTTTTTGACTTTCAGTTTGCTGACTTTTTCGGGCACTAACCAGGCCGGGAGCTCCGTCTGAAAGTTAATCCACAAGCCGAGGAGGTTGTCGGGATTGAGGGCACCGTCCATATAGCTGATCTTTTTCCAACGTTTGATATCCATCAGGCGGGTGTGTTCATAAACAAATTCCATTCTGCGTTCGCGGCGGATTTCCCAGAGAAGCGGGGGAACGTCTGCATCCCGGTCCGGATCGTCGGGGAGTGCGGCCAGTGAGAGCGGAGCTGTCTTTTTGATTCCTTTGGCAGTGGCCGTAGCATCCAGCGGGCGATTACGGATGGCATTGATTGAAGCATCAATGTCGGCCTGGGTGACAGCAGTTCCGCCCATGAGCGCCAGTTCTGCTTTTGCTTCGATCCAGTTGAGTACCACTTCGGCCAGGCGCATTACCGGGGCATCGTTGGTATTGGTGTTGGATCCATATTGTGGCGGATAAGTTTTGCCGTAATAAGTGACGCCGGTACGGTCAATGAATTTACAGGCATAAAGCAATGTTGCTGATTCTCTCATTGGGGCATCCCAGAAGGTGGCTTCAAAGCGAGGATCACGGGTGGCAACTATGTTTTTGATGTCTAATTTATCGGCATTAACGATGGAGGATAATTTGTAGGGTTTGCCGTCGTAACAAATGAATGCTTTGGCCAGTTTTAAGTTGGGGGCGGGGGACTGGCTTTCGGTCAGATTTGAGTAGGAGGCCACATGATGGGTAATACCTAAGGCAGCATCATAATGCCTGTACATAATAACTTCTTTGTTCCCGGCCAAATCCTGCGAGCCGAAAAGTGAACGGAAATCGCTTGTAAAAGCATAATTGCCTGAAGTCATCACTATTCCAGCTGCCCTCACAGCCAGTTCAAGGTATTTTTTTGCTTTTTCCTGGTTGTTGAGATGGTATTTTTGCCAGGTACCTTCAAACAGCATAAAGCGAGAAATAAAACCAGCTGCAATATAACGGTTAAGGTACTGGACATTTCCGTCAGACAGGCGCATGTTGTCAAGTACGTACGCAAAATCGTCATAAACTTTGTCCATGACAAGGGTTCTGCTCTCTCTGTCTTTGTATAACTGATCCAGTTCCGCGTCTCCAATTACCTTGTCGTAATACGGCACATCACCAAATACACTGACTAACCGGCTGTATTCATATCCCCTGAAGAAACGGGCTACCGCGCTCCAGTGCTGATAGGCGCTTTCCGTCAGGTATTTACTTTTCATAGCCTCAATCCTTTCGAGGAAAAGATTTGATTTTCGCACCCAGGAGAAATTCCAGGTTGGCCCGGCATAGGTTGTCAGCCACGATGATGAAGATCCTCCCCCTGGATCGATCTCGTCAGCAGATGCCCTTGATTCAGGCGCCTGGGTTTCAAAACTGATTTGTTTCCCGGTAGAGGTGAAGTCATCACAGAAATAGTATCCGCGAAGGGGAGCATAATTGACCCCCCATGTGGAGTTGTAGCCTACAAAGTAGTTCGAGTAAAAACCATTTGCAAATAACCTCAGATTATTTTCACTGGTCCAGTAGTTCCCGTCATTCATCGTTGTCAACGTAGGTCTGTCCAGAAAATCGTCGCAACTGCAAAAAAGAAGGGTAACTGCAGCTATTAAGGTTATGATATTTTTTTTCATAATTTACGATGTTTTAGAAGTTTAACTGAAGACCAACTGATGCGCTTTTAAAGGTTGGAACCCCAACGCCGGTTCTTCCCAGGTTGTAATTGGATGTATTCCACATTGAATAACCTGAAATTACTTCCGGGTCAATCGGAAGCGTTCCCAGATGATCGAAGGTGAAGAAGTTTTCCAAAGCCGTATAGATCCGTAGTTTATGGATGTTTGCTTTTTGCAGTAACCGTGATGGAATTGTATAACCTACGGTGATGTTCTTAATTCTTAAATAGGCCATGTTCAGTAAGTATCTGGTTTGAACCTGCATGTTCAAGGTAGTGCTACTTCCGAGCATATTATATGGCGCCGGATAAAAGGCATCCGTCCGGTCTTCTCTCCAGAAGTTGCCGGCAATGGCTTGCGGGATCGCTCCGTCAGAAGAGTTGTATCCTGGTATCGCCAGGAAACCATCTCCCCAGACATCACGCTGGCCAACTCCCTGCAGGAAAACAGAGGCGTCAAACCCTTTGTAGTCAAGTCCTGCCCGTAAGCTGTACTCATAGCGCGGCGTAGAGTTCCCGATCTTCTTCAGATCGCCGTAATCGGGCTTGCCATCAGCACCTACCAAAAGTTTATTCCCCGGATCTATCACGCCATCCCCATTCAAATCTTTAAATTTAACATCTCCGGGGCCAAAGAGGAAGTTTCCGGACTGGAGTCTTCCCTGGGTGGGAGCATTGGGGTCTGATAGTTTATAAACTGTGTATTTGACCCCTTTGGGATCTGTAACCTGGACTTTGATTAATTTGCCATCAGCATCATATTCAAAATCATTTTTCTGATACAACCGGTCTGTTTCATACCCCCAGATTTCACCATAGGTTTTACCAACGTACCACGAATCGATACTTTTCGTTGTGCCATATTTGGTTATTTTGGTAATTGCATCTGATAAGGTTGCAACCAGGTTGATCCCCAGCCCATTGTTGAACCGGTGGTTGTAATCGGCTTGAATCTCTATTCCATTGGTCCTCAGTGATCCGAAATTGCTTTGAGGAGCGCCCGTGCCAAATGTGGTGGGAAGCCCTTCCTGCGGGACAATCATGTTTTTGGTATCCCGCTGGAACCAGTCGAATGAAACTCCCAGCTCATTATTGATAAAGCGGACATCGGCCCCCAGGTTGAGAGAAGTGATATCCTGCCAGGTAACGGAGGTGGATACCGCGCCGGGCGTGCTAAACTGATAAAGTCGGGCATTTGAAACCAGCCAGGTGTTAAATGAGCCGCCCAGGGAAGGAACGTAAAGATTGTTGGGAACCGTTTGGTCTCCGATTGTTCCCCACGATCCGCGAAGTTTTAAGGCCGAAACAACTGGCTTCACCCATTCCATCCAGGTTTCTTCGTTTACCCGCCATCCGGCCGAGAAAGAAGGAAACCAGCGCCATTGCAGGTGGGTCGGAAATTTGGAGGTTCCATCGTACCGCAGATTTGCTTCCACCAGGTACTTCTCTTTGAAGTTGTAGTTTACGCGGCCAAAGAAACCTAACTGCGACTCCCACTCTTCACCTCCGCTGGTGGTTTGTACACCGGTTGCCAAATCAAACTGGGGATTTGAATAATCAACCAGCTGAGTTATTTGCGACCAGTTATAGGCGTTTTTATAAGCCACCCTGTTTACTCCCACCATAAAATTGAATTTGTGGTTATTGTTTAAATCCCAATCATAGGTCGAATTTATAGTTAAGGTATTCCATTGATCGTTTTTTGAATACCGGTAAACATGATCGGGATTACTACCCACGGGAGTGTAGGTTTCCATGGAAAGCTGGAAAGCGGGCATTGCGCCGGGAGTTGTAGAAGGAACAATTTCTCCTGCATCATTTACGTAAATTCTGTTTCCGTTTGCATCATTTTTTGGAATGGCTGGTGTCCAGGTATTGCGTGCAGTAAAACGGGTTCCTGGCCTTTTGGTGAAATATTCCTGATTGGCATGGGTGTAATCCAGTTTGATTTTCCAGTCTTTCAGAGGTGTAATCTCAAAACCTCCATTCAGACTGGCGTAATTGGTTTCCTGTGAGGCAGTGTTTGCTGCGGCCATTTCAAATGCCGGACTCCTGAGCGGATCCCCATCTTCGGTCGTCATCGGATAGACTGGCCCCCAACGGTAGAGGTAAAGCCAGGGGTCAGCTGTCGTTGAATTTGTCGCGTAAGCATATCGTTTGATGCGTTTGGAATACATCGATCCGGCGTAAACCCTAAACCAGTCGTTGATGTCGGTTCCCACCCGGACTGATCCATTGTAGCGTTTAAAGTCATCTTTTTGAGCGGGTTTAATAATGCCGGTCTGATCCAAATATCCAATACCGATATTGTAGTTGGTTTTGCCGCTTTTTCCGTTCACGGAGAAGTTATGTGTATGGGTCGGTGTCCATTCTTTGATCATGTAATCATACGGATCATAAGTTCTGAGGCCAATCTTGCGGTTGTTGGCGTCGACATACCAGTCCCGGCCATAAAGCATCGGGTCATTGGGTTTTACAACATCTCCCCATTTTTCTTTCCATTCTTTTGCTTTCAGATATCCTTCTCTGGTGACATACCAAAAAGCGCCGGCAAATGTTCCGCCAACCCGTTCGAAGGCAGATAACGTGTATTCCATAGCATCCACTCCTCCCATTTCCATTTTTTTGGAGATGTTTTGAAATGAAAGGTTGGCAGAATAGGAAACATTTACGCTTTCCGTCTTTGCTCCTTTTTTGGTAGTGATCAGGATGACTCCAAAGGCAGCTTTAGCTCCATAAATTGAAGCAGAGGCGGCATCTTTCAGGACGGAGATGGATTCGATGTCGTCTGGATTGATCATCTGGATCGACGGAATTTCAACGTTGTCCATCAGGATTAAAGGAGCAGACCCCCCACGCATTGACGCAAATTGTCCCCGAATTTTCATAATGGGATCAGAGCCGATTTCTCCACTGGGGATGACAACCGAAAGGCCCGGTGTTGTCCCTTGAAGTCCTCGGCCGACGTCGGCAATGGGGCGGGATTCCAGTACTTTGGTGTCAACGGATGCCACGGCGCCCGTTAGGTTTGCTTTCTTTTGCTGACCATAACCAACTACGACAACCTCTTCAACCTCTTCCAGTGAAGTTTCGAGAGTAATGTTGTAAGTTGAAGAATTACCCACCTTTAGCTCTTGTGGCTTCATGCCAATATAGCTAACGACAAGCGTGGCGCCTTCGTTGACCGAAAGCTCAAACTTTCCGTCGGCATTGGTGATTGTCCCGTTTTTGGTCCCTTTTTCAAGCACTGAAACCCCGGGAAGTAATTCGTTGGTCGATTTTTCGCGTACAACGCCGGATATCAACCGTTTTTGTGCTATTGCTACCTGAACAATCAGGCACAAAATGAAGATTAATGCTACTGTTTTTTTCATAACAACAGGTTTAAATTAGATTTTAAAAACAGATTAAGCGCGTAGAAATTGATTCAATGTTCAATTAGTTGTCATACAGAATTATTTTTTTAATACCTCTGGTGCATTAATAAAAATATCGCAGAACGATTTGACAGGTTGGTTGCTATCTTAATACAATACTAAAATAAAAAATAAATTTGAATAGAAAGGTGCTTCTGTAACATATATTACCAATTTATTTTTGGTGAAAATTCCGGTATATAACTTCCTGGATGCCAGTTCTGATGTTGAGGTCGCTGATGAGGTTGTTGTTGCGGGTAGGGAAAACCCGGTTTGAAAGGAAAATATAAACCAGGTTGCATGCCGGATCGGCCCATACAAAAGTGCCGGTGTAACCCGAATGGCCGAAGCTTCCGGGGCTGGCAAGCCGGGTGGGATAAGCATCTTCGGGTTTCACCGATTGATTGTTCAGCAGGGGCTTGTCGAAGCCGAGGCCGCGGCGGTTGTTGTTTTGCGGAAACTGCACCCGGTTGAACTCCTGCAGGGTGGTCGCCTTTAAAAACTGAATTCCGCCGTAGTTTCCCTGCTGCAGGTACATCTGCATCAGTTTGGCAAGGTCGTTGGCCGAGGCAAAAAGTCCGGCATTTCCTGAAATTCCGCCTAAAACGGCTGCCGATTCGTCGTGGACGGTTCCCTGTAACTGTTGCCTGCGGTAATACTGATCGTTTTCGGTGGGTACCATCCGGTCGGGCGAAAATTTGCGCAGCGGCAGGTAGGTCAGCGTTGGGGCGCCCAGCGGTTTGTAGAAGCTGGTTTCCAGCAGCTGCTGAAAATCGGCACCCGAAACGTTTTCCACCAAACGGGGGGTGATCACAAAAGGCAAATCGCTGTACACATATTTTCCGCGGTTTTTTAAGGGCGATTTCCGGATGTCGCGAAAGACCGTTTTCAGGAACCGTTTGTCCAGGTAGATACCTTGTGCGACGCAGAGGCTGTGCTTTTCGTCGGGTTCGATGGCGTACCACCTGGAGAGCAGTCGGCCCTCTTTGGTCGTTTTTTTCCAGAAACCCAGAAAAGGGATCAGTCCCGATTGATGGGCATACAACTCGCGAAGGGTTATGTCGCTTTTGTTGGAAGGGTGAAACAGCCTGCTTTTCCAGTCGGGAAAATAGGTCGAAACAAATTGGTCGGGATCGATTTTTCCCTCGTCGTACAGTTTCATAACGGCCGGAAGTCCGCCGCAGATTTTGGTGACCGAAGCCAGGTCGTAGAGGTCGTCGCGGCGGCTGGGGACGATTTTTTCGTAGGTGTGAAATCCGTAGGCTTTATGAAAAATGACGTTACCATCTTTGGCGACCAGAACATTGCAACCCGGGAAAGCCTGTTTTTCCAGCGCCAGGTTAACCACCGAATCGATCTGTGAGGTCAGTCGGTACGAATCAACTCCGGCTTCCTCCGGAATGGTGTATTTCAGCCGGTTGACTTTTTCGAAAGGGATTCCGTCGCCAGCCCGGTAAATATTTCCAATGGTGACCGGTAATTTTCCGCGGGCGCCAATTGCCCCGAAAATGAGCTGGGCCGCCAGTTCCTGCACCAGCGGATCGTTCTGGTAGGCCATAATCAGGCCGGCCGGTTTGACCCGGGTTCTCAATTCGCCCAGTCCGTAAGGACTTCCGAAACAGACCATCACGGTTTGTTTCTCTTGCGAGAGGTAGTCGGTCAGCGCTTCCAGCTCGTCGGTGACGCCATACGGCCGGTTAGTCCGCATACGCTGCATGTTGCCTACCTGCATCGAGCGGCGGGTTTTGCTTTCATACAGCGAGTGGATCCCTGCAATAACCAGGTTGTATCCGTTGAGTCTTTTTTTCAGGATTTCCAGTTCGTCGGAAGAGAATCCTTCCCGAAGGTTAAAATGGTCGGTGGCGGCGAAGTTTGCCAGCATTTGCTGGAAAGGCGTCAGGGTTTCTTCGCCAACCGAGAGGGTGGCTATTTTCAGTGTGTCCAGCCGGGTGAGCGGAAGCAGGTTGTGGTGATTTTCCAGCAGGGTCAGCGCATCTTCAATAAGTTTACGTTTGGCCAGTTCTGCGGAAGGCGTATTCAGGTCGCGGATCAGATTGCCGGTATTCACCGGTTGCCGGTGGTCGAGGCCGGCCCACAGTTTGGCCGCCAGCACCCGCCGGCACTTGCGGTCAATCTCCTCCTGCGTCAGGATATTTTGTTCGACCGCCTTTTTTATCGCGCGGATGGCCGAAACCGGATCGGAGGGAAATTCC
>JARKOX010000106.1 GCA_029975525.1 Prolixibacteraceae bacterium | reverse complement strand
GGGGCGGCAGGATTGAGATTAACGGTTAAAGTAACGGCTGTCCGCGTTGTGCTTTTGCAGCCGGTGGTTGAGTTTCGGGCTTCGGCATAGTAGGTCCCGGCGGCAGATGGAGTGTAACTTAATGTACCAGTTGCCAGGGCAGTTCCTCCGGAAGGGGTCGCATACCAGTCGGCAGTTTCTGCGGCTCCAACCGAAACGGTTAGCGCGGGTATTGGCTGGCTGGCGCAGATGGTCTGGTTACCGCCACTGATGGGGGTGGCAGGATTGGTACAAGCTGTTATTGTTAATGCAACATTATTCTGCTTTTCTTCTACCGTAGAGCTTC
This sequence comes from Prolixibacteraceae bacterium, assembly GCA_029975525.1. Lineage (GTDB taxonomy): Bacteria > Bacteroidota > Bacteroidia > Bacteroidales > Prolixibacteraceae > UBA1413. Next base: position 1,545 of record JARKOX010000106.1, on the reverse strand, counting down.
CGTTTAGATGAGAATTGACAGTAAATGATTGAGTAGTTACACTTGTGTTTGTTGTAATTGTTAGGGTAGCTTTAAACACTGCTCCCAAAGCGCCAACAATGCTTAATGATGATGGCGAAAAGCTTGATGCGGCATTTGTTAAAGCAGAAGAAAGACTAAAAGTAACATTTGCAGGACTAGTTTGAACTTTCTTGTTTGTAATAGTAATTTCATAAGTTGCAGTATTTCCCGGATAAAGCGTCGTAGGTGACTGAGTACTTACATTTAAGGTGTAATTATCACCATCCGTAAACCAGTTTTCTGCAAACCTGCCACTGGGAACTCCCAGCGCCATGAGGTGGAAAGTGGTTCCAAATTCTTCTTCCATTACAAACCATTCGTCGTAAATCTGTCCGTTTGCATCGGGCTTAAGATACCATGATTCGTGGGTGTGCGCCGGAATATTGGGTTCGATATGCTCCAGTGTAATTTTCACTGAGTCATCGCCTTGCCAGCCTTCGCCGGTAATGATCACCCACTCGCCTGGCCAGTAATCATCTTTGTCAGTTGAAATGGTAACATTTTGTGCGAAGCCGCTTGGTGCAGCCAGCATCAGAAGTCCCCCAAGCAGTATCAGCGCTGAATGGGTATGCCAATAATTTTTGAAAAGAAGTAAAAATCTTGCTTTCATATCGGTATGTTTTTAATGATTGACGAAAGGGAATTGTTGCAGGGGTGAGAGCGGCCGGCCCATGGGCAGCCGGTCTGTTTGTTCAGGAGTGATCGTACATGGCGCCGGGGTTTGGGTGGGTGTAACCAATGGTTTCTCCGGCGGCGGGGTCGTCGCCAGAGGGATCCGGGCCCTCCGCCTCTTTCCGGTTAACCCGGAACAGCCTGTTGGTCCGGCGCGGTAGCGCGGTGGTAAATCTGTTGTACAAACTGCTATTCATGGAGAATAAGTTTGTTTAGCTGGTTTGTTGGGGAGTTGTGGCACATTGTCGCGCAAGGGTAGCCGTTGCTCCTCAAATTGCAATTTTTAAATCCGTTAGAAAAAGTTACGTGTTTTTGGCCAATCGCGCAAATCTTTTTCGTTGGCGGCCGGCCTCCACAACCGTTGCCCTTTTGGGCCGAAAACCTGTTAGCCACTGTTTTTTAGGGATTTGCAGGCAGGTAGCCCTATCAAAAAGACTGCCATGTTTTTAAGTCATTGAAAATGTGCGTGTTGTGCGTGTTGGCTTCAGCGGAAACTCCAAATAATACTTTGGTATTCCCAAAATTGGAAAATACTGATGCTCATCTTTTTAGATGGCTTTTGGATAGAAAGGCGGCGTCAGCAGGGTAGCCGGCACAAGGATCGACGGAAGCGGTTTGGCGCAACCTTTTCAGGTCCGGAGTAAATGGTTTTTGGTTTTACCAGACTACCCTTTTTTAAAAAAAAAGAGGTGTATTCGGCGGGGAGCAGCTGATCTTGTCGGAGATAAAAAAAGGGGACCGCCGGTTGGCGATCCCCGAAAAATAACTATGAAACTTTATTTACTTCTTGTCCAGGACAAGTTTTTTAACCGC
>JARKOX010000103.1 GCA_029975525.1 Prolixibacteraceae bacterium | reverse complement strand
GGAGCGTTCGGAAACTTTTGTGGAGAGGAAAACCTGGCTGCGGCGCGATTTTAATATTTTCCCCAGCCGCTCTTCGCTGAATTGTACCTCGTTTTTGTAAATGTTGGCGGTATCCCAGTGATACAGCCCGTTGTCAAGGGCGTACTCCAGGATTTCAAGCCCTTTGTCCTCTTCAATGGCCATAAATCGGCTGCCGGTTCCCAGCACCATCCGCGGGATTCGGATGCCGGTTTTTCCCAGAACAGCGGTGGGCAGCCCTTTCGAATCGAAGGCGGGTGTCGCCTGCGCTGCCGAAGGAGCCAGCGCCAGTCCGGCGGCAACGACTCCTGTAGTTTTGATAAACTTCCGTCGGTTAAGCTCTTTTTTCACACGTCTATTTTTTAGGATTTCTGAATATCGGTTGGTTGTATCTGCGAAATGAAGCGGATCCCGGTTTATCCCTGCGCAAGAGAAGCGCCTGGTGCGCCGGGAAAGTTCATTATTTGCCCCGTTTGGTTTCGACAATCACCACGCCGTTGGCGCCCCGCGATCCGTAGATTGCCGAGCTGCCGTCTTTCAGCACATTGATATTTTCAACGTCGTTGGGCGAGATGGCTCCGAACGTATTTTCGTCGACGATCATCCCGTCTACCACCAGCAGGGCGGCCTCGCTGCCGGTAAATGTTTTTGACCCGCGGATCAGGATCTCTTTTCCACGCACGGTTACCCCCGGAAAACGGCCGACAATCGCATCGTAAATATCACGGTAGGTCGAAAAATCGAAATTTTTGTTGTGCAGCGAAGAGACGGCAAAAAGCCGGTCGCGGTCTTTTATGTGCCCGTATCCGATGGCGATGTCCAGGTTTTTCTCCCCGGGAATAATCGTCAGGTTGACCAGTGCATATTTCACCGGCTCCTCAATTTTGACACCCTGCTTGTAAAAGCCCCGTGCCTGCACCAGCAGCTTGTCGATATTCCCGATTTGCACCGAAAACAACCCCACCGAATCGGTAAAAACCACCTGTTTGGTACTTTTAACCTTCACGCGGGCATTGGAGAGCGGAATGCTGTCGAAAACGGTTACTTTTCCGTGCAGCAGCCTCTCCTGGCCCCTGCCCGGAAAGGTTCCCATAAAGATCAGCCCAGCAGCCAGGATCGTTGTTACGATGGTTTTCATACGCAGACAAATTGAAATGGTACACTTTTCAAATGTAGAATTTTTATTCCGGCAAATTGCCGGTTAAAGCGCCTGAAATTTAACTTTCAGCCAGAAGTTGGAGGATCTTTTTAAAATATTTGATCAAAAAAGGCCGGAGAAGGCGGAAGCAGGAAGCTACTTAACACTTTCTTGCTATTTTTACGAAAACCGGTATTAACTCATCCTGAATGTTATGAAATGAAAATGCTTCACTGAAAAGATATCTGCCCAAATAAATTCTTTCCCAACAAACTTTGAAAACTTATCCCAATGAAAATCCGATTATTCCGTTTTTTGTTTTTAGCAGCAGTTGTTTCAGCCTGCACCGGTGAAAAGGTTTCCCGGTATGTCGATCCGAACATTGGAGGCGTTTCGCCGCTGCTTACCACCAAACCTCCGACTGTCCACCGCCCCAACAGTATGATCCGAGTGTTTCCGGTTACCAAACCCGGCCTCGGCGACCGTTATCTTTCCGATAAAATTTACGGTTTTGTGGTGAATATGCCGGCGTACCGAAACAGCTACGTAACCGAGCTCATGCCGGTGAGCGGCGCAGTCAGTCCCGACAAAGCCCTGAATGCGGCAGTTTACGACCATGACCTCGAAGAGCTGCATCCCTGGTACCACCAGGTGATTCTGGAAGATCATGAAATTACGGCCGACTGGACGACTACCGAAAGAGCGGTCATCTACCGGTTCCGGTTTTCTGAAAAAGAGCAGAACAAAGTCGTTTTTCGTACGCAGAGGAATTCGTCGCTGCAAATTGCTCCGGACCGGGTTATCTCGGGATGGGAAGAGTTTCAGGGAGTGCGGCAATATTTTTATGCGGAATTCAGCCAGCCGTTCAACACTTTCGGAACCTTTGGCAAGAGTGAAGTGGAAGAAAATTCAGCCCAAAAAAGCGGCGCCGGCATTGGCGCTTATGCCGGTTTTGCCGAAACCGGCCAGCCGGTCGAAGTGCGGATCGGAATCTCTTTTATCGATGAAGAGCAGGCCCGTGCCAACCTGACCCGGGAAACAGCAGGCAAAACGTTTGACCAGGTCAAGGCCGAGAGCGAAAAAATTTGGGAAGCCACCCTCGGGCGGATCAGCGTAAAAGGAGGCACTGAACGGCAAAAACGTATTTTCTACACCTGCCTCTACCGCTCCTACGAACGGATGGTCGACATATCGGAGGACGGACGCTATTTCAGCGGCTACGATCGCCAGGTACATGCGGGCAGCGCCCCTTTTTATGTTGACGACTGGCTTTGGGACACCTTCCGTTCGCTGCACCCGCTGCGGCTGATTCTCGATCCCGGCATGGAAGCCGCGATGGTACAGTCTTATGTCGATATGTTCGAGCAGAGTGGCTGGATGCCCGGCTTTCCCCAGTTTTACGGCGATTATCCGGCCATGATCGGTTTTCATTCGGCCGCCTTGGTGTGGGACACCTACCAGAAGGGCATCGCCGGTTTCGATGTGGAAAAAGCTTACGAGGGGCTGAGGAAAAACGCGATGGAAGCAACCATGTTACCCTGGCGCAGCGGGCCAATGTGCGTGCTCGACTCGTTCTATCATGAAAAAGGATGGTATCCGGCGCTGGCCGAAGAGGAAGAAGAAACCGTTCCGCTGGTTCATGGCTTCGAAAAACGCCAGGCCGTCGCGCTTACGCTCGAACACAGTTACGACGACTGGTGCCTGGCGCAGCTGGCCAAGGCGTTGAACAAACCCGGCGACTACCGCTATTTTATGGCGCGTTCGCAGAATTACCGCCAGGTGTACAACCCGGCAACCGGTTTTATGTCGCCCAAAAAAGCCGACGGAAACTGGGTTGAAAATTTCAACCCAAAATTGTCGGGAGGCGTTGGCGCCCGCATGTATTTCGCCGAGAACAACTCGTGGATCTGGACCTTCAACGTGATGCACGATATCCCGGGACTGATGGAGTTGATGGGGGGCAGCGAAAAATTTTCCGAACGGCTGGATGCGCTTTTTAACGAGCCGACTGGGATCGCCAAATGGCAGTTTTTGGGACAATTCCCCGATGCATCGGGCCTGAACGGGATGTTCCCGGCAGGTAACGAGCCGGCTTTTCATGTCCCGTACCTTTACAATTATGCCGGACAACCCTGGAAAACACAGCGCCGCATCCGCGAAGTGATGGAGATGTGGTTCGATGACAGTCCGCTTGGGTTGTCGGGTGACGAAGACGGTGGGGCGATGTGTTCGTGGTATGTCTTTTCGGCCATGGGATTTTACCCGGTTACTCCCGGCACCGGACTTTATGCCATCGGAAGCCCGTTTTTTGAAGAAATTACCATCCGTTTACCTGACGGAAAGAAATTTACTGTGAAAGCCAAAGATTGTTCAAAAAAGAACAAATATATCCAGTCGGCCCGGCTCAACGGGCAGGAGCTGAACCGGGCCTGGATCACCCATGAGGAAATTATGAACGGAGGAACGCTCGAATTCCGGATGGGCGAGCGGGCCAATCCATCGTGGGGCACCGACTTGTCGTGGTTCCGGGAAGCCACCGCCAAATTCCGGGAGTAAGCTGCCCGTCCGGCTGAGGCGCAAATCGTCCTGACGGATAATGTGTTGTGCAGAATGGCTGGCGTAGCCTGGATGGTTCCGCCGAAGTTATTCTGCACAACTTATTTTTCCGGATTAACGGGCCGGTCAGTGTTGTACCGCCCCGGTCTGATCGTCTTCGCCGTGTGGCAGATGAAATCACTTCTCTTTTTTGTTAAACCTTCAGGCCGAAGATGGGTTAGCAGGTAATAAATGATCAGAGTCCCCAAAAACTTTTTTATTTTTGTGCCCCAATAACAATTTACATGGAAGAAATCAGAAATGTGGCTGTGATCGCACATGTTGACCACGGCAAGACCACCTTAGTCGACAGGATCCTGCATCAGGTGCGGCTTTTTCGCAACAACCAGGCTGTTCAGGAATTGGTGCTCGACAACAACGAACTGGAACGGGAACGCGGAATCACCATTTTGTCCAAAAATGTTTCCGTCAGGTACAAAGACGTAAAAATCAACATTATCGATACCCCGGGCCACTCCGATTTTGGCGGGGAAGTTGAACGGGTCCTCAATATGGCCGACGGTGTACTTTTGATTGTAGACGCTTTTGAGGGCCCGATGCCCCAAACCCGTTTTGTGCTTCAAAAGGCCTTGCAGCTGGGGTTGAAGCCGGTTGTCGTGATCAACAAGGTTGACAAACCCAACTGTAATCCCGAAGAGACCCACGAAAAAGTGTTTGAGTTGATGTTCAGCCTCGATGCTACCGAGGAACAACTCGACTTTCCGACGGTGTACGGATCGTCGAAGCAGGGCTGGATGAGCTCCGACTGGCGAAATCCTACGGAAGATATCAGCTGCCTGCTCGACATGATCATCGCGCACATTCCGCCTGCCCGACAGGTGGAAGGAACCCTGCAGATGCGCATCACATCGCTGGATTACTCCTCTTACCAGGGACGTATTGCGGTGGGAAGGGTCAGCCGTGGCACATTGGTCCCGGGCACCCAGGTTGCGCTGGTTAAACGCGACGGAACAGTCGTAAAAAATACGATGAAAGAGGTTTACCTGTTTGAAGGACTGGGCAAAGAGAAGACCAAGTTGCCGGTTCGTTCGGGTGAGATCTGTGCGGTGCTGGGGCTGGAAAATTTCGAAATCGGCGACACCATTGCCGATCCACTCAACCCGGAAGGACTGGCTTACATGAAGGTGGACGAACCGACCATGAGCATGGTGTTTGTCGCCAACAATTCTCCCTTCTTCGGACGGGAAGGCACTTTCGTCACTTCGCGCCAGCTGCGCGAGCGGCTCTACCGCGAAATCGAAAAAAACCTGGCGCTGAAAGTGGAAGATACCAACTCGGCCGACGCTTTTATGGTTTACGGGCGGGGAATTTTGCACCTCTCCATCCTGATAGAAACCATGCGCCGCGAGGGATATGAATTACAGGTCGGACAGCCGCGGGTGCTGACCAAAGAGATCGACGGCGAAAAATATGAGCCGATTGAAGCGCTAACCGTTCAGGTTCCGGAGGAATTTTCCGGTAAAGTGATCGATCTGGTCACCCAGCGGAAAGGCGAAATCAGCAACATCGAGGTAAAAGGCGACCGTTCGCATCTCGATTTTTCGATTCCGGCACGCGGAATCATCGGCTTGCGGAACCAGATGCTCACCGCCACCGAAGGAGAAGCCATCATGGCGCACCGCTTCAAAGGCTACGAACCCTGGAAAGGTGATTTGACCGTTCGTCGTAACGGATCGCTGATCGCCCTCGAAACAGGGACTGCAATTGCTTATTCGATCGATAAACTGCAGGATCGCGGCAGCTTCTTCATCTACCCCGGCGAGGATGTTTATGCCGGCCAGGTAATTGGAGAAAATACCCGTATGGAAGACATGACGGTGAATGTAACACGCACCAAAAAATTGACCAACATGCGGGCTTCCGGTTCCGACGACAAGGCGATTTTAAGTCCGCCGGTCCGGTTTTCGCTGGAAGAAGCCATGGAGTACATTGCGGCCGACGAATACATTGAAATCACCCCGAAGTCGATGCGCCTGCGAAAAATCCTGCTCGATGAAAACGATCGCAAACGGGCGTCCAAAACAGTCGATCCCGGCGCACGCTGAATTCCGGAGCCTCTTTGATCCGAACGGCGGCTGCCGTTTAAGATCTTTAACGATACGATTTAGCCCCCAAACACATTTTTTAGTCACCCCTGAACTTTTCAGAAGGATAGTGTATTGCTGTCCGCCAATATTTTTCTTTTCCGCTCTTTTTTATAAACCGCCTTTTTGATGGTGGTTGTAAGCTTAATTTGTTATCAGTAAGTTACTTACTTGTTCTTGGTAATTGGTTTTTGACAGTCCCACCGGTTTGGATAAAGAAGCTATTCCGTGTTTTGTGTTGTGCAACATTTATCGTCGCTACAAAAAATAATTAATTTTGTGAGTGTCGTTATCGTACACGGAATTTTTTTAAACCTTAATAAAATTAAACAACCTATTAACCATGAATAAATTAGTAGCCTTATTGGGATTTGTCGCATTTGCAATAAGCAGTGTAGCCTCGGAAAAAGACAAAGGGTGGCAAAACCTGTTCAACGGAAAAGATCTGAAAGGATGGAAGCAGCTAAACGGCCAGGCCAAGTACGAAGTAATTAATGGAGAGATCGTCGGTACTACCGTGATGAATACCCCAAACTCCTTTCTGGTTACTGAAAAAAACTATACTGATTTTATTTTTGAAGTTGACCTGCTGGTCGAGTCGGACATGAATTCAGGAATCCAGTTCCGGAGTGAAAGTAAACCGGAATATAACAACGGGCGGGTGCATGGCTACCAGTGCGAGGTTGATCCTTCGGCGCGTGCCTGGTCGGGCGGTATTTACGATGAAGCCCGCCGCGGCTGGCTTTACACGCTCGAACTGAATCCGGCAGCCAAACCGGCTTTTAAATTGGGAGCGTGGAACCACTATCGCATCGAATGTATCGGCAATTCTATCCGCACCTGGCTGAACGGCGTTCCGGCAGCCTGGGTAATTGACGACATGACGCCGACCGGTTTTATTGCCCTGCAGGTTCATTCCATCGGAAACAGCAAAGAGAAAGAGGGCAAAAAAATCCGCTGGAAAAATATCCGCATCCAAACCAAAAATCTGAAACCGGCTCCATTTGACGATATTTATGTGGCCAATTTTGTTGCCAACCAGCTCAGCGATCCGGAGAAAAAACAAGGGTTTCGCCTGCTTTTCGACGGAGAAACTTCCAACGGATGGCGCAGCGTCCAAGCTGACCAATTTCCCGCACAGGGCTGGGTGATCCGGGATGGCAACCTGACAGTTCTTTCCAAAGACGAACTGGCCGGCAAAAGAGGTGGCGACATCGTCACGGTGGACAAATTCAAAGCTTTTGAACTGAAATTTGACTTCAATCTTTCGGAAGGCGCCAACAGCGGCCTGAAATATTTTGTAGGAAATGGCGGGGCAACAGTGGGGCTGGAATACCAGATTCTTGACGACGAAAAGCATCCCGACGCCAAAAACGGCATTGAAGGAAACCGCAAGCTGGGTTCACTTTACGATCTGATTCCGGCTGAAAAGGAAGGTCGTTTTGTAAACAAACCCGGTCAGTGGAACCAGGGCCGGATAGTGGTTTATCCCGACAATCGGGTTGAACACTGGCTGAATGGCCGCAAAATCCTGGAGTTTGAGCGGGGAGGAGAGGCGTTCCGGGCTGCAGTTGCCAAAAGTAAATTCTCCAAAATCAATGACTTTGCCATGATGCAAGAGACCCCCATCCTGCTGCAGGACCACAACGACCGGGTTCAGTTCCGGAGTATCAAAATCCGGGAGATTAAATAGCAGATTCCACGTCAAGGTTTTAAAAATGACAAGGAAAGGCAAGCCGACCTCTGAGCTGGTCTGCCGGCAATTCGACATTAATTTTTCTTTTAAATAAAAATGGCACAAAACAGAAGAGATTTCCTGAAGAAGGTAACCGCCGGAACAGCCCTTGTTTCCGTAGGCGGCGTGGCCAGTGGCATGTCTGCCCGTAGTTATTCGCGCATTATCGGCGCCAACGACCGCCTGCAGGTGGCAATTGCCGGCCTTGGCCGCCGGTTGGGCGCTTTTACCGAACCCGTCTCGCTGAAGTCGAGCAATGTGGAGTTGGTCTACCTGTGTGATGTAATGAAAAGTCAGCGCGAAAAGGCGGCAGCCCGTTTCGCCAAACTGGTCGACAACAAGCCCAAGCTGGAAAATGATATCCGGAAAGTGCTGGCCGACCCGAAGGTGGATGTGCTGATCAACGCCACCCCCGACCACTGGCATGCGCCGGGAACCTGGATGGCTTTGCAGGCCGGCAAACACGTTTACGTCGAAAAACCGTGCAGCCACAACCCGCGCGAAGGCGAACTGCTGGTCGAATTTCAGAAAAAATACGGGAAGGTGGTCCAGATGGGCAACCAGCAACGTTCCGCTCCCGAATCGATCGAAATTATCACCGAAATTCACAACGGTATAATCGGAACGCCTTATAAAGCCGTAGCCTTTTATGCCAACACCCGCGGTGAAGTTCCGGTTCCGAAAAAAGCACTGGTTCCGGAAGGTCTCGACTGGGAGCTGTTTCAGGGACCTGCACCACGACAGGAATACATGCATGACACGTGGGATTACAACTGGCACTGGTATGGCTGGACTTACGGAACCGCCGAAACCGGTAACAACGCCACCCACGAACTCGACATTGCCCGGTGGGCGCTTCAGGTCGTCTATCCCGAGCAGGTAGAAGTGGAAGCTGCCAAAAGACACTTCCCCGACGACGGCTGGACCATGTACGACACCATGGACGCCACCTTCCGCTTTGGCGGAGACAAAATCATCAAATGGGACGGCAAATCGCGCAACGGACATAAAACCTACGGATCAGACCGCGGAACCATTATCTACGGCTCCAACGGGTCGGTATATGTTGATCGTGGCGGATACAAACTCTATGACCGGAGTGGTAAACTGATCCGCGAGCGCCGCGGCGGCGGACAGGAAGCCGGCACCGCCCTGGGCGGCGGGGGCGATATGTCAACCATCCACGTGGTCAACTTCTTCGAGACCATCCGGGGCAAGGAAACGCTCAAATCTCCGATCGATGAAGGAGCCATCAGCCAGATGCTTACCCATTATGCCAACATCGCTTCCCGCATCGGAAAAGGATTTGAGGTGGACTCTGTTACCGGCCGCATTTTCGACCGCGACGCCATGAAACTGTGGAGCCGCGACTACGAACCCGGTTGGGAACCAAAACTGTAATAAAATAACCAGCTAAAACGAATTTACTAACCATTAAAATCAGATAGAGATGGAAGAATCAAGAAGATCCTTTATTAAAAAGAGTGCCATCGGAACTGCCGGCGTTATCATTGGTGCGCATGGCTTCAGTGCCAAAAGTTATGGCAACATCATTGGCGCCAATGAAAAGGTGCGCGTAGGTGTCGTAGGGTTTTCGGACCGTTTCCGCGGTTCGTTGTTTCCCTGCTTTATGGACCATGCCCAGAAAATGAACTTCGAAATGGTTGCCCTTTCCGACATCTGGAACCGTCGCCGCGACGAAGGAAAAGCTTTCATCAAGGAAAAAGCCGGATGGGATGTGGCGCTCTGCCGCAACAACGATGAGTTGTACGACAGAAAAGATATCGACGCGGTGATCATCAGTACCGCCGACTTCCAGCACGCCCTCCACCTGGCCGAAGCAGCCAAAGCCAAAAAAGATGCATACTGCGAAAAACCTTTTGCCGAAACAATGGATGACGCCAACGTCGCCCTGAAAGCGGTTAAGGAAGCCAAAATTGTGGTGCAGATCGGCTCGCAGCGCCGCAGCGCGCCCAACTACCATGCCGCCAACGAATATATCAAATCGGGAAAATTCGGCGACATTGTGATGGTGGAAATGAGCTGGAACGTGAACCAGCCCGGACGCTGGAGACGCCCCGAACTGTGCGCCTCGATCAAAGAAAGCGATACCGACTGGAAACGCTACCTGATGAACCGGCCCCATGAAGCGTGGGATCCCCGCAAATATCTGGAATATCGCCTGTTCTGGCCCTATTCTTCCGGAATTGCCGGACAGTGGATGTGTCACCAGATCGATACCGTTCACTGGTTTACCGATTTGCCCTACCCGCGCAGCGTGGTTACCAACGGCGGAATCTACCAGTGGAAAGACGGCCGTACCAATGCCGACACGTTAACTTCGGTCTTTGATTACGGTCCGCTCAACGACAAATCGAAAGGTTTCCAGGTGGTCTACTCTTCGCGATTCAGCAATTCGGCCGGTGGAACCAAAGAACTCTACTATTCCAACGGCGGCATGCTGAACCTGGACACCAACCTGGTGACTCCCGAAGGCGGGTTGCGCGAAAAAGAAGCGCAGGCAATGGGGCTGAAAGCCAACTTGCTGCAGCCTTACGAACTGCCCAAAGTAACGGTGGAAACAGCTGCCAATACCAGCGGAGACTCGATGACGTCGGCGCACATGCTCAACTGGATGGAATGTATACGTTCGCGTAAACTGACCAATGCACCGGTTGAAGCCGGATATAACCATGCGATCGCCTGTATCATGGCCAACGCAGCTTACCGTACCGGCCTGCCGGTAACTTTCGATCCCAAAAGCAAGCAGGTGCTTGCCGGTGGAAAAGTTTTTAAATACTAAAGATTAAGTGCGGGTTGTCCGGAAAGTAATTGGGCACACACCTCTCAACCGACTTCTTGCGGCAAAAATGCCGATGTGCAGGATCGGCTGGGAAGTGGTGGTTTTGCTCTTCCTTTTCGGACAGCCTTTTTGTTTTTGACTCAAAAAAACTGGAGAAAATGAAAATCCGTTTTTTGTTTTTGTTGCTTTTGTGCCTGGTTGGCAGTCGGGTAATCGCCCAGCCTGTCAAAGAGATGGTGCAGGTTATGGTTACGCCCGACCGTTCCGACTGGACCTATCAAAAAGGTGACCGCCCGGAATTTACCGTCCGGGTTTTAAAAAATAACGTTTCGCTGGACGGGGTAACCGTAAATTATGAATATGGCCCGGAACTGATGAAGGCTGAAAAAAGCGGTTCCGAAAGCCTGAAAAAAGGTGCGCTGGAGATCAAAACCGGTACGATGAAAGATCCCGGATTCCTTCGTCTGACAGCCTGGGTGGAAGTAGACGGGAAGCGATATTCCTCGTATGCCACCGCTGGTTTTTCGCCCGAAAAAATTGAACCAACCACGACGCTTCCGGCGGATTTCAGCGAGTTTTGGGAAAATGCCAAAAATGAGCTGAAGAAGGTGCCGGTCAAACCGGTGCTCACCCTCCTGCCCGAAAGATGCACGGAAACCGTCGATGTTTACCATGTTCAGCTGGACAATATTTCCGGAAAAATTTACGGCATCCTCTGTAAACCGAAAAAGGCCGGAACATATCCAGCTCTCCTGCAGGTTCCCGGAGCCGGGGTAAGACCCTATTCCGGCGACCTGGACAACGCCTCACGCGGCGTAATCACTTTCCAGATCGGTATTCACGGTATTCCGGTCAACCTGCCGCAGGTAGTTTATGACGACCTACGCGCGGCTGCCCTGCAAAGTTACTGGACCATCGGACTCGACGACCGTGACAACTATTACTACAAACGCGTCTATCTGGGCTGCGTGCGTGCCATCGATTTTATTGCCGGTCTGGACTATTTTGACGGACAAAACCTGGCCGTCACCGGCGGCAGTCAGGGAGGTGCCCTGTCGATCATCACCGCGGCGCTCGACAGCCGCGTGAAATACCTTGCCGCCTTTTATCCCGCCTTGTCTGACCTCCCCGGTTATCTCAGCGGAAGGGCAGGAGGCTGGCCGCATCTGTTCAAAAACGGATATACCAATAAACCGGAAAAAGTTGCCGTCTCAAAATATTACGATGTCGTCAATTTTGCACGTTTTGTCGGAGTGCCCGGCTGGTACAGCTGGGGCTACAACGACAATGTGTGCCCGCCCACTTCGATGTATGCCGCCTACAACGTAATCAAGGCGCCGAAGGAGCTGCATGTTTTCCAGGAAACACAACACTGGACGTTTCCCGAACAGCGCACTCTTTCGCAACAATGGCTGCTCGAAAAACTGTTGCAATAGGTGGGACAGGTTTTATACTATAACAACTCTTTCTTTGCGATGGGCACCCGGTGCGACGTGGTGCTGATCCATCCTGAAACGGACTTTTCCGAAAGGGTTTTTGTCGCCCTGCGCAATGAAATCCTGCAGCTGGAGGCGTTACTGAGCCGCTACCTGCCCGAATCGCCGGTGAGTCAGCTCAACCGGCTGCCGGTCGGAGAACCGTTTGCACCCGACGACACGCTTTGGGATATTCTCCAGCGCTGTTTCGATTTTTACCGGCTCACCGACGGGGTATTCGATGTTACGCTGGGGAAGCTCACCGCTTTGTGGAAACACCGCCGCGAAGGAGCAGCCGTCACCCCCGCACAAATTGAAGAAGCCCGCAACGATTCGGGGTTCGGTAAAATCAGCTGGGACGCTGCGGCGCGCCGGCTTACCAAAACAGCTGCCGTGGAATTCGACTTTGGCGCCGTGGGAAAAGGTTTTGCCCTCGACCAGGCCAGGTTTCTGCTCGACAAACAGCAGGTTAAACAGGCTTTTATCAGCTTTGGGGAAAGTTCGGTACTGGCGCTCGGAACACATCCGGCCGGCAACTGTTGGCCGGTAGGCATTCCCAACCCGCTGCGGCCCGGCGAAATCCTGCATCAGTTTCAGGTCAGGGACCAGTTTATCACCTCGTCGGGAACCGTGCTCAACAGCGACCGGCAGGATGGTTCGGTCAGAAGCCATCTCATCGACCCGCACACCGGGAACGCAGTTGCCGGCCGGCAGCTGGTTGCGGTAAAAACCCGGTCGGCCGTGTGGGGCGAAGTGCTATCAACCACGTGGCTGGTTATGGATCACTCCCGGCGGCAATTGTTAGCTTCCAAACTGGAGGATAGCGAGTTGCTGGAGGTTGTTTTTTCGGAAGAAGGAGTTGCCGAAAAGAAGATTATCAATTCAAAAACGGAGTAATAACATTAAATAAATGGAAAATAACTTAAAAAACAGAAGGGAGTTCCTGAAAGAGATGTCCGTATTTGCCGGGGCAACCACTTTCCTGGCTTCCATTCCGTGGATGAAAGCCTTTGCAGGATCCGACGGCAGCGCGATGGCCCCTTCTGACCGTGTCCGGATCGGCGTGGTAGGGGTTGGCGACCGCGGACGCGCCTTGCTGATGAACATGCAGCAAATTGAAAATGTGGAAATTATTGCAGTATGCGACAATTACGAACCCAACTATAAACGGGCAATCGAACTTACCGCTGGGAAAGCCAAAGCATTTTACGACCACCGCGAAATGCTGGAGATGAAAGACCTCGACGGGGTGATTGTTGCCACGCCGCTTCACGAGCATGCCCACGTGGTGGTCGATTTCCTGAAAGCCGGCATCCATGTGTTCTGCGAAAAAAGTATGGCCCGCACCCTCGAAGATTCCAAATGGATGGTGGATGTCCAGAAAGAGACCGGAAAGATCCTGCAGATCGGCCATCAGCGGCTCTTTAACCCGGTTTACCTGAACGCCCTCGACCGGGTTCGTGCCGGTGAAATCGGACAGATCACCCAGGTCCGCGCCTACTGGCACCGCAACAGCAACTGGCGGCGCGCCGTGCCGTCACCCGAGCTGGAACGCAAAATCAACTGGCGCCTCTACACCGAATATTCAGCCGGTCTGATGACTGAACTGGCCTCACATCAGGTTCAGGTGGCCAACTGGTTCCTCGACAAAATTCCTACCCGCGTAATGGGGTCGGGGAGTATCTGTTACTGGAACGACGGCCGCGAAGTGTACGACCACGTGGCGCTGGTTTACGATTACGACAACGGCGTAAAATGTCTCTACGATTCGATGATTGCCAATAAACACTATGGACTGGAAGAGCAGATCCAGGGCGACAAGGGCACCATCGAACCGGAAATCAACCGCATCTACTCCGAAAACCCGCCGGCAGCGCCGGGAATCCGGCAGCTCCTCCACAGCATCGAAAAAGGGATCTTCGAAACCATTCCCATCGGAGGGGCGTCGTGGGTGCCCGAAACTGCGGTGCCTTACCGGGGGCAGATTATTGCACCTTACGACAACAACGACACCTTCCTGCAGTTGGTTGGTTACGTACAAGCCATCCGAAACGGTAAACCCTGGAAAAACCTGCTCCGCGAAGGCTACCACGCGACGGTGGCCGCCCTGCTGGGCCTCCAGGCAATGGACACGAACCAGATTCTGGAGTGGCCGGCCGAATATGTAATGGAAAAAGATCTTTAACCAATACCATTTTGCTGTTATGAAGGACATTGTTATTTCAAATAAGCGGATAAAACGGGAAATCTGGGTTTTTATCCTTTGTTTTGTGGCAGCTTTCGGGCTGAATATTTATTCCATAGTAAAGTATAAAACCGAATGGAGCGAACTGATCGGACAACTTCCCATCGTGCTGCTGCTGGCAGTGGTTATTTACCTGCTGGCCGGCCTGCTGCGGTGGGCTGTTTTCGGAATCGTACGCTTAATTCAGAAAAAATAAGGCGATGAACAGGCGATTTTGGTTCTTTCTGCTGATAGTGCTTCCGTTGGCCGGCTCCGGGCAAATTGAAATGCTCCAGACCGACGAAGGGATTCTGTTTACCGAACAGGGAAAAGAGGTGATCTATTACCAGACCGAACCGAAATCGCTTGACGGCCGCTACAGCCGGTGTCACTATTTTCATCCGGTCTGGGGGCTGAACGGACAGATTATTTCCGAAGATTTTCCGGCCGACCATTTGCATCACCGGGGAGTATTCTGGGCCTGGCACCAGGTGTGGATCAACGGCGAGCGGATTGGCGACCCGTGGGAAATCCGCGACTTTGAGCAGGAAGTGACAGAGGTTGAATTTTTGGCCCGCCGCAACGGTAACGCACTGCTGAAAAGTGAAGTGGAGTGGAAATCCCCCCTCTGGAAGAAAGGGGAAACGCCCTATCTGAAAGAAAACAGCGAAGTGGTTATCTATCCGCGGACCGGCAACTTCCGGCGTATCGATTTTACCATCAGCCTGCTGGCCCTCGAAGAGGGACTCTCCATCGGCGGCTCGGAAGACGAAAAAGGTTACAGCGGTTTTTCCGTGCGCATGGTGCTGCCTGCCGACGTGGCATTTTCCGGACCTTCGGGAAAGGTAACGCCGCAAAACACAGCTGTCGAATCGCCCGGATATGTCAATGTTTCCAGCCAGGGAGAAGCCGGAAACCAGCCATTTGGCGTCGTGATCCTCGATCATCCGAAAAACCCCGGCTACCCGCAGCCGTGGATTCTGCGCCGGCAGAAAAGCATGCAAAATATCGTCTTTCCGGGCAATAAAACAGTGCCAGTTTCCACCGTCACGCCGCTGGTGCTGCGCTACACGCTGCTCATTCACAATGGCCGCCTGACGCCCAAACAGATCGGAAGCATTCAGAAAAAAATGGCCGCCCAAAAGTTTTAGCCCGAATATTACTCCAGCCTCTTCCATTCCCCTGGTTTCCCCTTTCATCGCTTTTGCCGGATAAAAGGTATGGCGCGATTTTCCCAGCTTTTGCTACATTTACCCTTGCTTTAACCATTGTTTATGGAGTGGTATTTTGTGATTGCCGTGGTAGGGGTAGGTTTTGTCGCGGGTTTTATCAATACAGTTGCCGGCGGCGGTTCGGTGCTGGCATTACCCATGCTGATGTTTCTGGGATTGCCGGCCAACGTGGCCAACGGCACCAACCGGGTAGCCATCCTGCTGCAAAGTATGGTAGGAGTCGGACTTTTTCAGCAGAAGAAAATTTTCAGTCTGAAAACCGATTACAAGCTGGCCCTTCCGGCGATGGCCGGTTCGCTGGCCGGAGCTTTGCTCGCGGTAGAGATCCACACGGCGCTGCTGGAGAAGATCATCGGCGGGGTGATGGTGCTGATGCTTTTGACGGTGCTGGTCAATCCCGAAGCCTGGATCAAGGGACGGGCCGGGGCAATCGTGGCCAAACCCACGGCAACCCAGTATCTGATCTTCTTTCTCATCGGCTTTTACGGCGGATTTATCCAGGTTGGCGTGGGCTTTTTCCTGCTGGCCGGCTTGGTGCTGGGATGTGGTTACGACCTGGTCAAAGCCAACGGAATCAAACTTTTTATTGTATTGTTGTACACCGTGGTGGCGCTGGCCATCTTCTTTGCCGGCCGGCAGGTCGACGTGGTGTCGGGGCTGACGCTGGCTGTCGGCAACATGGCCGGCGCGTGGGCCGGCGCCAGATTTACCATCCGCGGCGGGGCAAAGTATGTGCGTTATGTGCTCATCCTGGCTTTGTTGCTGATGATCCTGAAGCTTTTTAACATTTTCTGACAATCTTCTGCGGTTCTCAAAAATGGACGAAAAACAAAAAATCCGGGTTACGGTGATCACCGGCTTTCTGGGAGCCGGCAAAACGACCTTCATCAACGGAGTGCTCCGGAAGTTTCCCGACATCCGGTTTGCGCTGGTGGAAAATGAATTTGGAGAGGTTTCCGTCGACACCCGGCTGATCAAAGGCGTGGATGCCAGCCGGATGTTTGAGTTGCGCAACGGCTGTATCTGTTGCACCATTTCCAACGAATACGAGCTGGTGCTGCAGGAGCTGGTCCAACAGTTCCCATCGGTAGGCCATCTGCTGATCGAGACCACCGGAGTTGCCGATCCGGCGCCGGTGGTGCACCCCTTTTGGGCAAACGAAAACGTACGGCAGCTTTACACGCTGAATGGGGTGGTATGCCTGGTCGACAGCATCAACTTCCTCTCCTCCGCGGTTCAGGAGATTTCACTGAAACAGCTTGCCTCGTGCGATCTGGCCGTAATCTCCAAAACCGACCGGGTGACGGGGAAACAACGGGAAAGCGTGGTTGCCCGAGTCCGGAATGTCAATCCGTTCTGTGAGATCTCCTTTGCTGAAAAGAGTGATATCGGCAGCTTTTCCCCGGAATCCCTGATGGTTACTCCCAAATTCTACGTCAATCTCCCCAAACACCGCCGGCTGCACGCCGACCTCCAGGCGCGGACGGTTACGATTCCCGCCGGTGTTGAAAAAGAGCGCTTTACCGATTGGCTCTCCTACACGCTCGATGTTTACAAAAACGAAATCTTTCGGGTAAAAGGGGTGCTCACCTTCCGCGATGAACCTTATGAATACATTTTACAGGGAGTGGGCGGGAGTTGGGAGCTTTCGGAAGGCGACCTGGTGTGGTCAAAGCAGGAAAACCGTATTGTTTTCATCGGACGGCTGGAAAAGGTGCACCTGGAATGGCTATCCTAAAATCATAATCCACAGCGGAATTACCAGCAGGCTGAGCGCCGTGGAGAGCATCACGATGCGGGCGGTAAACGGTGCGTCGAGTTTGTACTGCTGGGCCATTGCATAAGGGGTGAGCCCCATGGGCATGGCGGCGTCCAGTACCGAAGCCCGGAAGTTGAAGCCGGGGAAATCGGCGTAAACCAGGATGGCATAATAAATTCCGGGGAAGAGAAGCATAATCAGCAGGGAGATCACCGCCACGGTACCCCATTCGCGAAAATGGCCCAGCCGTTGAAATCCCAGGAAAATTCCCAATGAAAGCAGGATCACCGGAGTTACCGACCCGGCCAGCATCGAAAGGCTGCGGGTGGCTACAACCGGAATCTCTATTTTCAGAAAAACCAGCGCCAGCCCGGTAAAAACCGAGATCAGCAGCGGATTTCTGACGAGTCCCCGCACCAGTTTCTGCAGATGCACCTCCTCTCCGCCATGCAGATCGACCAGAAAAATGGCCAGCGTAAGCAGCCAAAAAAGATAGACCGATGCCAGCACGGCCGCTTCCGGCAGGATGCCCTCGCCATAAACACTCTGCAGCACCGGAATTCCGAGGTACGCCACGTTTCCGAAGGCAAAAACCATAAACAGCACCCGCCGTTTTTCATTCGGCAACCGCAGCAGGTAGCTGACAGGGTAGGCGAGGAGA
>JARKOX010000091.1 GCA_029975525.1 Prolixibacteraceae bacterium | reverse complement strand
GGCCATGCCCCCAGTTATTCCCCCTACCTGGAAGCAGGACAGACGGCCCAGGAGCCGGGCAACACCTCGATCATCAGTGCCTTGAAGCTGACCGGTAAAAGTAAAAAGGGGCTTTCGGTAGGCCTGGTGAACAGCCTCACCGCCCGTGAGGAAGCTACCATTTCATCGGCTGAAACGGTGTTTCGTGAAGCGGTGGAGCCGTTTTCCAACTATTCGGTGGGGCGGCTGAAACAGGATCTCAACAACGGCAATACGGTATTGGGTGGAATGTTTACTTCTGTTTTGCGGTCGATCAAAGATGAACAGCTCGCTTTTTTACCCGACAAATCGCTGGTGGGAGGGACCGATTTTCTGCACAACTGGAAAAACCGGAAATATTTTGTAGATCTGAAAAGTTTTTGGTCGCATACTACCGGGAGCAAAGCGGCCATTTCGCAGCTGCAGTTGTCGTCGCGGCACTATTTTCAGCGGCCCGATGCAGCACACCTGGAGTTCGATCCTGAGCGGACCACCTTGTCGGGCTGGGGAGGCGAACTGCGGGGCGGCAAACAGAGCGGTAAATTCCGGGCTTCCGGAAAGCTGAGCTGGCGTTCGCCCGGCGTTGAGCTGAATGATCTGGGATATCTTCGCGAAGCCGACCTGATCAGTCAGGAGGCCGAATTTACGTACCAGGTGAACAAGCCCAAAGGGATTTTCCGGAATTACAGCGCAACTGCCCTGCAGCGCCATCAGTGGAGTTACGGCGGAGAAAATACGGGAGACCTGTTACGGCTGGATTCCAAGGTGAAGTTTACCAACCTGTGGCAGATCAACCTCTATGCTGCACGATATGTCAACCGGGTCGACACCCGCCAGTTGCGGGGGGGACCTTCGTTGCGAATGGACTCTTTTACCAACGGCGACCTCTTTGTACAAACCAACAGCAGCCGAAAAGTTTTTGTGGGCACCGGCTATTTCAGACGGTGGGTTGACGACGGTATTTCAGGAATTGACGAATACAATTTTAAAATCAGGTGGCAGGTGAGCGACCGCTTTAAGCTTTCGTCGAATACCAAATATGAAGTGGTTTCCGACAACAGCCAGTATGTAACCCGGAAGGTTACCACTGCTGAAACCAAATACCTGGTGGGGGAAATTGCCCGGAAAACATTGTACACCACGCTGAGGGCCGAGTTTTTTGTGACTCCCGAGCTGTCGTTGCAGCTTTATGGCAGCCCGTACGCCTCCACCGGACAGTACCGCTCCTTTAACAAGGTAGCCGACAGTGGTGCCCGTGACCTCAGCGAGAGGTTTTCCCCGCTTACTATTTTGTCGCAAGAGGATGGCCGTCTGCACCTGGATGAAGACCGGAACGGAACCCCCGATTTTTATATTTCCAACCCCGATTTCAATTTTCAGGAGTTTCGGTCAAACTTTGTTTTGCGCTGGGAATATAAAGCCGGATCTACCTGCTACTTCGTCTGGTCGCATAACCGTTCGCGATATGAACAAGGCTACAATCCCTCTATTCTCGATAGTTTCAGGGGGATTTCGGGAGTTGGGCCACAAAATCTCTTTATGCTGAAATTTAGTTACTGGTTCTCGTTGTAG
>JARKOX010000079.1 GCA_029975525.1 Prolixibacteraceae bacterium | reverse complement strand
CCGGTTTTTGCCATCACCCCGAAAAAAGAGACCCTCATTACCTCGTTGCTCGATATTTTGAAAACTAAATAATTACCGATATGAACACCAAGATTAAAGAGCTGACCGAAAATATTTACAACGAAGGCGTTGCAAAAGCCCGTAAAGAAGCCGATGTGATACTGGCCCAGGCGCGTGCCGAAGCGGAAAAAACCGTTGCCGATGCGCGTGAAAAAGCCCGGATGATGCTGGAAGAAGCCCAAACCGAGGCGCAGCAAATGAATGCGGCGTTGAAAGCCGAACTACAGTCGGTGTCAGAGCAGGTCATTGAAATCACCCGTCAGAAGGTGAACCACCTGGTTACCGCCAAAACTTCGAAAACAATTGCCCGGCAGCTGACCGGCGATCCGGTATTTGTAAAAGATATGGTGCTCGAAATTGCCCGTAACTGGGGCCCCGGCAACGGGCAGGAGACCCGGGTCGAAGCGCTGGTGCCGGAGGAAATGCTCGACAAACTCGATCCGCTTTTTAAAGCCGTGGCCTCCGAAGTTGCCGCCTCAAACCTGGTGATTAAACCGGTGCCGCAGCTTAAACAGGGTTTTCAGCTGGTGAACGAAGCCGATGGTTATAAAATTTCGTTTACCGAAGAGGATTTTAAAACCTTCTTTGCTTCGCTGATGCGGCCCAAAATCAGGGAGTTCCTCTTTAATTCCCAACCGTGATGAAGGGTTATTACAGTTTCATCGCCGGATTGCCCGATCTGGAATTTAACCCGCAGGCCGATTTTATGCCGCCGGCGCAGTTGGCCGAGAGGTTGTCCGAACTGCTTTCGCCCGAAGAGCTGGAGTGGGTGCGCCTGTTGGAGCTTCCCCGCCATCATCGTCCGGTTGCGGCATTTTTAGCTGCGGAATCAAACTCCAGATCGGTGACGTCAGTCATCCCTGCCGGGGGGTTTCACCTTGGCAGCGACTCGGCGGGCCGGCTTCCCGCTTATTTACAAAAGCTGGTGCACTGGCGGGAAACTCACCGGGGCGAACTTTCCGAAAAAGAGATCCTGCAAAAGCTGCAGCAGCTCTATTTGGCCCAGTTGCTGCAGTCCGGCAACCCTTTTCTGCAAAAATGGGGCGAAGCGGAGTTAAACCGGCTCAACTTTCTGGCCGCCCGGCGCTCCGAAAAAAATCCTGACCTGAAAAAGCAGCAGCTGATCAAAGGAAACGCCTACCACGATCTGCTGCTCGAATATCCGACGGCGCAGAAGATCATCCATTCTGAATTTGAGGCAGCCGCCCGGCTGGAAATTATTGCCGGGAAAACCAATCTGCTGGAGCGGGAGCTGGAGATCGACCGGCTTCGCTGGGATACGATCGGCGAAATCAACCGTTTCGAATATTTTACGGTGAACGTGATCCTGGGATATTTTCAGCAGTTGCTGCTGCTGGAGCGGTGGAGAGAGGTTTTTAACCCTGAAAGGCAGGTCGATCTGGTGCTCGTCGTCGAAAAAATGATGCGGAAAAATAACCATTCCGAATAAAATGATAGAACATGGAAAATATAACAATCATCAGTAAAGGAAAAGTAACCGCCATTGTGGGCAACCTGGTCGAAGCGGTTTCCGACGGTCCGCTGATCCAGAACGGGATCTGTTTCTTTCAGCACGAGGGAAAAGAGATCATGGGCGAGGTGATTAAAACCGAAGGAAACAAGGCTTTTGCACAGGTTTTTGAAACCACCCGCGGTTTTCGTGGCGGCATGGAAGTGCATTTTTCCGGATCGATGCTCGAAGTGAGCCTGGGCCCCGGTTTGCTGACCCGCAATTTTGATGGCCTGCAAAACGATCTCGACAAAATGGAAGGGGTATTTCTGGAACCTGGCGCCCGCACTTTTCCGCTCGACAAGGCGTCGGTCTGGCCGTTTACGCCGCTGGTCAAATCCGGCGATGCGGTTGAGGCCGGCGACTGGCTGGGTGAGGTGCCCGAATACCACCTCCGCCACAAAATTATGGTTCCCTTCAAATGGGAGGGGAGCTACGAGGTAGCGTGGATTGCCGGAAAAGGAGAATACCGGATCACCGACACGATTGTCCGCCTGACCAATGCAGCGGGAGAGGAAATGGCGGTGACGATGATCCAGACCTGGCCGGTTAAACTGCCCATCACCCGTTACCGCGAAAAACGCCGGCCGGGAAAACTGTTTGAAACCGGCGTGCGCGTCATCGACACGATGAACCCCATTCTGGAAGGGGGGACCGGTTTTATCCCCGGACCGTTCGGAAGCGGGAAAACCGTTTTGCAGCATGCGCTGGCCAAGCAGGCGGCGGCCGATGTGGTGATCATCGCCGCCTGCGGCGAACGCGCCAACGAGGTGGTGGAGATTTTTACCGAATTTCCGCACCTCGACGATCCGCACACCGGGCGCAAGCTGGTGGAGCGCACCGTCATCATTGCCAATACGTCGAATATGCCGGTGGCAGCCCGCGAAGCATCGGTTTACACCGCCATGACCATTGCCGAGTATTACCGTTCGATGGGCTTGCGGACCCTGCTGCTGGCCGATTCTACCTCCCGCTGGGCACAGGCGCTGCGCGAAATGTCGAACCGGATGGAGGAGCTTCCCGGCCCCGATGCTTTCCCCATGGACCTGTCGGCTATTATTGCCAGTTACTATTCGCGGGCGGGTTACGCCTTGCTGAACAACGGCAAAAGCGGTTCAATCACTTTTATCGGTACCGTGTCGCCGGCCGGAGGCAACCTGCTCGAACCGGTTACCGAAGCAACCAAAAAAGTGGCCCGCTGTTTTTTCGCCCTCTCGCAAAACCGTGCCGACAGTAAACGTTATCCGGCGATTGATCCAATCGACAGCTATTCGAAATATCTCGAATACCATGAATTTATTGGCTTTGCAGCGCGCGAGATTGGCAGCAGCTGGATCGACAAGGTCGATTTTGTGAAAAACTTTCTGATCCGCGGGCAGGAGGTGAACGAACAGATCAACATCCTGGGCGATGACGGCGTGCCGGTGGCTTACCACGAAATTTTCTGGAAAGCCGAGCTGATTGACTTTGCCATTCTGCAGCAGGATGCCTTTGACGCCATCGACAGCAACACCCCGCTGAAACGTCAGAAATATATGCTGGAAAAAGTGATCGAAGTGGTCAACACCGAATTCGGCTTCGACGACTTCAACCGGGTGCGCGACTACTTCAAACGGATTATTAACCTGTTTAAGCAGATGAACTACAGTGAGTTCAAATCTGAAAAATTCCGGGATTACGAAAGTCAGCTTCACCATTTAATCACCGAAAAAATTACTGCATGATGAGAGCAAAAGCATTTCAGAAAATATATTGCCGGTTGACCAACATTACCAAGGCGACCTGCACGCTGGAAGCGACCGGCGTGGGCTACGAAGAGATGGCCTATGTTCAGGGACGTGCTGCCCAGGTGGTGAAGATTGCCGGTAACAAAGTCACCTTGCAGGTGTTTGAGGGGACCGAAGGATTGCGCAGCGATGCCGAGGTGATTTTTACCGGGAAGGCGCCGTGGCTGCCGTTGAGCGACCACATGAGCGGGCGTTTTTTTGATGCCTTCGGACAGCCGATCGACGGGCTGCCGGCGGTGGAAGGGCGCGAATTCCCGATTGGCGGCCCCTCCGTAAACCCGGTACGCCGCAAACAGCCCAGCGAGCTGATCGCCACCGGAATAGCCGGCATCGACCTGAATAATACGCTGGTGTCGGGACAGAAAATCCCCTTTTTTACCGACCCCGACCAGCCATATAACCAGGTGCTTGCACTGATTGCCCTGCGGGCCAGGGTGGATAAAATTATCCTGGGCGGAATGGGACTCACCCGCGACGACTACCTGTTTTTTAAACACACTTTCGAGCAGGGCTACGGACAATCCAAAATCATCGGCTTTATCAATACGACCGACAAATCGCCGGTTGAGCGGCTGTTGATCCCCGACATGGCGCTGGCTGCTGCTGAATATTTTGCGGTCGAAAAAAACGAAAAGGTGCTGGTGCTGCTTACCGACATGACGCAGTATGCCAACGCGCTGAGTATCGTCTCGAACCGGATGGACCAGATCCCGTCGAAAGACAGCATGCCGGGGTCGTTGTACAGCGATCTGGCTAAAATCTACGAAAAAGCGGTTCAGTTTCCCGATGGCGGAAATATTACCATCCTGGCGGTAACCACCCTGTCGGGAGGCGATATCACGCATGCCATCCCCGACAATACCGGCTACATTACCGAAGGACAGCTTTTCCTGCGCCGTTCCCCCGAGGTGAACAAGGTTATCATCGATCCGTTCCGGAGCCTTTCGCGGCTCAAACAGCTGGTGATCGGAAAAGTGACCCGCAAAGACCATCCGCAGGTGATGAATGCGGCGATCCGGCTCTATGCCGATGCCGCCAACTCGAAAACCAAGCTGGAAAACGGCTTCGAACTTTCCGATTACGACCGGCGCGTCCTGCGGTTTGCCGAAGATTATTCGCGCGACATCCTGGCCATCGACGTGAACCTGGAAACCGAAGAGATGCTGGACGAAACCTGGAAACTTTTCAGCAAATATATGACCCGCGACGAAGTGGGAATCAAACAGGAATTCACCGATATGTACTGGAAGGAGAAACAGCCGGCTTAAATCCGGAGCTGTTTTTTGTTCCGGAACGAAACCAAAAGAGTTGACGCATGAAGTTGCAGATTAAATATAACAAGACCGTTTTGCGCGAGTTTCAGAAAAGACTGGCTATCCGGCAGAAGGCGCTTCCGACGTTGAAAAACAAGGAGGCTGCCTTGCGGGCGATGGTTTTCGAAACCCGGCGTCAGCTGGAGGAAGCCAGGACGGCCTACCGGGAAGTGCTCGGTCAAACCGACGCCTGGAAAGTTCTCTGGAACGAATTTGATTTTACGCTGCTCGAGGTGCTGCAGGTGAGGGTGAGCCACAGTAAAGTTGCCGGCATCCTGATCCCCCGCCTGGAAGCGGTGGAGACCCGGCAGGCGGATTTTGCCCTCACGGCCTTTCCCGACTGGTTCGGCGACGGGGTGCCCCAACTGCAGAAAGTGCTGGAAGCGGTGGCGCAGTGCCGGGTACAGGAGGATCGGCTGGCGCTGCTCGAGGCGGCGCGTAAAAAGGCAACCCAGAAAGTGAACCTCTACGAAAAAGTGCAGATTCCCTCGCTCGAAGCGGGAATCCGCCAGATTAAACGTTATCTCGAAGATGAGGACAACCTCTCGAAAGCGGCGCAGAAGCTGCTGAAGTCGAAAATGCAAAAAATGGAACTGCCATGATTGTCCCGATGAAAAAATACGTCTTTGCCGTGCATCACGCTGCCTACCGCCATTTTCTCGATGAATTGCAGGAGCTGGGGGTGGTTCATGTCGGCAAAAGCAGCGAAAAAACGGCCGGTAGCGAAGCCGCTCCGCTGAACGAGGAGGCCGCCCGGATCCGCTACACGCTCGACCAGTTGAACCGTTTCCGGGAAGAGGATACGCCCGACAGCCGGATAAACCTGGCGCCCGGAGAGATTATCGGGCAAACGGCAACCCTCCTGAAGCAACTGGAAGCTGGCCGTTCAAAACTCGAAAGGCTGATTGAAAAAACGGAAATCCGCGCTTGGTGGGGCGATTATTCCGAATCGCTGATTGGCGGATTGCAGGAGGCCGGCGTGCCGGTCAGCTTTTATGTTGTGCCGGCGAAGAAGTTCAATCCGGCCTGGCCGGATGAATACCCGATGGAAATCATCAGCCGGCTCGACAAGGAGATCCGGTTTGTGACTTTCGGAGTTTCCGGGGAAATGTTTGAGGGCGCCCGCCGCGAAGATCCCGGAAAGCAGACGGTGGCTTCCCTGACGCAGGAAATCCGGCTAACCGAACAGCAAATCGCTGCGGCCGAACGCGAACTGCAGGCGATGGCATCCGGCGGCATCCGGCTGTTACAGCAGCGCCTCGAAGAGATTGAAGTGCGGCTGGAGTGGCTCGACGTGTGGGATAACCTCACCACCCGGATCGGGGAGGGGGCTGTCCATTTGTTGGAAGGCTGGGTGCCGGTTACCGAAGAGGCCCGGCTGAAGGAGTACTTAAACCAGCGTGCTGTTTTTTATCTGGACTCGGCCGCCGGCCCCGACGAAAAACCACCGGTACAGTTGCACAACAACCGCTTTGGGCGGCTCTTTGAGCCAATCTCCCGGCTGTTTTCGCTGCCCGCATACACCGAAATGGACCTGACCGTCTATTTTGCCCCGTTTTTTATGCTCTTTTTCGGCTTTTGTCTGGGCGACGCCGGCTACGGACTGGTGATCCTGCTGGGGGCGACTTTTTACAAACGTTTTGCCGCCGAAAAGCTGAAAGGCTATCTGGTGCTGGGACAGCTGTTTGGCGCCTCCACCCTGGTGATGGGAATACTTTTCGGAACTTTTTTCGGGATTGAACTGGCCAAAGTTTCCGCCCTGAGCGGGGTTAAAGAGCTGTTTCTGGAGAGTTCGCAGGTATTTGCCCTGTCGCTGATGGTGGGTGCGATCCAGATCCTCTTCGGAATAGTTTTGCGGATCAAAAATCAGCTCCGGCAGGCCTATCGCTGGCAGGCGCTCAGCTCGGCCGGCTGGCTGCTGCTGTTTGCAACAGCGGGCCTGTTTGCCTTTTTGCTGAAAGGGGAGGCGCTTTCTCCTGTGCTGAAAATGACGGAAAAATTTCTTTATGCAGCCTCTGTGCTGATGATCCTCTTTTTTTCGGGGAGCGGACCGCTTCATCTGCGGCTGGTTGGCGGCTTGTGGGAAATGTACAACACCGTCACCGGCATTTTTGGCGATCTGCTGTCGTACATCCGGCTTTTTGCGCTGGGCATTGCCAGTTCAATTCTGGGGCTGGTGATTAACCAGATGGCCATTTCGTTTGGCAGCGCCAAATATATCGGGCCGGTTATTTTTATCCTGTTCGTCGTGGTGGGGCACACGGCCAACCTGGCCATCTCGTCGCTGGGGGCGTTTGTCCACCCGATGCGTCTGACTTTTGTTGAGTTTTACAAAAATGCAGGCTTCCAAGGGGGCGGAAAACCTTACCAGCCTTTTTCAAAACAACGAAATCATTTATCAACAACTTAATATCAGAAATTATGGATATCGCTTATGTATTCGTTTATGTTGGACTGGCGCTAATGGTATTGCTTTCGGGGATCGGGAGCGCCATCGGGGTGTCGAAAGGGGGAAATGCCACCATCGGCGCATTGAAAAAACGCGAAGATGCCTTCGGAAGTTATATGCTGCTGAGTGCTTTGCCCGGCACACAGGGTTTGTATGGGTTTGCCGGCTTTTTTGTGATGAACCTGAAGCTGGCTTCCCTCGAAACGGTAACCATGCTGCATGGCGCAGCGTACCTGGGCGCCGGGCTTTCGCTCGGACTGGTGGCGCTCTATTCGGCAATCCAGCAGGGAAATATTACCGCCAACGGCATTGCCGGAATCAGCTCGGGGTACGATGTGTTTGGCAAGACCATGATCCTGGCTGTTTTTCCCGAACTTTATGCGATCGTGGCTTTTGCAGTCACCTTCCTGATCAGTACCTCGATTTGATTTGTTGTCTGCTGTGCAAATAACAGTTCCATTATTTATTGCGATAAGTGTTTTTTTTCAGAAAAGCCTGAGCCGGGCCTTCGCAAGAGGGGCCGGCTTCAGGACTTTTCCTGATCGGAGCTCTTCAAGCAGTGAATCTTGTTCAGCAGGTAAAAAATTTTGCCGGTCCCAACAATTTTGTTTTTATTTTTAGCCGATTAATCACCAATATTTTATCCGTGAAACGAAAGGTAAACATCATCTTACTGGTTTGGGGAACTTTCTCCTTTGTGGCTATTCTGTTTACTTTTCAGCGCGGGTTGCAGCTTGAAAAGAAGCACGTGGCCATCATCGGACTGGCCGAGGATGTTAAATCGGAGTTTTTTCAGTCGCAGATTTACCGCGAAGATTTTCTGCTCACCGGCGACACCGCGGCCTTCCGGCCGCTGATGCGCCACCTGGAGGCTGCCGACCGGTTTCTCGGGCAGATTGTTGTTGCTTCGGAAATTGATCCGGCCGAAACCGATTCCACCTCCGTCCGGGGGTTTGTTTGCCGCATTCCCCGGGTCAGGGGGCAGCTTCAGCAGATTATAAATCTTTTTGAAGAGCGGCGCACCAACCACGAAAATTTTGATGTTTCCCGGCTGAATGAGGCCTTCCTGAACTACAACATTCAGTTTAAAGAGTTTGAGAGCGGCCAGCAGCAATACCTTTCCAAACGCAACCGGAGCTACAAAAGGGCTTCAGCAGTGTTGGTGCTGGGGTCGTTTGTCGTGCTGGTGGTCAGCTTCCTTATCATCTCGCGCCTGATGGAGACCCTGGCGCTGACCGAGCGGCGACTGGTTGAAAAAACGGTGGAAACCGAGCAAAAAGAGCGCAACCGTATTGCTACCGACCTGCACGATGGCTTGGGGTCGTTGTTGTCGAGTATCCATCTCTACCTGAAAATTATGGAAGCCGAACTGCGGGAGGGGAAAGATATTTCGGAGCGGATTGTGCAGCTGAAGCAGCTTTCCGACCTTTCGCTGCAAAATGTGGAGGCGGTTATCAACAACCTCGAACCGCTTTTTTTGCGGAAATACGGGCTGGTAGTTTCGCTGCAGCGCATGTGCCAGCGGTTGAACAAACTGGATAAAATTCTGTTTGAGTTCCGGACGGATGAGTTTACGCTGCAGCTTTCCAAAAGTACCGACCTGATTTTATATCGTATCTTCAGCGAGCTGACCAACAATGCATTGAAACATTCGCAGGCGTCCCGGGTCAGCCTCGAACTGAAAAGTGTCAAACAAACGGTGGTGGTGCGTTATTCCGACGACGGGATTGGCCTCGGTCCCGGAAAGGTTATTCCGGAAGACGAAAGCAAACTGGGCCTGCGCAACATCATCAGCCGGGTTGAATCGCTGGGAGGAACTCACCAGGTGGTTAGCAAACCAGGCGAGGGGCTTTGGGTGGAGCTCCGGTTTCGGGTAGCTGTCCACCAAACGCCCGCAAAAAGTTAAACAAGAAGTGTGATGGAGAAAATTTCGGTAGTTATTGTCGACGACCATAAAATATTCAGGGAAGGATTCAAATTGTTGCTTTCGCGTTTTCCGTTTGTTGAAATTGCGGGTGAAGCGGCCGACGGAGCCGAATTTCTGGAACTGCTTGAGGTGACGGTTCCGGATATCGTTTTTATGGATATCAGCATGCCGGGCGGCAATGGCATCGAAGCCACCAAAACCGCCCTGGAACGGATTGAAAAACTCAAAATTATTGCCCTGACCACCTTCCTCGAAGAGGATTACATCGAACAAATGATCCTGGCCGGGGTAGAAGGGTACATGTTGAAAAATTCGGATATTGGCGAATTTGAAAAAGCGATCCGGCGGGTGCATGAAGGAGGTAACTATTTTTCGGAAGAGATTGTGGCTGTTCTGCTGGGAAATATCAACAAAATCAGGCAGCGGAGCAGTACCCGGAGCGACGCCCCCGACTTTACACCCAAAGAGGCTGAAATTCTGGAACTCATCTGTAAAGGGCTGAATAACGCCCAGATTGCCGAGGTGGCTTTTATGAGCGTCAAAACGGTTGAAAAATACAAGAGCCTCCTTTTTCAGAAGACCGGCGCCCACAACACCGTCAACCTGGTTATTTACGCCTTCAAAAATCAGCTGGTCAGTTTTTGAAGGCCGCGAACAAGGCGGAAATTTTCTGTTTTCCGGAGGGTGAAATTACCCTGAGGTTAAGTTGTCCGATCATTTTTAGGTCATCTTTCGTAAATTTGCAGCATTTTTAGTTTCTTTGAGAAGGTAAGATTTTGTGGGTATGATCTATCATAAACAATTCAGGCATAACAGTTCCAAAACCTGGGTCGTGTTTATTCACGGGGCAGGGGGGAGCAATGTGGTTTGGTTCAGACAGCTCCGTGATTTCAAAAAACACTTTAATGTGTTGCTGATTGATCTTCGCGGACATGGCAAGTCGAAGTCGGGTGAAATTACCGAAGCCGAACAGTACCGGCTGAACGAAGTGGCGCATGACGTTCTCGAAATCATGGACCACCTGCGGATCGAAAAAGCCCATTGGGTAGGCATTTCGCTCGGGTGTATTGTAATCCGCGCCATGGACAAGCTGGCGCCGGGCCGCGCCGAATCGATCATTCTGGGAGGTGCGGTGGTTCAGTTCAGCAAAAAAATCAACGTGCTGGTCACCCTGGCCCGCCTGTTACACTCCATCTTGCCCTACATGTGGCTCTACCGCCTCAACGCCCGCATCCTGATCCCGTCGCGCAAAAGTGTAGAATCGCGCAAACTGTTTATTCAGGAGGCGATCAAACTGGGCGAAAGGGAATTCCGCAAGTGGCTCCGGATGTCGCACGAAATCAAGGACAGCCTCAATGAATTTCTTTGCCGCGAAGCTTCGGCGCCGGTGCTTTACCTGATGGGCGACCGCGACCATATGTTTCTGCCGATGGTGATGAACCTGGTGAAAAAACATGTGAACTCGCAACTCGAAATTATCCGCAACAGCGGCCACTGCTGCAACCTCGACCAGCCCGACGTTTTCAACGAACGTTCCATCCTGTTTATCAAAGAACATTCGGAAAACATCAAAAGCGGCGATCAGCTTCTGCGGCCGGCCACCACCTGAAAAATAGAATCGTTTTTTATCTGAATAAAACCAACCTTCGCCTGAACCGATAAACGATCCATCATGCAAAAAAATGTGATTCTGCTGGCCATTGCCGGTTTGTTTCCGCTACTGCTCTGGTCGCAGCCCCAACCGCAAAGAATCTGGTCTGAAGGAAAATTGACCTGGTCCGATTTTCAGCTCCGCAACTACAATTCAATGGCGGGCACCGAACTGGTGTACCGTCTCAGCTACCAGCCCGACAAGCAAAAGATGCAGGACACCGTTTTAAGGCGTCTGCAGGCCCGCGCCTGGATGGACACCAGCCAGTCGTGGGTCAGGCCCGACCAGCGCACCACACTCAACCTGCGCTACAACCAGGTGGTTTTCGACCTGGTGGAGTTGTATCGCCGGGTTTTGCAAACCGAATTAGACCAGCTTTTCAGCTTTTGGTATGCCGAGGAAAAATTCAGGACTGTTCAGCAGCTGTGTTACCGCCGTATCCACGAGTTTCAGGAGGAGAGCGGCTACGGAAACAAGGAGAGCGCCATTGGCTACTGGGAGTCGCTGGTGCAGCGCGAGCTGGAGGCGCTGCCCGATCCTTCGCGGCCGCAGTTTGAAAAAAGAAAGCTCGGGTACGGAATCAATCTGGGCCTCGGAACGGGTACCGCCACCGGAACCCTCGACGATTATTTCAGGCATAATCTTTATTTGACCTACGGTTTCGACCTCTCTTACCAGAAAACGCTCTTCTTTTTGAATGCCTCCCTCGGTAGCGCCACCCTGAAGAAAAATATCGATGCCGACCCAATTTGGGCAAAAGGGGAACGCGCCACCCTGGCAATCATCGATAT
This sequence comes from Prolixibacteraceae bacterium, assembly GCA_029975525.1. Taxonomy (GTDB): domain Bacteria; phylum Bacteroidota; class Bacteroidia; order Bacteroidales; family Prolixibacteraceae; genus UBA1413. The sequence continues at coordinate 7,881 of JARKOX010000079.1, read as the reverse complement.
CTCGGTTGGCTATCCGGTGTACGAGGGGCGAAAACTTCGCGTGGTGCCGTTTGTCGGAGGAGGAGTTACCGAATATTCGCTGCTGCTGGATGATAAAGATGCCAAAAGTCCGGTCAAATCCGACTTTAACCTGCTGGGCGGGATCACCGTCGATTATGTGCTCCGGAAAAAGATAACCTTAACGCCCGATTACATGCGGGGAAGGGCCATAAATAACTCTTCGCTGCGCGGACGGTTTTATGTAACCAAAGCCAATCTTGCGCCCGGAATGAAAGGTTACACCCTCAACCTCACCGTGGGCTGGGCGTTGTATGGAAACGTCATCCGCCTGTCCGACGCAAACCGGTAACTGACTTCGGATTTACCCGTTTTTCACGGATATCATCAACACCTTGCGGGTGGAAGGGGTGACTTTGAAGCGGTTGTCGAGGCGACGACCGACAATCCACACGATTTTATCGCCGCTGTAAACAATCCAGGTGTTCTCCTTTTCCGGCAACGACAGCTTTTCGTCGATGAAAAAGTCGCTCAGTTTTTTGAAGCCTTCCATTCCCAGTGGCTGAAAATATTCGCCGGATTTCCAGCGGCGGATGGAGAGCGGAAATTCGAGCCGGGCAGCGTCGAGGCAGGCTACGCCCGGATCGCGGACCAGCCGGAAGTTTTCGCTTTCGACCCACTCCAGCGACAGGTTGAGCGGCTCAAAAATTTCAAGGTCATCTTGGTCGATGTAAAAAACAGCTTCCTCCTCTTCCGGGCGGCGGGTGACGATCAGTTTACCCCGGTCGGTCACCACCCGGTGGGTTTTGGAGAAGTACTGCTTGCCGGCTTCTGTTTCGAGGTTGTCGAAAACAAGGCTGATAACGGCGGCGTTGAAGCCGTACCGGCTGAGCAGTTCAAAGAGGATCTGTTTCGGGAAAGGGAGCCGGAGCAGGGCGGCCACACTGATTTCGGTATTTTCGCCGGCGGCTGAACTGATCCGGCTGATCTGCTTTTCGACCGTTGCCTGGTAAACTTCTTCGACGCGGCGCAGGTTGCGGATGGTTTCGGCCAGGTTGGCGCGAAAGGAGGGGTTGAGTTCATCGAAGCCGGGCAGGATGCGGTGCCGGATAAAATTGCGCTGAAAAATCAGTTCGTTATTGGTGGCATCTTCCCGGAATTCCAGGGTATTCTGCCGGGCGCAGGTTTCAATTTCGGTGCGGTTGGTAAAAAGCATCGGGCGGATGACTGCCCCCGATTTTTCGCGAATGCCGGTTAATCCGCGGATACCGGTTTTTCTGGATAAATTGATGAAGAAGGTTTCCAGCAGGTCGTCCTGGTGATGGGCGGTGGCAATCCAGCTGAAGCCCTGTTTTTGGCGTACCTCTTCAAACCACTGGTACCGCAGTTCGCGGGCAGCCATTTCAATGGAGATCCCTTTTATCCGGGCATATTCCGTGGTTTCAAACCTCCGGACGAAGAAGGTGCAGCCGAGTTCTTCCGCCCGTTGCCGCACCAGCGCTTCATCGGCATCGGAGTCGGCCCCGCGGAGCTGAAAGTTGCAGTGGATGACGGAGAAGTAAAAACCAGCCTTTTCAAAAAGGTGCAGCATCACCATCGAGTCGACGCCGCCGCTTACCGCCAGCAGCACCTTGTCGCGGGGCGAAAAAAGGGAATTCTCTTTTATAAAAGTGGTAAACCGGTTGATCATGGTTATCGTTTCAGTTTGGTTACCAGCTGGCAGATGTGGAGGATTACTTCCACACTTTTTTGCATCGACTGAACCGGGATAAATTCGTAAGGTCCGTGGAAATTGTGCCCGCCGGTAAAAATGTTGGGGCAGGGCAATCCCATGTAGGAGAGCCGGGCGCCGTCGGTCCCCCCGCGAATGGCGCGGATTTTGGGTTGCACGCCGGCCATTTTCATCGCTTTTTCGGCCAGCTCAACAACATACATCACCGGCTCAATTTTTTGCCGCATGTTGTAATACTGGTCTTTCACCTCCAGCTTTACCGTGCCGTTGCCATATTCGGCATTCAGGATCCGGGCGATGTCGTGTAAAAGTTCTTTTTTCTGCCGGAATTTTTCGCTGTCGTGGTCGCGCACCAAGTATTCCAGCGCAGCCTGTTCCACATTTCCGGTCATCGACAGCAGATGGAAAAAACCTTCGTATTGTTCGGTATGTTCGGGGCGCTGCGCCTGGGGCAGCATGGCAACAAACCGGGTGGCCACCAGCTGGGCATTCACCATTTTGTTTTTGGCGGCTCCGGGGTGTACACTTTTCCCCTGGAAGGTAACAACTGCGTGGGCGGCGTTGAAATTTTCGTATTCCAGTTCGCCGATCTCCCCGCCGTCGATGGTGTAGGCAAAAGCGGCACCGAATTTTTGCACATCGAAATGGTCGGCGCCCCGGCCGATCTCCTCGTCGGGGGTGAAGCAAATCCTGACTTTCCCGTGCGGAAGGTCGGAGGAGCGGAGCAGTATTTCGGCCGCGGTAACAATTTCTGCCACGCCGGCTTTGTTGTCGGCGCCCAGGAGCGAGCTGCCGTCGGTGGTAATCAGGGTTTGTCCGATATAGTTTTTCAGCTCGGGCAGTTCTGCCGGATCGAGGCGCCGACCGGCCGGGCTGCCCAGTTCAATGACTCCTCCGTCGTATTCAGGGATTATTTGCGGGTTGACCCGGTCGCCGTTGAAATCGGGACTGGTATCGATATGTGCCACCAGCCCGACTACCGGGATGTCGCCGGGAATATTGGCGGGAATGGTGGCGGTGAGGTAGCCCTTCGCGTCGAGTTCCACCTCGCTGAGCCCGATCTCTTTTAACTCGGCAGCCAGCCTGGCGGCAAAGTCGAGTTGCCGGGTAGTGCTTGGCGAACTGTCGCTTTTCGGGTCAGAGGTGGTGTGTTGCCGGGTGTAGTTTAAAAAACGTTCAGTCAATTTTTCCATTTTGATTTATTTAAAAACTTTCCTTCGCAGGGAAGAAAACCAATTGTTGATAAAGGAAGGGGGGCAGCCGTTTTACACATCGTCCGTCCGGAAACTGAATCCCAGCCGCTTGCCTGTGGCCAGGCGCGAATGGCTGATTTTTTCCTGCATCTGGTCAACCGTCACCATTTTAACCTGCTCGTAGGGCGGCACCAGCAGGTCAAACTGGATGCAGTATTCGATGGCTGTTTCGACAATCTGGCGCAAAATGCCCGGCGAAATGGTATCGACGGCAAAGTCTTTCACCAATTCGTTGGTCTGCCGCTTTCCTTCCACAAAAAAATGTTTGTCTTTGTTGATAAAGATTCGTGCGACCAGGTAGCCCAAGTCCTGGATGCGGTTGTATTTAAACGAGTCGGCCAGGAAGTTGTAGATCATGATCATGCCGCTGTAGCTGCGCAGGATATCTTCTTCCACATATTGCAGGTTGAAAACCGGGTGTTTGTTGTCGAATTCAAACACGTTGGAGTGCATGCTGAAAAGCAACAAATCGCTGCCGATCCGGAATTCCATTTCAAAAGGGCCGCGTTCCTGAAAAACCGGCAGGGTGTGGTCGGGAACTTTGCCTTTCAGCCGGGCGGTGTAATCTTTTTCGAGCTGCTTCAGTACTTTTTTCAGGATCAGAAAAGATTCAACCGTGTTTTTATACACCTGCTGCTTGACCGTAGTTTTTATCTCAAAAGCTTCGAGCAGCGATTCGCGGAATTCTTTGTCAGTCATTGGTCTGTTTTATTATATCAACTAAAATACACTTTTTTCTTCCCCCCGAAAAAGAAAAAAAGCAGCTTCGGCGGAAGCTGCTTCAATATGAAATGGTCAATACATTAATAGGCTATTGCAAAGAGCACCCGTTGTTTGGAAGGTTTTCCGGAGTAGATGCAGGTTCCTTCTTCGGGCTGGGAGTCCAGCGGGACACAACGAATGGTGGCCTTGGTCTCTTCCTTGATCCGTTTTTCAGTTTCGCCGGTACCGTCCCAATGCGCCGAGATAAAACCTCCTTTTTCGGTGAGAAGCTGCTTGAACTCTTCCCAGGTATCTGCCTTCCGGATGTTCTCTTCCCGAAAACGAAGCGCCTTCCGGTAAATGTTCTCCTGGATTTCGGCCAGCAGGTTTTCTACGTAGGCATCAATGTTTTCGATAGAGACCTGCTGTTTTTCGAGCGTGTCGCGGCGGGCAACCTCCACCTGTCCGTTGGCGAGGTCGCGCGGGCCAATTACCAGTCGGACCGGCACTCCCTGCATCTCGTACTGGGCAAATTTCCACCCCGGTTTTTTATTGTCATTATCGTCATATTTTACGGAGATGCCGCGGGCTTTCAGCAAGGGGATGATTTCATCTACTTTGGCTGAAATGGTACTCAGCTCTTCGGCTTTTTTATAAATGGGGACAATCACCACCTGGAGAGGGGCCAGTTTAGGCGGCAGCACCAGTCCGTTGTCGTCGGAGTGGGCCATAATCAACGCGCCCATCAGACGGGTTGAGACGCCCCACGAGGTTGCCCACACATACTCTTCGGCACCTTCGCGGTTGGCAAATTTGACATCGAAGGCTTTGGCAAAATTTTGTCCCAAAAAGTGGGAGGTGCCGCTCTGCAGAGCTTTCCCGTCCTGCATAAGCGCTTCGATGGTGTAGGTGTCTTCGGCGCCGGCAAACCGTTCGTTTTCGCTTTTTACACCTTTGACAACCGGCATGGCCATAAATTTTTCAGCAAAATCAGCATACAGGTTGATGATTTTGATGGTTTCTTCTACGGCTTCCTCGCGGGTGGCGTGGGCGGTGTGCCCTTCCTGCCAGAGGAATTCGGCCGTGCGCAAAAACAGGCGGGTCCGCATTTCCCAGCGTACCACATTGGCCCACTGGTTGATCAGGATGGGCAGGTCGCGGTGCGACTGGATCCAGTTGCGGTAGGTGTTCCAGATAATGGTTTCCGAAGTAGGGCGGATGATCAGCTCTTCTTCCAGTTTGGCATCCGGATCAATGACAACGCCTTTTCCGTCGGGATCATTTTTCAGCCGGTAGTGGGTTACTACGGCACATTCTTTGGCAAAACCTTCGACGTGGGCCGCTTCTTTGCTAAAAAAAGACTTGGGAATAAAAAGCGGAAAATAGGCATTTACGTGGCCGGTTTCTTTAAACATGCTGTCGAGCTGGGCTTGCATTTTTTCCCATATCGCATAGCCGTAAGGCTTGATTACCATGCAACCGCGCACGGCGGAATTTTCGGCCAGATCGGCTTTGATTACCAAATCCTGGTACCACTGAGCGTAATTTTCACTTCGAGAAGTTAATTCCTTTGCCATTATTTTTTAATTTGGTATAAAATTTGCTTTTTTATGGTCAGCTTTCGCTTGCAAAATAAGCAAATTAAAATGTAAAAATAGACAGGGAGGAGTTGTCATGAAAACGAAAATTACAATTATTTCGGTCATTGCACTGGCGGTAAGCGCCTGTACAACCGGATCGTATGTTACCACCTCCTATGTGGATGACATATATTTTAATCCCGGCGATGTACCGCCACCGGTGATTGTCGAAAGGGAGACTGTTCCGCAGGAGAGGGTCTCCACAAAATCAGCAGACCGGCTTATTCTCAGCGAGATCAACGAAAATGAAGATGGTTCGAAGACCATGAATAACTACATTTTTGACGATCAGGATGCCGGAGAATATGTGGATGCGCAGCTTTACAACATGGACCAGATGAACATGGTGGGAAGCGACACGACTTATCTTTATGACGATGACCAGGTAAAATATGTCATCAATAATTATTACGACGGAACGGATATGGACTTTGCTTACCGGATCCGCCGGTTCCATCGGCCGTACTTTTACGATCCGTTCTACTGGGATTCCTGGTACTGGGACAGCTGGTACTACCCCTATTCGAGCCTTTCCTGGTCGTGGGGCTGGGGATGGGACTACTGGGGTTGGGGATACACCCCGTGGTACGGTGGTTACGGGTACAGCCCTTACTATAGTTATTGGTCGAGCCCGTGGAGTTATTACGGATGGAATTATCCTTATTATTCCTGGTACTCTCCGCATCACCACTACTGGGGTGGCGGATATTACAATTCGGGAAACTACCGGTATGAAAGGCGTCCGGACCGCAATACCAATGTGCTTTATGGCACCAATGGATTACACCGGGGCAACACCACTGTTGCAACCAATCCGCGGACTGGTTTAAAAAGCAGCCAGCCTGTTGTTACCGATCCTTCGGCAACCGATCACTCTTCACGCAGGGCCCGTTCGGTTTCCGGAGCAGAAAATGGCGGTCGTTCGGTTCGCAGCGGAGAAATGAACTCTTCGACCAATGGCCGTACGCTTACCGAAATGAGAAGGACTTCGCCCGATAACGCTGCCCCGCGGAGCCGTTACAGCGGAACTACCGTAAACCGTAATACGGGCGCTACTCCTGCCGGAGAAAATGTAATTCAGGGAAGAAGGAGTTCGGCGGGGGAAACCGTCGCCCAGCCCTCTTCGAATGTTCGCCGCTCGGGAACTGTTTATACCCGTCCAACCGGAACCACTGTCCGCGACGGGGCAGGTAACACTCCCTACACGCCGAGCTACAGTCAGCAGAGGAGCGCTACGCGTTCAAATTATAATGTTCAGAACAATTACACCCGTCCGTCCACTGGCAACAGTGAAAACCGGGTAGTTACCAAGAGCGCTGAAAACCAGTCCAATTATTCTAAGCCGAGCAGCAACTCGAGCTACAACCGGACCTACCGTTCCAGCTCGACTTACAACCGTAGCTCCAGCATGGGGACATCGTCATCAGGCAGGAGTTACCAGGCACCGTCGAGCAGCAGTAACCGGAGCAGCAGCTCACCCAGCTACAACGCTCCCAGCCGGAGCAGTTCGCCCAGCTACAGCGCCCCCAGCCGGAGCAGCAGCTCGTCTGGAGGAGCAAGCCACAGCTCAGGCGGCAGCTCTTCGGGTAGCTCTTCTGGCAGCTCTTCTTCGGGCGGCAGAAGCGGCAGAAGATAACGGATCAACAATGGTTTTTCACGACAGAAAAGTACAAACGCTTTAAAAAATAAAGCTATGAATAAGAGTTATTTAGTAATCGGAACATGTTTGCTGTTCCTCTCTCTGCAGGCAGGCGCGCAGAACTTGGCCGATGCCCTGCGCTACTCCTCCACCAGAATTGAAGGAACAGCCCGCTCCGGCGGTATGGGAAACGCATTTGGCGCATTGGGCGGAGATTTTACCTCGGTGGGAATCAACCCGGCTGCGTTGGGGATCTACCGTTCAGGAGAATTAGCCCTTTCTCCCTATTTCGGGGTCAACCAGGTCGAGTCCAGATATTTGCAGTCCCTGCTTTCGGATAACAAATACAAAATGGCTTTCAGCAATTTGAGTTATGTGGCCACTTTAAAATCGGGCGCCAAAAGTGAAACCGGCTTGGTGAGTGTCAACATCGGGGTGGGTTACAACCGGCTGGCCGACTTCAGCAGCAATATCCTGGTTGAAGGACGTAATGCCCATTCATCCTTCCTGGACCATATTGCTGAAAATGCCAACCTCGGTGGCTCGTGGAGCGAATATTATGAAGAGCTGGCCTCGAAAGTTGACCTGCTGCAGTATGATACCCAACTCAAAGAATACTGGCACGACATTGAGGAAGACGGGTATGGCCAAAGCCAGCGCAAAAGTTATTCGCGCAAAGGGGCGATGGATGAATATACCCTGGGGGTAGGGCTCAATTTCAGTCACAAGGTTTACGTGGGGGCATCGCTCGGAATTGCCGACCTCTATTTTAAAGAATCGACCTAACTGACGGAGTGGGATGCCAACAACAATATCCTTTATTTTAATGATTTCCGTTTTAACAGTTCACTGCGGACAGCCGGTACCGGGTTTAACGCCAAAATCGGGGTGATTTTTAAACCGATCAATGAAGTGAGG
>JARKOX010000070.1 GCA_029975525.1 Prolixibacteraceae bacterium | reverse complement strand
CTTAACGTTAATTCGATTTTAAGGAAAAGTGGTTCAGAGGGTTGACTGGATAAAATAATAGTATTTACTTTGTAGGGCTTAAAATAAAAACGCTCTATACGTTTAAGTATTAATAAATCACATTCATAATTAAAACGTTTTAACTATGTCTAAAATTAAAATTGGAATCAACGGTTTCGGACGTATCGGAAGGTTAGTATTCCGCGTTGCCGTAGCAAAAGACAATATTGAAGTAGTAGGGATCAACGACTTGCTGGACGTTGATTACATTGCCTACATGCTGAAATATGATTCTACCCACGGTCTTTTCAAAGGGGAAGTTTCAGTTGAAGACGGACAACTGGTTGTAAACGGGAAAAAAATCCGGGTTACTGCTGTGGCCAATCCCGCTGAACTGAAATGGGACGAAGTAGGTGCAGAATATGTAGTTGAATCTACCGGTCTCTTCCTGGATAAAGCCAAAGCACAGGGTCACCTGGACGCCGGCGCCAAAAAAGTAATCATGTCGGCTCCGTCGAAAGACGACACCCCGATGTTTGTAATGGGCGTGAACCACACCTCTTACAAAAATGACATGAACTTTGTTTCGAATGCATCGTGCACAACCAACTGTCTGGCTCCGATTGCCAAAGTTCTGAACGACAATTTTGGCATTGTGGAAGGTTTGATGACCACGGTTCACGCCACCACTGCTACCCAGAAAACCGTTGACGGCCCGTCGAAAAAAGACTGGAGAGGCGGACGCGGCGCAGGACAAAACATTATTCCTTCGTCGACTGGTGCAGCTAAAGCTGTTGGTAAAGTTATTCCTGCCCTGAACGGCAAACTCACCGGGATGGCTTTCCGCGTTCCCACACCCAACGTATCGGTTGTTGACCTGACCTGCCGTCTGGAAAAACCGGCTTCTTATGCCCAGATCTGCGCGGCGATGAAAGCTGCTTCGGAAGGCGAACTCAAAGGTGTTCTGGGATATACGGAAGACGCAGTGGTTTCCAACGACTTCCTGGGTGACGCAAGAACCTCTATCTTCGATGCCGGCGCCGGAATTGGCCTGAATGACAACTTTGTAAAAGTTGTTTCATGGTACGACAACGAATGGGGTTACTCGACAAAAGTTGTTGAACTCATTGAGTACATGGACTCTGTGAAGTAATCACATCAAGAACAAACATAATGAAAGGGGCGAGAAAAGCCCCTTTTTTTATTCGTAGCGCAACGCTTCAATAGGATCGAGTCTCGCAGCTTTCTGAGCCGGATAATATCCGGAAAAAATCCCGACCAGGAAACAGAGCAGCACCCCAACAAAAATCCACATCCACGGAACAAAGAAGCTGCTGCCAATCAGCAACGAAACCATGTTGCCGACAAAGATCCCCAGGATAATCCCCAGTGCGCCCCCCAGCTGCCCAATCACCACGGCCTCGGCCAAAAACTGCTGGCGAACAGTGGAAGCCTTGGCGCCAGTCGCTTTCCTGATCCCGATTTCGCGGGTGCGCTCGGTTACCGATACCAGCATAATGTTCATCAATCCGACCGCAGCGCCAAACAGCGTGATAATCCCAATAATGGTAGCTACCAAGGTAATGTTTTTGATATTGTCGAGAAGGATATTGACCAGGTTATCGCTTTTTTCAATATTAAAATCCGATTCATCCACCGGGTTCAGCCTCCTGACGACCCGAAACTGCGCTTCAGCTTCTCCGACTGCCGCTTCGACCAGCTCGGTACTGTTGGGCTTCACCTGTAAATCGTAATTCATATTGGGCCTTGAAAAGTAGTTGCGTGTGTTGGTGAAGGGGATAAAACAGATCATATCGCCACTGTTTCCAAAACCACTCCCCTTTGATTTTAAGGTTCCCACCACCATATATTTTCCACTCCCGATGCTGACAATTTTTTGCAAAGGGTTTTCTCCCGATTTAAAAAGTAATTTCACCATCTCACTTCCCAGCAAAACCACGCTGCGCCCGGAAGAAATCTCCTCGGCGCTGAAGTTTCGCCCCTGGTCTATCTCAAAACCGGCGGTGTAAATATAATTTTCGTCAGTCCCCCGCACCGTTACATTCGGGTTGGTTTTTACTCCCCCATATTTTAAGGTTGCGGTACCGGTTGCGTAAACCGAAACCGAAACTACTGCCGGAAAATCATAGCGTTCCTTAAACTCCCTGGCCTGGTAAAAGGAAATGTAAGAATAATTGCGTGTGCGGTAGCGGTTATTTCCCACCTGCACCCGCATTCCGCGGCTGGTAATGGTGAAGGTGTTGGCGCCCATGAAGGTAAACTCTTTGGTAATCGAATTTTTAATGGAATCGATCGCCGTAAGAATCCCGACCAATGCGGTGATCCCCACAGCAATGATCAATACGGTCAGCACCGTCCGCAGCAGGTTGGTCCGAATGGAGCGCAGGGCAATTTTCAGGTTTTCAACAAAAAAGGTAGTAAACCGCATAATGGATAAACTTTATTCAAAAGTATACTATTTTATTGGTCGGCTTTAAACAAAAGAATTACAATCTGCAAAAAAACAGCAAATACGGCCCTAAATACTAAAAGCAGCGCCTGCCATTCCCCACGACAACTAAAAAACTACCTACCAACAACTTATACACTTTAACAGACTAACCCTGCGGACGAACAGACGAAACGGTTGTTCGATTATTGCGGCCGTTAATCTTTTTTAAAATTTTTTCATACAATCCTGTTTTGCATCTTCCATCCTGAAAAAAGGAACAGATATTCAGCTATCAGTCAACGGCTTTGTCGAAAAATGCTTTTTAACACTTGCCATCTTTTTTCAGAATAGAATATCCAAAAGGGGCTTCTTCGGTTTTGGGAAGTTGCAATTTCTGAAATTTCATTCATAAATTTGATCTTATGCAATCCGGGAGAGAAGTTATGATTTATCAATTCAGGATCAACTCGCAGGAATCAAAACAATTTCAACTGGAAATTGAATTGGATGGCAGAAACACCTTTTTCGATCTGCACAATACCATTCAGGCAAGCCTGAGGTTTCAGTCCTTTCAGCTCGCTTCTTTTTTTGTACCGGATTCAACCGGACGAAAACAGGTGGAGATCTCCCTGCTGGATTTTGGCGTCAACGGGAAGCCATTCTTCATCATGCAAAAAACCCGTATCGACGAATTTGTTTCAGCTGAAAATCCTTATCTGATCTATACTTTCGACTTATTTAATGATCGTTCATTATTTGTAGAACTAACTGGAATAAATATGGAAAACAATCTCAAAGAGCCTTTCGTCAAACTGAACCGCGGAGAAGCTCCCGTTCAGGTGCTCGAAGAAACCGTGGCCGAACAGGACTTGTCCCTCCGGGGAGAAGAAGAAGCGGTGTACGACTACGGGATTCTCGAAGACTATTATGAAATTTTCGGAGAGATGGAGGATTTCTGAAGTAGAGGCCGATTTATGGCTGACCATCAGCCATAGTTAAAACTTCTTAAGCTGTTCAATGTACGTCATTGAGCAGCTTTTTTTGTCCCGTTCCCGTCGTATCTTTGTCCCCGTCTGGAAATCAAAAAACATGAACCACACCCTTGTTGTCATTGTAGGCCCGACCGGCATTGGGAAAACCAAAACAGCCATTGAAGTGGCCCGCCGCTTTAACACCGAGATTATCTCAGCCGATTCGCGGCAACTGTACCGCGAGATGTCGGTGGGGACGGCAGTACCTTCGGAAGCCGAACTGCTGCAGGCCAAACACCACTTTGTACACATCCTCTCCGTCCACGATTATTATAACGCCAGCCGGTTTGAAGAAGAGGCGCTGGCCAGGCTGGAACAGCTCTTTCAGCAATATCCGCTGGTGGTGATGGCCGGCGGCTCCATGCTTTACATCGATGCCTTGTGCAAAGGGATCGACGACCTGCCCACGGTGGATCCTGAAATCAGGCGGCAGCTGATCGAAAAATTTGAGAAAGAGGGCATTGAAAGCCTTCGCTTTGAACTCAAACGGGTCGATCCGGCATATTACGCGCAAGTGGACCTGAAAAACCCGAAACGTTTGCTGCACGCGCTCGAAATCAGCCTGATGACCGGAAAACCCTACTCGCAGCTGCGCACCAATCCCAACAAACAGCGTCCGTTTCACATTCTAAAAATCGGACTGAACACGGATCGCGCCAGGCTGCACGAACGAATCAACCAGCGCGTTGAGCAGATGGTGGAAGCCGGTCTGGAGCAGGAGGCCCGCACCCTCTACCCGTTCCGGTCGGCAAATGCGCTCAACACGGTGGGCTACCGCGAATGGTTCGACTATTTCGATGGGAAAACCGACCGCCAGTCGGCCATCGAACTGATCAAACGCAACACCCGCCAATACGCCCGCAAACAGCTGACCTGGTTCAGACGCGATCCTGAGATCAACTGGTTTGACACCGAAAACTGCAGCCAGATCATCCCGTTTATCGAAACCAAAATCAGTGAATATGAATCAGCCCGGTAGCTTTGTCATTCGCATTTACGGCCTGATTCTGAACGAAAACCAGGAAGTACTGGTCACCGACGAATTTCAGCTCGGCCGCCCAATGACCAAATTCCCGGGAGGCGGGCTTCACTTCGGGGAAGGGACCATCGATTGCCTGATCCGCGAAATCAAAGAAGAGTGCAACGGGCAAAAAATCAAAAAAATCCGTCACTTTTATACAACCGATTTTTTTCAGGAAGCGCTCTTTTATCCCAACCACCAGCTAATCAGCATTTATTACACGGTCCAACTCGATGGCGACCCGGTTTTCCGCCTCTCCGCCCAGCCGTTCGATTTTGCAGAAATGAAAGACGGCAACCAGTCATTCCGCTGGATTAAGATAAAAGAACTGCTACCTTCGGAGTTCAGTTTTCCAATTGATAAATTAGTAGCCCAAAAGCTCAAAAACTTATTACCCAATCTATGAAAATCGTCATTTTAGGTCCGGCGCATCCTTACCGCGGTGGCATTGCCGCCCTCAACGAAAGACTGGCGGTTGAGCTGCAAAAAGAGGGTCACGAAGTAAAAATCGTCACTTTCACCCTGCAATATCCGGGTTTCCTCTTTCCCGGAAAAAGTCAGTTTGCCGATGGCGCTGCCCCGGAAAACCTTGTGATCGACCGAAAAATCAACAGCGTCAATCCGCTGAACTGGCTGACCGTTGGGAGACAACTCCGCCGGGAAAAACCCGACCTGCTCATTGCCCGTTTCTGGATCCCCTTCATTGGCCCCTCGCTGGGGACCATTTGCAGAATCGTCCGTAAAAACCGCCGGACCAAAATCATTGCCCTGACCGACAACATCGTTCCGCACGAAAAAAAACCGGGTGACCGCCTGCTCACAGCCTGGTTTTTAAAAGCCTGCCAGGGTGTGGTTGTCATGTCGAAAAGCGTACTCGACGACCTGAACACCTTCGACCGGCGGAAACCCCGCCGTTTTGGGCCTCACCCGATTTATGACCATTACGGTAAAATCACCGCCCGCGAAGAGGCGTTGCGTAAACTGAACCTGGATCCGGCGTTTAACTACTTGCTTTTTTTTGGCCTCATCCGCGACTACAAAGGTCTTGACCTGCTGATAGAAGCGCTGGGACAACCACTCCTTGCCGATCTGAAAATAAAACTTCTGGTGGCGGGTGAATTTTATACCGACGAAGAAAAATACCGCGACCAGGTCAAGAAACTTTCGCTCGAAGAACGGATAATCTTCTACAACCAATATATTCCCAACAACGAGGTAGAGAACTATTTCAATGCAGCCGACCTGGTGGTACAACCCTACAAAACGGCCACTCAAAGCGGAGTGACCCAGGTTGCCTACCACTTCAACAAACCAATGCTGGTTACCGATGTTGGCGGACTGGGCGAAATTGTGCCTCACGAAAAAGCCGGCTACGTAGTTGCGCCCTCGCCTGCCGTTATCGCCGAAGCAATCAAGGATTTCTACACCAACAGCCGCAAAACTTTTTTCGAAAACGGAGTTAAAGAAGAGAAAAAGCGCTTTGGATGGGATAACTTTACCCGCCTGTTTTACGAGTTAATGGAAGAAATCGGAAAATGAAAACGTTACGAGAAGTTATTGAGCAGACGATCGTGCTGAAAGAAAAAATTCTCGCCGACCAGCAGCTGCTGGACAACGCCGAGCAGGCAGCAACCACAATTACACAGGCTCTGCTCAACGGACAAAGAGTTTTTTTTGGCGGGAACGGTGGAAGCGCTGCCGATGCCCAGCACCTTGCAGCCGAACTTTCCGGAAGATTTTTCCTGGAACGCCCTGCGCTGAATGCCGAAGCCATCGGCATCAACATCCCGTTTCTCACCGCCGTTTCCAACGATTACCACTTCAACGACGCGTATGCCCGCTATCTGGAAGGAGCAGCCCGGGCTGGCGACGTGCTGGTCCTGCTCTCAACATCCGGAAACTCTGAAAATATCCTCCGCGTTGCCCAAACCGCCCGCAAAAAGGGAGTCATCACCATTGCGCTCACCGGAACAACCGGCGGAAAACTTGCCCCGCTGGTAAACCTTGCACTTTGTATCCCTTCAGCCGACACGCCCAGCATTCAGGAGGTAAGTATGCTGCTCGGACACTTCATCTGCGGGAAAGTCGAATACAACATCTTTGGAAACCAATAAATGAGCAAGGCTGCTGAAAAACCATCGTTCATGAAACAAAAAGCGCTCTTCCTCGACCGCGACGGGACCGTCAACGTGGAAAAAAACTATGTGTTTCGGATCGAAGATGTGGAATTCAGGGAGGGCATTTTTGAGCTGGTCAAAACATTTGCCGACGACGGGTTCCTGATATTCATTGTCACCAACCAGTCGGGGATTGCCCGCGGATTTTATACGGAAGAAGATTTTAATAAATTAACCCGCTGGATGGTTGAACAATTCAGGCAAAAAGGCATTACCATTACCAGGGTCTATTTTTGTCCGCACCATCCCGATTTCACCGGCAGCTGCAACTGCCGGAAACCCAACCCGGGGATGCTCCTGCAGGCCATTGAGGAATATAACCTCGACCCGGCAGTCTGCGTACTGATTGGCGACCATGAAACCGATGTGCGAGCCGGAAAAAATGCTAATATTGGGAGGAATTTTTTGATTCCATCAACAGGCAAGGTAAAGATCTGATATGTCTCTTTTTACAAAAGCTGAAATACGCCAAATCAACGATTGCTACGACGATCTTGTGAAAGAGGTCAGCAAACGGTTCGACGCCGAACGGATGGAGAAGGTGGAGAAAGCATTTGTTTTCGCCAATGCCGCCCACGACGGTGTCCGCCGCAAATCGGGCGAACCCTATATTATCCACCCGATTGCCGTGGCGCAAATCGTGGCGCGCGACCTCGGACTGGGCGCCACTTCGGTTATTGCCGCCATCCTGCACGATGTGGTGGAAGATACCGACTACACGGTTGAAGACATCAAAAATATGTTCGGGGAAGATGTCTCCCGCATCGTAGACGGTCTCACCAAACTTTCGGGCGAGATGGACTCCCGCCAGGCCCTCACCCTGAAGAAGATGCTGATGACCCTCTCCGACGATGTGCGGGTAATCCTCATCAAACTGGCCGACCGGCTGCACAACATGCGCACCCTGGAATCGATGCCTCCCCACAAACAGCTCAAAACTGCCGGAGAGACCCTCTACCTTTTTGCTCCCCTCGCCCACCGCCTCGGCCTGTATGCCATCAAAAACGAACTGGAAGACCTCAGCTTCAAATTCAAACACCCCGAAGATTACAACCAGATCCGTTTCCAGCTGCACGACCAGGAAGAGAAGCTCAACTACCTGGTCAACGAATTTATTGCCCCCATCAAAAAAAGGCTCCAGGAGGAGCACATTGAATGTACGGTCACACACCGGCTCAAATCGATGTACTCCATCTGGCAAAAGATGCACTCCAAGGGGGTTACATTTGACGAAATCTACGATCTGCTGGCGATCCGGATCATTCTGAAAGGGAAGCCCGACATATCCGAAAAACGGCAATGCTTCGAAGTGCTCTCCCTGATCACCGACATCTATGCGCCGAAACCCGACCGTATCCGCGACTGGATCACCATGCCCAAGGCCAACGGATACGAATCGCTGCACGTAACGGTCATGGGGCCGCAGGGAAAATGGGTGGAAGTGCAGATCCGCACCGAACGGATGGACCAGGTGGCGGAGTACGGATTTGCCGCACACTACAAATACAAAGACGTCAATTCGCACGAAACCGAACTCGAAAAATGGATCGCCCGCATCCGCGACCTGCTGGCCAACTCGGAACATGACGCCTTTGAGTTTCTGGATGAATTCAAACTCAACCTGTTTGCCAACGAGATTGTGGTCTTCACCCCCAAAGGGAGAATGGTCAAACTGCCGCAGAACTCAACGGTTATCGACTTTGCTTACGAAATCCACAGCGACCTGGGGAATAAGTGTATCGGGGCAAAAATCAACCAAAAGCTGGTTCCGCCCAGCCATGTGTTGCAAAACGGCGACCAGGTGGAAATTCTCACCTCCGAAAACCAGGCCCCGCAACTCGAATGGCTCAACTTTATCACTACGGCAAAAGCCAAAACAAAGCTGAAAGACTCCTTTAAACTGGAGAAACGCCGCCACATCGAAAAAGGCAAAGAGATGGTTGAAGAGGCGCTTCGGCAAAGGAATGCCGCCCTGGTAGCCAATACCCTCAAAAAAATAACCGCCCATTACAACCTCAACAACAAAGAGCAACTCTACTCGCAGGTGGGAATGGGCTTCATCGACCTGAAAGAGCTGGATCAGATTCTTAAGAGAAAATCAGAAAATAAATTTGTCAAATACTGGAACATCACCTTGAACCCTTTTAAGGGTAAAAAAAAGGAAAATGAGCCAACCGATCTGATCGACAAACGCAAACCATTTATCCTGAAAGAGGAGCCCGACAATATCTCCTACTCACTGGCCAAATGCTGCAATCCCATCCCGGGCGACGATGTGATCGGCTACATCAGCTCGGGCGACCACGTCATCATCCACAAAAAAGAGTGCCACAAGGTTGAAAAACTGCTCAGCAGCCAGGGAGAG
>JARKOX010000065.1 GCA_029975525.1 Prolixibacteraceae bacterium | reverse complement strand
GAAGGGGAGCGTGTAGAGCTCAACGGTAATTTTTCCGAGCGGAGATGCCTGGCCGGTTAGGTCGCTGCCTTCAAAAACATTTTTCCCCTGGAAAATGAGCAGAACCTGCGAGAGTTGCTTCAGTGCTTCCTGGTAATTGTTCTCTTCAAAAAGCGCCGAGAGGAGAATGTAAAGGTTTAATCCGATTTCGGGGTTCGTTTTGATGAAACGGTCGGATGCCGGAGTGTTCTTGCGCAGAAAAGGAAGGTTTTTGATGGTCTTTTCTTCCTCAATATGAATTAGGGTCATAGCCAGGTAGTTGTCGGGCGAAATGTCTTTGTGGAGATTCACCAGCCTGACGCTTTCGGTTGCGGAAGCCAACCCTAACCGGGAGTTAAGTTCCTGCCTCAGAAAACCTTGTATGAATGAAAGTGAAATGTCAATCATTGTGTTGGTTTTGTGTATCAATCGTTGTCGGCAGGCTTTGTTCGGCAAACAAATTAATACTTTTTTGTCTTTTATAAAAGCATTGCCGGTATTTTTTGCTTAACTTTCTTCATCAAAAACTGATTCCCAGGTCATTTTTTGGGCGGAGTAATTTTTAAAAATAATGAGTAATTCATTGATAAACAGGTTGGTCGTTGAGGTTGGTCTCCCGGATGCCGAAACTCCGAAAGTGGCACAGACCGAGGCTGAACGGTTGATAAAAAAAGAGATCATCCCGGCGTTGGAATTGGCGATAGAGGCTTTTTCGGAACAAAACCTGATGGTGGAAAAGCTGGAAATTGACCTGGGCGAAACAAATAAAAGCGAATTACGACCTCTTTTGAAAATGAGACTGGAGGCTACTTTTGAACAGCTTTTGCAGCAGACAGAGGATAACGTTTATGTTGGGAAAACGTTTCAACCCGAAGCAGAAAGTGAGAAAACCCGGTTTAAATCGTTATTGTTTTTTCTGGAAACCGGACAGCTTCCCTGGTTTGAATCATCGGCCGGTTTCTCATCCGGAAATTTCGATCCGGTTGGGTTAGCCCTTGAAATGCTGGAGCAGCGCGGAGACTTTTTGAAGCGGTGGTTGCCATTGTTGCAGCAGCAGGAGCGCGTTCGCCGGCGGTTTGCCAGTTTGCTGGAAACTGATTCCGGGTTGCAGCTTTCGTTTTTCAGGGCTGCCGGCAGCTTTTTCCCGGAACCTGCCTTGCAGCAACTGGTTCATTTTCTGGAGAAGCAGACCTCTGCCCACGAACAGCTTTTTCGCCGGCAGCTGGTTTCTGCTTTTTATAATTGGCTTCTTTTGCCGCAAAGTGGTTCCGGCGTCGGGTCGGTTCTCGGTCAAATAGCCGGCTTGTGGCGCGAAACAGGATTCTCTCCGGGGGAGGATGCTTCGCAGCCTACAATATATAATCATGCGTTTTTGAAGTTTCTGACCGAAACCGGGATCTGGACGGAGCAGCAGATGGTCGGGGGCGGGCCGTCTGAAGCTTTTTGGGGGGCTGAAGAATCCCCCTTTAGTTTCTGGCGTGGTGGTCGTTTGCCGGAAGGCGCCGCGAGCAGCGGGATTTCCGGAGTTTTTGCCGAAGAAACGGAAACCGATAAACCCGCAGGAAGCTCCCCCGCTGACAAGCGGATCCGGGTTGCCAATGCCGGACTGGTTTTGCTGGGGCCCTTTTTGCCGGCTTTTTTTCGGGAAACCGGTCTCACCGATGAATCCGGGCATTGGAAACACCCCGCTTCGCAGTTGACAGCCATTCATCTGCTCCATTTTTTGTGTTTCGGCGATTCG
>JARKOX010000062.1 GCA_029975525.1 Prolixibacteraceae bacterium | reverse complement strand
GACTCTTCTGATCCAGAGTCAGACGTGTTGCCAATTACACCACAGGACAGTTTACATTTTGGTTGACCCGCCAGGGCTCGAACCTGGACTCTTCTGAACCAAAATCAGACGTGTTGCCAATTACACCACGGGTCAATCATTTTTGTCTTTTTTCGTAAAGACGGTGCAAAAATAGTATTTTTTTCTATTGATGAGCACGGGAGTTCTTTTTTTTACCCACTTCCCCGGTTGGGGGGAAATTTTGAAGGGGGCAGACAGGGGTTGCGTTCAGGAGGAGTGGGCTGTTTTGGTCCGGCCGGGTGGTTCAAAATGAAAGAATTATTCAGCCGGTTACAAGTGCGGGTGATGGTTTGCCGGCTTTGTTGGTAAAGGTGTATATTTGTTTTTCATATAGCTCCGGAATGAAAAATTTCAACCTTGTCAACAATATTGCCGGGTGGGGTGTTTTCGCCCTTTCCCTGGCCGTTTATCTGTTAACGCTCGAGCCCACGGTCAGTTGGTGGGATTGCGGCGAGTTTATCACCAGCGCCTACAAACTGGAGGTTGGGCATCCGCCGGGAGCTCCGTTCTTTATTATTCTGGGACGGGTGTTTGCGTTGCTGGCGCCCACTCCTGCGCAGGTTGCCCTGATGGTGAACAGTCTGTCGGCTGTTGCTTCGGCCGCTACGGTTATGTTGCTTTACTGGACCCTGGTACATCTGGCCAGGAGAGTTTTGCCCGGCGGAATTTCTGAGCAGACTGGCAACTGGCTGGCTGTCGGGAGCGGACTGGTTGGGGCGCTGGCCTTTGCTTTTACCGATTCATTCTGGTTTTCAGCCGTCGAAGGAGAGGTGTATGCCCTCTCTTCGCTCTTTACGGCAGCTGTTTTCTGGGCTATTCTGAAATGGGAAAACTGTGCCGGCGAGCCGGGAGCTGATCGCTGGCTTGTGCTGATCGCCTACCTGCTGGGGCTCTCCATTGGCGTACACCTGCTCAACCTGCTGGCTATTCCGGCCATTGTGCTGGTCTATTATTTCCGGCGCTACCCGGTCTCCTTTAAAGGCGTTGCGGTTGCCATGCTGGTTGCCGTCGCCATTTTGGGGGCTATTCAGTATATTGTCATTCCGCAGCTGGCTGCTCTGGCTTTCCTTTTCGATAAATTTTTCGTGAATAGCTTTGGTTTACCGTTCAATTCGGGAGTGCTGGTACTGGTTCTCCTGCTGATCGTTTTAGCGGTAGCGGGCATTCGTTACACCCTGCGGCACAGACTGCCCGCCTGGAACCTGGCCGTCACCATGCTGACCGTAATTCTGATCGGTTATTCGTCGTATGCGCTGATTGTTATCCGGGCAAGCGCCAACCCGCCGATGAACCAGAACCATCCCGACAACGCCTTTGCGCTGAATAAATACCTGAACCGGTCCCAATACGGATCGATACCACTGTTTTACGGACCCTATTACAGCGCGCCGGCGTTACAGACAACCGGCATCGCCCCGGAATACAACCGCGTGAACGGGCGGTACGAGATTACCGGCTCCCTTCCGAAAAAAACCGAATACGATCCCCGTTTTGAAACCATTTTCCCGCGGATGTACAGCAGCAGTCCGGCGCATGTACAGGTTTACCGCAGTTGGGGAGAGGTGAAAGGAAGAAAGATTACGGTTTCGGAAAATGGACAACGCCGGCAGATCGAAAAGCCCACCTTTACTGAAAACCTGCGTTTTTTTCTGAAATACCAGGTCGGGCACATGTATGTCCGCTATTTTATGTGGAACTTTTCGGGCCGGCAGAACGATGTGCAGGGACATGGTGATTTTGCATCGGGAAACTGGATAACCGGTATCTCTTTCCTGGACAACCTGCGGATCGGGCCGCAGGATAAGCTCCCGCCGTCGATGGCGGGCGGGGCAAGCCGCAATACCTATTTTATGATCCCTTTTTTGCTGGGGCTCATCGGGATGTTTTACCAGTTTAAAGCCGGGAAGGCCGGCCGGCAGGGATTCTGGGTGGTGATGCTGCTGTTCTTTTTTACCGGTTTGGCCATCATCGTTTACCTGAACCAGGCCCCCGTTCAGCCGCGCGAGCGCGATTATGCCTACGCCGGCTCCTTTTATGCGTTTGCCATTTGGATCGGACTGGCTGTGCCGGCGCTCTTTTCCGCCATCCGGAAATACCTGCCCGGAACACGGGGAGCCATCGTGGTTTCGGCAGCTTTGTTGCTGGCTGCGCCCGTCCTGCTGGCTGCCGAAAACTGGAATGACCACAACCGGTCGGGGCGTTACATGACCCGCGATTATGCCCGGAACTACCTGGAGTCGTGTGCTCCCAACGCCATCCTGTTTACCTACGGCGACAACGACACCTTCCCGCTGTGGTATGTGCAGGAGGTGGAGGGCGTTCGCCCCGATGTCCGCATTGTTAACCTGAGCCTGCTCGGGATGGACTGGTACATTCGTCAGCTCAAATTTGCCCAGAACGAATCGGCGCCGGTGGCGTTACCGTTTACCGACAAGGATTATTATACCGGAAAACTCGATGTCCTGATCCTGCGCGAAGACGCACGCGGGGCGGTAGAGTTGAACGATGCGTTGAATTTCCTCGCCAGCGAAGATCCCAGCTCCAAGCTGAAGTTGACGAACGGGGAAATGATGGACTTTCTCCCGGTCAAAAATTTCTTCCTCAACATCGACAAACAGCAGGTTCTGCAGTCGGGAACCGTTAAAATGCAAGATTCCAGCCTGGTGGTCAGCCGGATTGAATTTGCCATCCATAAAAATTACCTGCTCAAAAGCGAGCTGATGGTGCTGGCCATTATTGCTGCCAACAACTGGGAACGTCCGGTTTATTTCGACAACAGTCTGCTGTTTTCCGAAAGTATTTTTTTGAATGATTACCTCCAGTATGAAGGGTTGGCCTACCGGCTGGTGCCGATCAAAACCGTTTCGCAGGATGCCTTCTCCGGACGGATCGACACCGATATCCTGTATGAAAATGTAATGAACCGTTTTACCTGGGGAAAGGTGAACGACCCCGGAATTTTTCTGGATGATTACAACAAGAAATCGATCAAGATTTTGCAGGCGCGTTACCTCTTTTCGCGGCTGGCCGAAGCGTTGAACGCCGAAGGAAAAATGGGACAGGCCGAAGCCGTTCTCGACCGTCTGTTTGAGATCTTTCCCGACGAGCGGATTCCGCTCTCATACGATTCGTTTCCCGCTGCCGAACAGTATTACCGGGCCGGCGCCGCCGAAAAGGGAAACCGCGTGGTGCGCCAGCTGGCTGCCCGTACTTTCGAAAACCTGGAGTACTATTTTGAACTTCCCGACTCGTTTGCCCGTGTGGTGAAGGAGGAGCAGGAGCGCGAACTGGCTTTCCTGCAAAATCTGGTGGTGCTGACCCAACGAAACGGGCAAAAGGAGCTGAACGCTGAACTGGACCAGCAGATGCAGCAGATGATCGCCCATCTGCAGGGGAAGATGAAGCCGTAAAAAAGTTGTTGGGGCGGGGTAAATTGGAGTAATTTGATGCTTGACTGCCTGTTGGGGGGCTGTTGTTTGCATGAAGAGCCGGCAGAGAAAACCGGGGAGTCTTCTATTCCCGCAGCTGCCAGCTCTTGCGTTGTCCGTACAGTTTTTTCAGGATTTTTTTCCCGCGGGTGAGGATGCCGGGAGTGGGGTGCAACTCCATCTCGTTTTCGATCACATCGATCAGTTCCGGTTTCAGTTCCGGTTCTTTTTCCGAAATATTGTAGAGAATTTGCATGGCATACACCCGGACCGCAGGAGGTTCTTTCCCCGACATCAGCGTGTCGAGGCAGTAGCCGGTCAGGAAACCGTCGTAAGCGTCGGGGGTTGGGTGCAGGCTGATGAGTTTCAGGAACTGCCGTTTTTTGCCCGGGTTGTTGAGCTCTTTCAGGCTTTTGATCATCTCCTCCAGGTAGGGAAGGATCAGTTCGGGGAATTTGTCGTGGATTTTATCGGCCAGCCAGGCTGCCCGCCAGCTTTTGTGCTCGCCCGAGTGAAGCGCAATCTCCATCAGCAGCGAAAAATGTGTCGCGTCGTCGCCAAAATCCCGGATAATCAGCGCCAGATTTTCCCATGAGTCAAGCAGTTCAAGCAGTTGTTCTTTTTTCATGAAGATCAAAGATACGCCATTTCAGGCTGGACAAACCGGTTGCCTTTTGTATTTTTGACGACATGATGAAAGTTGTTTGTGCCTGCATTTTTTCAGGCGGGAAGTTGTTGGCCACCCGTCGTGGCGGTCAATCAGATGAAGCCGGGAAGTGGGAGTTTCCAGGCGGGAAGGTTCACTGCGGCGAAACGGACCGTGAAGCTGTTGTCCGTGAAATTATGGAAGAGCTGGGCATTACCGTTTATCCGCAGGAGCAACTTGCCGAGGTGGTTTATGTAGCGCCAGGCAAAACCATCCGGCTGCTCCCGTTTGTATGCGCCATTGCCGGAGGCAGGATGCAGCTGAACGAACATGCCGAATATCGATGGATAACATCAGAAGAGATCAACCGTCTCGACTGGCTGCCGGCCGACCGGGAGTTGATTGTGAGAGAGGAGCGTTTTGCGCGGCTATTTTATCACACCGGGGAGGATCTGAAGAATCCCTGAAAACGCCACTCCCCAGCCGATAATCGAGAGGATCATGTAGATCACCACCCGTTTCTGTCCTTTGTAGTAGCGGTTGGCCAGAAAAGCGCCCACCGGGATGGTTAGCAAAACGGGTGTGGCGAGTACAATTCCCCAGAGGCCGTAACTTCTCCGTAAACGGACAAGCAGCCGGTTGCGGCGCGAGTGGATGCGCGGATGTTGCGCCCGGCGCAAACGATAAGCTTCCCAACGCACCCTTACCAGCGGCGGAGCCATCCGGCACAGCCACGGCCGAAATGCCCGAAATCCTTTGGTTACATAACCGCTCAGGTAATAAAAGAAGAGAAAACCGCCTATCCCGCCTGCCAGAATGGCTAACAACGCCAGTTCATAGTCGAGGCCGATGAGTAATGCGTAAGGGACTGTCAGAAAATATTTGAAGGACGCTAACAATACCACCTGTAAAAACTTGAATGCCATCTCCGCTAATTTTTCGTCACCGAATTACAACGCAAAGTAACAACAATTGTTTGGGCTGCTAAAATCTTTTGTATTCCATTTTGCAGACGTTAACTTTTTTTAAAAGAGTGGTTCAGGTTACTCCTGAAAAGGAGGCGCTCCGGATAAAATCAGATTTGGCAGGTAGGATAACATTCAGATTTTCAGTGATCCGCGGAATCCCCGGGCAGCATAGTAGGACTGCGCCCCATTGTGAAACACGAAAACATGCCCGTAGCGGAATTCCGCAAAGAGGGCGCCTCCCAGTTTTCTGATTGCGGCCGGTGTTTTTATCCAGCTCGATGTTTTGGTGTCGAAATCTCCAAGCTGCTGCAACTGCCGGTATTGCTCTTCGGTCAGAAGCTCGATGCCCATCGTGGCAGCCATATCCACGGCATTGTTTTCCGGTTTAAATTCTTTTCTTGATTCCAGCCCTTCACGGTCGTAACAGGCACTTCTGCGGCCTTTCGGACTTTCCGCCGAGCAGTCATAAAAAAGATACTCGTCCCGCGCTGTGTCATAACCAACCACATCCGGTTCACCGCCGGTTTTTTCCATCTCATTGAGCGACCAAAGTTTTTGGGGTTGAGCTTGCCGGGCGGCTTCCAGTTTGGCCTCCACGCCAGCCCAGTCAATATCTTTGTGGCGGTTTTTGTTTTTCTCAAAACGGGCTTTTAACACGCTGATCAATTCTTTAAACCCGTCAGCCGGCAAGGCAGGATGTTCCGGCGAAATTTCTTTGTTGTGTTCCATGGTAGTGAGCTGTTATTCCGTTTTGCGGCCGATGTTTTTGCGCTCGGGTGCGTTTTTCAGTACCTCTGGCACGAAAAATCGCCTTTCAATAATACGAAAAAATGACCATCCAGCCATTCAAATGTCCAATGATCAACAGCCAATATCCAATAACCAAAAAATTGCGTTTGCTGCGGCGATCAGCTCCCCTGTCCGGTTGGAAGGGGGTCGGGGGGAAGGTTCATTCGGCAGGAAGGGGGCCGGGGGAAGGTCTGTCCGGCTTTTATAAACATTTCACCCGTCCCGGGTGGTTGAAAGCGGCAACCATTTGACCATTCGACAATTTGACCATTCTGCGGTTTCTTATTTCTTGTTCGGGGTTTCTTATTGACATGTCCGGTTAAATTTTCAATACCCAACAGCCAATATTCAATATCCAAGAAATTGCGTTTGCTGCGGCGATCAGCTCCCCCGTCCGGTTGGAAGGGGGCCGGGGGAAGGTCTATCCGGCTTTTATAAACATTTCACCCGTCCCGGGTGGTTGAAAGCGGCAACCATTTGACCATTCGACAATTTGACCATTCTCCCTTTTCTTATTTCTTGTTCGATATTTTTTATTGATTGTTTTTTTCAGCCATCCAGCCATCCGACAATTTAGCTATTTACCCATTCAGTCATCTAAGCCTTCCCGCTTCCAGCCTTTCAACCATTTGTCGGCTGGGTTGTTACTTTTTTGGTTTCGAAAACAGAACAGTCATGCAGATTTTTACGGAGAAAGATAAACTGATCACAGTCATCCGGAGTAACTACCACCTCCTGCCGGTGATCAACCGGTTTGGCATCCGCCTGGGGGTGAAAGACAAAACCGTCGGCGACATCTGTCGCGAAAAGCAGATCAATCCACTGTTTTTTCTGGCTGTGGTGAATACTTTCCACAATGTGGATTATTTCCCCAAGACCGATCTGCTCACGGTGTCGCCCCTGCAGATTGTGGCCTACCTGCGTAAGACCCACCAGTACTACCTCGAGTACGAAGTGCTGAAAATTGAGCGTCTGCTGGAAAAGTTGCTGTTGGGCTGTCCCACCCAGTGTACCGACCTGAAGATGATCGACTCCTTTTACCGGAAATATAAAAAAGAGCTGTTTCTGCACATCATGGAAGAGGAGGAGAAGGTGTTTCCCTACATCATCAGCCTGACGCAAAACCGGAAGCGGATTCCCGGGTATTCCATCAGCTCTTATGAAAAGGAACATTCAGATGTGGATAGTAAGTTGAATGACCTAACCAGTCTGGTGATCAAATACCTGGAGCCGGCCTACAATGACAACGACTGCAACGAATTTTTAATCGCCTTGTCGAAGTTTGAACGCGACCTGGCCGACCATGCCCGTATTGAAGACAATGTGCTGGTACCGCTGGTGCTGGAACTGGAAAAAGAGCTGGGGGATGAATAAAAAGATCCTGATCGTCCACCGGTCCGAAATGGTGCGTAAAGGGTTGTCGGCCATTTTGCGCAGCTTTTTTACGGCTGAGGTTGTGGCGTTTGCCACTCCCGACGAGATGGCGGCCTTTTCGTCTCCGCCCGGCGCCTGCCTCCTTTTATTTGCCGAAGCTTCCGCGCTGCCGCAGCCTTCCGTCCGGCAGCGGCTTTGCCAAAATGGCTCGCTGAAGGTGGTCTCCGTTTTACTGTCAGAAGACATCCCGGCCGGGGAGCTGTGTGCCGACTACCACATCTCTCTGCACACCGGCTCAACCGAAATCCATGACCTGGTAGCTTCCGTTTTTAAAATGCCGGCAACCTCCGGTGCAAACGGACACGAGGGCGAAGAACTTACCCAGCGCGAAAAAGATGTGCTGAAACTGGTGGCCCTCGGGCATACCAATAAAGATATCGGCGAAAAACTTTTCATCAGTGTGCATACCGTCATCTCGCACCGGAAAAATATTACCGAAAAGCTGGGGATCAAGTCGATCTCCGGACTTACAGTCTATGCCATCCTCAACAAACTGATCGATCCTGACCTGATTGACCCCGAAAAACTGATCTGAGTAAAAACCCCAACATGTTGGGATTTTTTGGCAGAGTTTCGGCGATTAGTTTTGCGCTTGTTAAAAATAGGTTTAAATAACAAGTGTATGAAAAGAGTTTTATTCGTGGCCGCTCTGCTTCTGCTTGCAGGATTGGTGCCGGCTCAAACCTCAGATAATGCGGAAAACAGCTATCAAAATGCTGCTGAAAAAATGCTGGCCGCCGACGGTAAACTGACCATTGGCGGATACGGGCAAATTGATTACAACCAGCCGCTCAGTTCTGAAAAACGTTACAACGGCGTGCTCGATGTGCACCGGCTGGTGATGCTTTTTGGTTACCGGTTTAACGAACGTACCCAGTTTATCACCGAAGTTGAATATGAACATGTCAGCGAGGTGTATATCGAACAGGCTTTTTTTGCAATATAAAATTACGCCGGGCCTCCATTTCCGGGGCGGCCTGTTGCTGATCCCGATGGGGATTGTCAACGAGTACCACGAGCCGACCACCTTCAACGGAGTGGAGCGCCCGCTGATCGACAACATCATTTCGCCCACCACCTGGCGCGAAATTGGCTTCGGCATCAGCGGAAACCTGATTGCTTCTTCGCTGAAATACCAGGCCTATCTGGTCAACGGTTTCAGTGGGTACAACGGAACTGCCCAGTTTGATGGCAAGAATGGATTGCGTAAAGGCCGCCAGAAAGGCGCTAACTCCTACCTCAGTGCGCCTAATTTCAGCGGAAAGGTGGAATATTACGGTATCAAAGGGTTGAATGTCGGGGTGTCGGGGTACTTTGGCAACACGCAGAGCACATTATACAACGGACTCAGCAAAGACAACGATGCGGCGCTGGCCAAAGCCGACTCGTCGGTGGTGGGACTTTCGATGGTTGGAGTCGACGCCCGTTACACACTGAAGGGGGTACAACTGCGCGGGCAGTACTATTTTGCCGGTTTGTCGAATACCAGCCCCTATAACCACTTTACTGCCAAAAACGGAAAACCCAACGACCTGGGGAGCGCCATGACCGGCTACTACGCAGAGGCTGCCTACAATGTTTTTAGGCCGCTCAACCTGAAGGATGAGCTGACCCCGTTTGTACGGCTCGAAGGATACAACACGCATCACGCAGTAGCGGGTGGTCTCACCAAAAACAAGGCTTACCAGACCACTGCCATTACCACCGGTTTGGGTTGGAAGCCCGCTCCCGGCGCAGTGCTGAAAGCCGACCTGCAATTTGTAAAGCCCCAAACCGCGGATAAATTCACCACGACCTTCAATGCAGGGATCGGAATTCTCTTTTAAGACCAGAGTGCCGGTGTTTTGATAACCGGCCAAAATGGTGTTGACCGGAAAGGTGGAAGCCATGTTTAAGTTGTTCTTTGATAGAAAAAGAAAATGCAAAAAATAATCATAACGATCCTGCTGCTTGTAAATTTTGGAGTTTTGCAGGGACAGGAAGGAATTAACTACCGGCCTAAAGTTCTGCTTCGCGAAATTAGCAAACAGTGGGGAATTGGCGATCCGCAGTGGAGCGAACTGCGCCTGCCGGCTGCAAACGGCAGTGGCGAGCGGATAAAGGGGAAGTTTTTTGCGGTCAGCGAGAGGCTGGAGCCAAACAACCGCCGGTTTGTCTACGTCGGTAGGGTCAACAGTTGCCGCGGAGGCGGCTGTTCGGCATCCGGCGAAGAGAGGGCGGTAGCCGGTGATTTTGAGTATTTCGACTATTTCATCCTTTTTGGCTCCGACGCTTCGGTGCAACAGGTGAGGGTTTTCAATTACCAGGCTACCCACGGACAGGAGATCACCTCGCCGCAGTGGCTCCGGCAGTTTTCCGGTTTCGATGGCACGAAAACGTTGCAGGTGGGGGGAAATGTCGATGCCATTTCGGGCGCAACGATTTCTGCGTATGCTATTGCCGGCGATGTGGAGCAAAAAACCAAACTGCTGAAAAACGCTGAACTGCCGCGGTTGGGATGGGCAAAGGAGTGAGGGGGCAACTTTCCTCTCTTTGGAAAGAGGGGTTGCAGCAGTCCGTAAAAATTGCGTATTTCACCCCGAAGTTTAGTGGCTTATGCAGAAAGTGGATGTTTCAGTTGTACGAAAGTTTCTCCCCGACCGGTTTGTGATCGGTTTGTTGCTGATGATTGTCGCGGCCTGGTTGAAGCCGGGAATTGGGATGGGAGAGGGAACGGTCAATCTGGGGTCGGTGATCGATGTCGGCGTGGCGCTCATCTTCTTTTTCTACGGATTGAAACTGAATCCCGAAAAGATCAGGGCCGGTATGAGTAACTGGCAGATGCACACCGCCATTCAGCTGACCACTTTTTTGATTTTTCCGCTGATTGTTTTGCCGTTCTATCCGTTGCTGAAAGGTACACCGTACGAAATTTTCTGGATGGGGATGTTTTTTCTGGCAGCGCTGCCCTCTACCGTCTCCTCCTCGGTTGTAATGGTGTCGATTGCCGGAGGGAATATTCCCGGAGCCATTTTTAATGCCAGTATCTCCGGGATCATCGGGATTGTAATGACGCCGCTCTGGATGGGGATATTCCTGGCTTCGGGCAGTGGTTCGTTCGATTTTTCCAGCGTGATTCTTCAGCTCGTCACCCAAATTATTTTGCCGGTTGCGGGTGGTTTGCTACTGCACCGTTTTTGGGTAAGGTGGGTAAGCCGTTACGGTCGCCAGTTGGCGCTGTTCGATAAAACCATCATTCTGTTGATTGTGTATGAATCGTTCAGCCATTCCTTCGAGTCGGGCATCTTCAGCAATGTCCGGGTGTGGGTGCTGGCAGGATTGTTTGGCTGTGTGGTGGCGCTGTTTTTTGTGGTGTTTGGCCTCACCGGCTGGCTGGCACATCGCCTCCGCTTTAACCGCGAAGACCGGATAACGCTGCTGTTTTGCGGTTCCAAAAAGTCGCTGGTGCACGGATCGGTGTTTGCCAGTGTGCTATTTGCCGGTATCAGCGGGAGTGGCATCTTTTTACTTCCCATCATGATTTATCATGCGTTTCAGCTTTTCTATATTAGCCTGGTTGCCCGGAAAGCGGGGGCCGAAGTTTTTTCCGGCAGTTTTTAAAAGCTTTTTGGGACGGAAAAAGGGGGATGCGTTTTGACAGCTATTTTACCTGATCGTCCCAGTGGAATTTGTGCAGGAGGCGGTGGAGGACTGGCGCCAGGATGAGGCTGATGGCAACAGCAAACACCAGTCCGATGTAAAGACCATAAAACGCAACAAACAGCTTGCCTTCATCGGTTTGTGGCAGGGTAACCGGACCGATCCCTCCCAGCATCATGGTGGCATTCAGGAAGGAGTCGTGCCACGAAAGGCCTTCCAGACGAATATGCCCCACAATGCCAACGCCCAGTGAGACAACGATCAGAATGACTGCTCCGGCCATGTGCAGCAGCAGGCGGCGTATAAACCGGGCCCGCGACAAAGGAGGTTGTTTCCTTGATTCGTACATAATGAGTTTAACCTGCTCCTCTTCAGGTGCGACAAGTGGTGAGAATTGGTCAGCCGCCGTTTGGGACTGAAAAAATATTTCCAAGGAATGGTTTTTAAAGATATTGTTTTACCCGGGAAAATCCAAGGTGTTGCGGTTGGGTGGCGGGCATGGAGGGGTTTCGGGGGAAAACAAAAACAGGCTGTCTTTTATAAGACAACCTGTGCAGGTGGGCGGTGAGGGATTCGAACCCCCGACCCTCTGGGTGTAAACCAGATGCTCTGAACCAGCTGAGCTAACCGCCCGGTTTGGCGCTTTAAGGTGCGCCGCCATATATTGATTCTGTTCTTGAACGTGCTCCCCTTTCAGGAAAGCGATGCAAATATAAAACCGATTTTCAGTTCTGCAAAAAAAATGTTCAAAATCGTTATAAAATTTCAGCAACCACAAAAGTACTTCCTCCGATAAAGATCAGATCGTTGGGGCCGGCCTGTGTTTTTGCAGCTTCAACGGCCTGTTTTACAGTGGGGAACGCCTTGCCGGCGAGACCAAAGGCGGCAGCCTGCTCGCGGAGCTGGTTTTCGTCGAGGGCACGGGGCAGCTGGGCGCGGGTAAAGTAATAATGCGCCTGTCGGGGCAGGAGCGCCAGCACTTTTGAAGGATCTTTGTCGGCAACGGTCCCAAAAACGATGTGCAGCTTTTGGTGGGGGGTTTGTTCAATTTGGCGCACCACCTGGCGGATGCCATCTTCGTTGTGCCCGGTGTCGCAAACCACGCGGGGATTGGCGCCCAGCACCTGCCAGCGGCCTTGTAGTCCGGTGCTTCCGGTAACATCGGCCAGGCCCCGGTAAACGGCTTCCGGCGGAATGTTCCAGCCTTGTGCGGTCAGCAGGTCGATGGTTTTCAGCACGGCCGGCAGGTTGAGTTGCTGATAGATGCCGGGAAGATCACAGCGCAGGTCGGGGTAGCGGAGCGTTTTACCCTGGTAAAACTGGAAAATCTGTTTTCCGTCTAACCCCAGCAATCCTTCGGTGGCTGAAAATTCCTGGTCGGCAAAAAATATCGGAGATCCGGTCTGACGGGCTTTTTCGGTGAAAACCTGCTGCACGTCGGGTTGGGTCTGGCTGACCACCACCGGGCGGCCGGGTTTGATGATCCCCGCTTTTTCAGCTGCAATCAGGGGGAGTGTTTCGCCCAGCAGGTTGGTGTGATCGTAGCTGATATTGGTGATGATGCTTACCTCCGGCGTAATGATGTTGGTGGAGTCGAGTCGTCCGCCCAGGCCAACTTCCACCACGGCAGTTTCGACCTGCTGCCTGGCAAAAAAGTCGAATGCAAGGGCGACAGTCAGTTCAAAAAATGAGGGTTCGAGGGCCAACGCCAGGTTCTTTTGCCTGAAATCGCTGACCCAGTTCACGACCTCTTCCTGCGGGATCATCGCTCCGTTGATGCGGATCCGTTCCCTGAAATCTTTCAGGTGCGGCGACGTGTAAAGGCCCGTCCGGTAGCCGGCAGCCTGCAACACCGCCGCCAGCATGTGCGAAACCGACCCTTTGCCATTGGTCCCGGCAACATGGATGGTGGCAAACCGGCGATGTGGCGAACCGTACAGTTGATCTAACTGCAGAGTATTGTCGAGCGAGTTTTTGTAGGCAGCCGGTCCGCTCCGCTGAAACATGGGCAAATGGTTGTACAGGAAGTCTATGATTTCTGCGTATTGGCTCATTTTCAAAAGTTATTAACCGCGGCAAGTTTATTAATTTATTTTTCGTCCGGACCCTTTTCGCCTTAATTTTTCTACATTTATCAAAAATCAACTCTGATTGGAATGCCACGGAAAAAGAAAACCAACAAGATTTTTATCCTCGACACCAATGTGATCCTGCACGACCACACCTGCATTTACCAGTTCGAGGATAACGACATCATCCTGCCGATTACCGTGCTCGAAGAGTTGGACAAATTTAAGCGGGGAAACGATCTGATCAACTTTCAGGCCCGTGAGTTTGTGCGGCTGCTCGACGAAATTGTGGGGGATGAACTGTTTAACGGCGGCAAATCGCTGGGACCCAACCTCGGCAAGTTGCGCATCGAAACCGGCAAGCCCTTTTCCGAAGAGATTAAGGTCTCGTTTCGTGAAGATATTCCCGATCACCGGATTCTGGCGATTGCCGACTGGACCGCCAAACACAATCCCGACCGAAAAACCGTGTTGATTACCAAGGATATCAATCTGCGGATGAAAGCCAAATCGGTTGGGATTCAGGCTGAAGATTACAAAACCGACCAGGTTAAAGACGTAAATCTTTTCGATAAAAATGTGGCTGTTTTTGAAAATTTCAGCAGCGAGATCATCGAAAAATTGTATGGAGAAGGCTCCTTCAGCATGCTGGAGGTGAAGTGGGACTACTCCCCCGAAGCGAATGAATGTTTTATCCTGAAAGGGAATAATGCCAGCGTGCTGGCCCGTTTCGACCCGCAAACGAAGCGGGTGCAGCGGGTGGAGAAGAAGACGGTTTACGGGATCAAACCGCGTAATGCCGAGCAGACCTTCAGTATCGATGTGCTTACCGATCCGGAGATCAGACTGGTGGCGCTTACCGGAAAAGCCGGCACCGGGAAAACCCTGCTGGCGCTGGCTGCCGCACTGGAACAGCATAAACAGTTTGAACAGATCCTGCTGGCACGGCCCATTGTGGCGCTCAGCAACCGCGATCTGGGATTTTTGCCGGGCGATGCCTCCGAAAAGATCAACCCTTACATGCAGCCGCTTTACGACAACCTGGGGGTGATCAAACATGTGTTTAATGCGCGCAGTCCCGAATACCAGAAGATCGAAGAGCTACAGCGCGAAGAACGGCTGGTGATCACTCCGCTGGCCTACATCCGCGGACGCAGCCTTTCGAATGTCTATTTTATTATCGACGAGGCGCAAAACCTGACGCCCCACGAGATCAAAACCATTATTACCCGGGCCGGAGAAGGAACCAAGATGGTTTTTACCGGCGACCTGCAACAAATCGACTCGCCTTACCTGGATATGCGTTCCAACGGCCTGGCCTACCTGACCGAAAGAATGCGCAACCAGGAGCTGTTTGCACACATCAACCTGCTGAAGGGCGAGCGAAGCTACCTGGCCGAACTGGCCAGCGACCTGCTGTAGATTTTCAGCATAAGGATTCGGTATGTCCCTATGATTATATTGTTTGAAAGCAATTTAAAACGCAGCTACTACTCGTTTGAAGTAGCTGCTGTTTTATTTTCCGGAGGATAAATTTTCGTTGAAAATCGCCCGGTAGTCAGGCGTATGAGGATTGATCAACCCATGATCATGCCGATGATGGTGGCCGACATCAGCGAGGTGAGGGTGCCTGCAATCAGGGCCGGCACGCCATATCTCGAAAGCAGCACCCGCTGGTTGGGCGCCAGCGCACCAATCCCGCCGATCTGAATACCGATTGACGCGACGTTGGCAAATCCACACAGCAGGTAGGTGGCCATGATGATCGATTTGGGTGAGGCAAAAGCCCCGGCGGCTTTCAGCTCTGCCAGGCTGATGTAGCCGATAAATTCAGTGAGGATCAGCTTTTCGCCCAGCAGCCGGCCAACCAGCACAATATCCTGCGGCGTAATCCCAATCAGCCACATCAGCGGGGCAAAAGTGTATCCCAGCAAAAACTGAAGCGACAGGTGTTGGTAACGACCGTTGGTGGCAGCTGCAATTGTTTCGTTCAGATGGGTCCACTGCCCGATTTTGCCGACAACAAAGTTGAACATGGCGATGAAGGCGATGAAAGTCAGCAACATGGCGGCTACGTTCACGGCAAGTTTAACCCCTTCGCTTGTTCCGTTGGTGATGGCGTCGAGCACATTACTCCCGATTTTTTCGCGGCTCACCTCAATTTGCTGGTTGATTTCCCTGTCGGGGGGTACGATCATTTTGGCGAAGACAATGGCCGCCGGAGCAGCCATAACGGATGCCGCCAGCAGGTGCTTGGCGAACTCCAGCCGCAGTTGCGGGTCGTCGCCGCCCAGCAGGGCGATGTAGGCCGCCAGAACACCCCCGGCCAGTGTGGCCATTCCGCCAGTCATTACCAGCAGGATTTCAGAGTTGCCCATTTTGGAAAGGTAGGCTTTGATCATCAGCGGCGATTCGGTTTGCCCCAGGAAGATGTTGCCGGCAACCGACAGCGCCTCGGCTCCCGATATCCGGAGGGCTTTGGTGAAAACCCAGGCCAGCGCCCAAACCACTTTCTGGATAATTCCCCAGTAAAAAAGCAGGCTGGTGAGCGCCGAAAAGAAAATGATGGTTGGCAATACCTGGAACAGGAAGATGAATCCGTAGGTGGATGAGTTCATCAGTCCGCCCAGCAGGAATTCGCTGCCAGATTTGGTGAAGTCGAGGATCTTGACGAAAATCTGTCCCAGAAATTCAAACGAGATGCGCACAAACGGAACATATAAAACTCCGATGGCCAGGATAACCTGGATGGCCAGTCCGACAAAAACCGTTCGCCACGGGATGTTTTTCCGGTTGTGGCTCAGCAGATATCCCAGGGCAAGTAAAACCGCCATGCCGAGCAGTCCGCGCAGGATGGTCAATACCGAAAAGGAAGCCTGGTGTTTCTTCAACAGCAACACTGCCGTGTCGTTGGAGGCGGCTGGCTGGGCCGTGTCGGCCGGAGATTGCACCACGGTTGCCGAGTCGGGTATCACCAGGGCGGTGGTGTCAGGCGGAATGGCTGCTACCGGATAATTGCTGAAAAAGAAGAGTAGGAGAGAGAGGAGGATAATTACTCTTTTCATAAAGGAAAGCTATTTTTTTCTCCGCTTGATTTCATCTCTGATCACCGAAGCTTTTTCGTAGTCTTCATTTTGAATGGCTTCTGCAAGCAGGCTTTCAAGGTCGGAAAGCGTGTATTTTTCGTAAACCGATTTTCCGGGGGTTGCAGAGTCTTCATCGGCGGCACTGCGCACCGGAGAGCCTTCGTCGGTAATCTCCAGCACGATGCCGGCTTTTTGCAGGATCTCTTCGGTGGTGTAGATCGGGCAGCGGAACCGCAAGGCCAAAGCTACCGCGTCGGAGGTGCGGGAATCGATGCGTACCTCCCGTCCCTCCATTTCACAAAGCAGTTCGGAGTAAAAAATTCCCTCTTCCAGCTTGTGGATGATAACTTCGAGCAGGGTGATGTCGAACGCCAGCGCAATGCTTTTGATCAAATCGTGGGTGAGCGGACGGGGAGGTTTTAACCCTTCCAGTTGAATGGCAATTGCCTGGGCTTCCACCGGCCCGATAATGATAGGAATCCGGCGGTCGCCGTTCTCTTCGGCCAGCACAAGCGCGTAAGCGCCCGACTGAGTTTGACTTACCGATAATCCCAGGATGTTTAATCGTATTTTATGCATCTTCAGCTTGGCCAGTAAAAGTTCTGCGAAAGCAAATATAACAATCATTTTGGATGGCTGAATGAAAAAATTAGGGATAATGGCGGGAGAAAAGGGCGTGTAAACCTGAAAACCTGCATTTTTGGCCTGAAAAAATCTTTGTAAAAAGATATTCTTAAAACAGGGTAAAGAAATCGCAGGAATGATTTGGTAATCATGCAAAAAAAACTACTTTTGCAGTCCCAAAAAAGATTCGTTCAGGCTCAAAAAGTGAAAACAGGAGGTTTTTCCGCCTGACGGAGTAAACGTTAAAAGTAAAAATATGTACGCGATTGTTGATATTGCCGGACAGCAATTCAAAGTTGAAAAAGACGGAAAAATCTTTGTACACCGTTTAGATGCCGCAGAAGGCGAATCGGTTGAATTCGATAAAGTTCTGTTGGTGGAAAACGAAGGAAAGATCTCCGTAGGAACACCCGTCGTAGAGGGCGCCAAAGTAACCGCCAAGGTTTTAGCGCACACCAAAGGCGAAAAGGTGTTGGTTTTCAAGAAAAAGAGAAGAAAAGGTTACCAGAAAATGAACGGACACCGTCAGTCATTTACCCAGGTACAAATTGAAGCAATTGTTGGATAATTAAAAAACTGAAATTATGGCTCATAAGAAAGGTGTCGGTAGTTCGAAGAACGGACGCGAATCGGAAAGTAAACGGCTTGGCGTTAAAGTTTACGGCGGCCAGTTTGCGAAAGCAGGCAACATCCTTGTTCGCCAAAGAGGAACTCAGCATCACCCGGGCAAAAACGTGGGCATTGGCAAAGACCATACCCTGTTTGCATTGATTAACGGAACAGTTGTTTTTAGCAAAAAACGCGACAACCGTTCGGTAGTTTCCGTAGAACCGATTCTGCCGCTTGAAGCCGTTCAATCCGTTGCGGGCGTGAACTAAATATTGCAGCACTGCAATTCGAAAATCTCCTGTCGGTAGCGGCGGGAGATTTTTTGTTTTGTTACCTTTGTTTTTCAATTAAAACCGTCTTATGCTGACATTAAAATACCTACAGGAAAACCCGCAGATCGTTATCGAGAAACTGGCCAAAAAAAATTTCAACGCCAGCGAGATTGTAACGTCTATTCTTGACCTTTACGAAAAGAAAAACCAGATCCAGGTAAAAGCCGATCAGAA
This sequence comes from Prolixibacteraceae bacterium, assembly GCA_029975525.1. Taxonomy (GTDB): domain Bacteria; phylum Bacteroidota; class Bacteroidia; order Bacteroidales; family Prolixibacteraceae; genus UBA1413. The sequence goes on along the minus strand of JARKOX010000062.1, from coordinate 4,348 downwards.
CAAAGCCGAAATGAACCGGCTGGCCAAGGAGATCGGCGCCCTGATGCGGGAAGGAAAAACCGAAGCCGCCAACCAAACCAAGGAACGTACGGCCGAGCTGAAAGAGAACATCCGCCTGCTCGACCAGGAGTTTGGCGCTATCGATGAGCAGGTGCAGGAACTGCTGGTGCAGCTGCCCAATTTACCACACGATTCGGTGCCGACCGGGAAAACTCCCGACGACAACGTGGTCGTACGCTCAGGAGGCGTTGTTCCGGCACTGGCAGAAAATGCCGTTCCGCACTGGGACCTGGCGCAGAGATATAACCTCATTGATTTTGAGCTGGGCGTAAAACTCACCGGAGCCGGTTTCCCGGTTTACCGCGACAAAGGGGCGCGGCTGCAGCGGGCGCTCATTAACTTTTTCCTCGACCAGGCACGGCAAAATGGTTACGAAGAGATCCAGCCGCCGCTGATGGTTAACGAAGCTTCGGGATTTGGCACCGGCCAGCTCCCCGATAAAGAGGGACAGATGTACCACGTGACCCTCGACAATTTTTATATGATTCCCACAGCCGAAGTGCCGGTTACTAATATCTACCGCGACGTGATTCTGGAGGCAAAAGATTTCCCGGTGAAAAATACGGCCTACAGCGCCTGTTTCCGCCGCGAAGCCGGTTCGTACGGAAAGGATGTGCGTGGACTGAACCGCCTGCACCAGTTCGACAAGGTTGAGATTGTGCAGATCGCCCATCCCGACCAATCGTACCAAGTGCTTGAGGAGATGGTCGGTTATGTGGAAACGCTGGTGCAAAAACTTGAACTGCCCTACCGCATTGTAAAATTGTGTGGCGGCGACATGAGTTTCACCTCGGCGCTGACCTACGATTTTGAAGTCTATTCGGCAGCGCAGCAAAAATGGCTCGAAGTGAGTTCGGTTTCCAACTTCGAATCGTTTCAGGCCAACCGGTTGAAATTGCGCTACCGCGACGAAAACAGCAAAAAACCACAACTGGCTCATACACTCAACGGCAGTGCCTTGGCGCTTCCGCGTATTGTGGCCGCCCTCCTCGAAAACAACCAGGATGAAAACGGAATCCGCATTCCGGCGGCGCTGGTTCCCTACTGCGGTTTCGACCGGATCAGTTAAGGGGTACAGAAATTATTGAAAAATCAACGGGCAGGAGCTGTCGTTTTCGATACTCCTGCCCGTTGTGTGTAAGTGGCGCTCCCGGATGTTAACAAAGAGACACCCTTTTTTCGAATCAGATTTAAGTTTTTAATTGAATATTACCGGAGTTCTTCATCGAAAACCACGGCAACCTTTCCGCATTTTCCGCTGGCCATCAGCGAATAAGCTTCGCTGGCTTTTTCGAGCGGGAAGCGGTGGGTCACCAACTCCTCGGGATGGATATTCCAGCGGACCAGCCGTTCAACCAGTTCCTCCATTTTCCAGATCGAAGTTACCCACGAGCCATAAACCGTTTTCTGGTCGTGAATCAGGTCGGGCGACGGATTCAGTTCCATGGTTCCGCCTTCGCCGACGAGGGCTATTTTCCCCCATTTGCGGGTAGCGCGAACGCAAAGCTGGCGGGCGTCGGTGTGTCCCGAGCAGTCGATCGAGCGTTCGAAGCCGGCGCCATTGGTTTCGGCAAGCAGTTTTTCGAGCGTGTCGGGCCCGCTGATGAAGGTTCGGTGAACCAGTCCCAGTTTTTCAGCCAGTTGGCACCGCTCTTCCACCACATCAACGCCGATCAGTTTCTGGGCACCCATTGCCCTGGCAATCATCAGGGCGGCCAGCCCCACTGGTCCCAAACCGGTTACCAGGACGGTGTCATTTCCGCAGATCCCGATTTTTTCAATGCCTTCGTAAACGGTTCCGAAGCCACAGGCTACCTGGGCGCCATCGGTGTAGGTGAGTTCATCGGGAAGCAGGACCAGATCCTTTTCTTCGGCTAAAATGTAAGGAGCCATGCCGCCGTCGCGTTGCCAGCCGTAGGCCGCGCGGTGCGGACTGGTGCAGCTGATCATGTATCCCCGGCGACAATCGTTGCACACGCCGCAACCCGAGATGTGGTAGATGATCACCCGGTCACCCTCTTTGAAACGCTTCAGGCCCGGCCCGCATTGCACGATCTGGCCGCAGGGCTCGTGGCCGGCAATTTTGTTTTGGTACCCTTCGGGGCCTTTTCCCAGATGCTGGTGGTAAATGGCGCGGATGTCGCTGCCACAGATGGTCGAAGATTTGGTTCTTACCAGTACCTGCCCATGCCCGGGGACCGGAATGTCAACTTCTTTGATCACCACTGTGCTGTTCCCTGGCAAATAGGCGGCCGGCATTTTGTTGGTTTGGATTGTCATATTGCTTTTTTTTACGTTGTTTTATTTTCATTTTTTTTTGAAAAACAGGCAGCTCACGGAGGGGTGATCTCGCCATTGGTGTCCCACAGAGCTTCCCAGGTTTGGCCCTCTTTCCAGAGGAAAACATGACCTTTGATGAGGCGGCAGTTCTTATCGATCCGCGAAATGGCTTCCATTTCGGCATCGGTGAGCGGCTCTTCGGTAGCTGCCCGCAGGTTGCTCATGAAGTTTTTCTCTTTTACCGAAAACGGAATGGGAACCTGTCCGCGTTGAACAGCCCATTTGATGCAAACCTGTGCCGGATGAACACCGTGGTTGCGGGCAATCTCCAGGATTACCGGATCTTCAATGTCGACGGTGTCCTCGGGTGTGCGGTCGCGTTCCGGCCGATTGGGCGACCCCAGCGGACTGTATCCGATGGGAAGAATGCCATTTTCGACCACAAAACGGAACAGCTCGGGCTGCTGAAAGTGGGGGTGGAGTTCCATCTCGTTGGCTGCCGGTTTGATTTCCGCATCGCGCAGCACCTGTGTCAGCTTCGGGATGGTCATGTTCGACGTACCGATGTGTTTTACCCATCCTTTTTGCACCAGCTCTTCCATCTGTCGCCAGGTTCTCATGTAGTTTTCGTGGAGGTAGGGTTTGGCATCGGGATGACGGGCGGTGATGTCGCAGCCGGGCGCGTGGAAATTCGGAAATGGCCAGTGAACCAGGTAGAGGTCGAGATAATCGAGCTGCAGGTCATCCAGGGTTTGGCGACATGAGCGGACCACCTCCTGGTGCCTGTCATTCCATACTTTTGAAGTGATCCACAGCTGATCGCGCGAAACGACACCTTCGTCAAACAGTTTTTTAAGCGCCTGTCCGATCTGTTTTTCATTTCCGTAAACCGAAGCACAGTCGATGTGACGGTATCCCAGCCGGATTGCTTTTTCCACAGCGGCCGCCACCTCTTCGTGCGACACGTGGTCGGAGCCAAAAGTTCCAAGTCCGACGGCAGGAATGGTTGCCCCGCTGCCCAGTTTGAATTGGGGGACCCGACGGGGATCAACAGCTTGTTCGTGAGTTTTTTCCATGGTTGAATATCCGTTTTAAATCAGGTTAGTTGCAGGCGGAGCGGTTGAATTGGGTTAAAACCTTCCAGAAATTCCCGGGAATTTTTGTGCTGCAATCAGTTACCTGTCGTTTGTTAACAGGGAGTCACCCCTTTTTTCAGGATAATGTTGCCGTATTTGGCAGTTTCGCCGGTCATGACGACGGCAAAAGCACTTTTGGCGCGTTCGTAAAAGGCAAAACGCTCGATGCGTTCGATGGGCGGCACCTTGGGGTTGGTTTTGTGAATGGCGGCCAGGTACGACTCTTCAACCGCCGGGTCGAGCCGGTCGCCCGGCACCGCGGCCATCATCGCCAGGGGATTGGGTACGTAGGCGTCGAGCTCAAAAAGCGGTAAAATGGCTTCGAGCAGGGCGGGAATACGCAGCCCGTCGGCACGCAGCACGCGCGGGTTAAAGGTTTCGCCCGGGAAATGGGCGTCGGCCAGGATGATTTCATCGCCGTGCCCCATTCGGGCCAGCACTTCCAGCAAAGCCGGACTAATCAGTGGTGAGATTCCTTTTAACATGATTTTATGAAGTTAGAATTGATTAAGTTCTGTTGGAAATGGAAAAAGATCCAGGTGGAAACGGGCTGTCTGGTTGGAAAGAGCCAGACAACTTGTTTTCAAAGAACGCTGTTCGGATGTGGAAAATGTTTTTAAAGTTCTGAAATAAAGTTTCCGAAAAAATCAGGGAAACCCATTCAGGATTAAAATTTTGTAAATTTTGTCCGAAAAGGTCGCCGGCGGATAATTGTCTCCTGTCACAAACACTTTTACATGTTGTGAAATTAAAGGTTTGTTTCAGAAAAACCAGGATTTAGCCTGTTTTGCAACAGGAGGTAAAATGAATTTTTATCCGTTTCCGGAGGCTGAATATTTTAAATCGACCACAAAATGGCAGGTTTGTCCGCC
>JARKOX010000057.1 GCA_029975525.1 Prolixibacteraceae bacterium | reverse complement strand
GCTCAGGATATCGCGGTAGGTTGCGGTGTGCAGGTCGGTAAATCCTTCGCTGAACTCAATCTCCTCGCCGCCGATGGTAATCGACCGGAAGGTGCGCATCCCTTTTTGCAGGGCCGCCGCCGGCAGGTCGTTCGAGTCGAGGCTTAAAAACCAGCGGACACGGGCATTTTCCAGTTCCAGGTACCCGGCCGCTTTATCGGCTGCATACCAGTGCAGCTCCTGCCGCTGAACCGGACCGAAAATCCAGATCAGCATGTCGAAAAAGTGAATGCCGATATTGGTTGCAATTCCTCCCGACCTGGCCACATCGCTCTTCCAGCTCTGGTGGTACCATTTTCCCCGCGAGGTGATGTAGGTCAGGTCAATATCCTGCCGGGGGCCATCTTGTTGGGCAAACCGGGATTTTAACGCCTGAATGGCCGGGTGCAGCCGCAGCTGGAGAATATTAAAAACCTTCTTCCCGGTCTCATTTTCTACCTGCGAAAGAATTTCAAGCTCTTCGGGATAGAGAACCAACGGTTTTTCGCAAATGGCATCGGCCCCGTTTTTCAGGGCAAACTGAATGTGAGCCGCGTGCAAATAGTTGGGCGTACAAATGCTCACATAATCGATGGGTTGATTTCTCCTTCGCAGCAGGTCAAAATATTGTTCCAGCTTTTCAAATTCAAGGAAAAATTCCGCTTCGGGAAAATAGCTGTCGATGCGTCCCATCACATCGAAGCGGTCGGACGCACAAACCAGGTCATTCCCGGTCTCTTTGATGGCTTTCATGTGCCGGTCGGCAATATACCCGGCCGACCCTATCAGTGCAAATCGTTTCATCTTAACTGTTTTTGGTGTTTGTCTGCTTTTCGCCAGACTGAAATGTGCCGGATGCCTTCTGCCGCTCCACTGCCGGCTGCTGCAACCAGCCCTTTTTTATTTGATCTATCTTGAAAACGGGTTGTCCAATCACCCTGATCCGCTGCCGGGATCTTTCAAAGTTTGTACACCTTCTCCGACGGCCTTTTGATCAGGTTCCGCAAGTCAACAATGAGGCGGGCCTTTTCCAGGAGGTAATCCGGATCGAACCCGGGATGGTGGGTGGTAACCACCACGCAGTCGGCTTCGGCCACGGCAGATTCGAGCGCAACCGACCGGAACAGATGCCCTTCGGGTGTTTTCACCTGCGGAATATAGGGATCGTGGTAGCTGACATCGGCTCCCTTTTTAACCACTTCGTCCATAATCTTCAGGGCGGGCGACTCGCGCTCGTCATCGATCCCGGGTTTGTAGGCCACTCCCAGAAACACGATCTTGCTGCCATTCACCGATTTCTGTTGGCGATTGAGCGCCGACGTAATCTTCAGCGTCATCCGGTGGGCCATCAGCAGGTTGATGTGGCCGGCCGTGTTGATCATGGTCAGGTCGAAATTGAATTTTTTGGCGATATACTCCAGGTAGAACGGATCCAGCGGAATACAATGCCCGCCAATGCCCGGTCCCGGATAAAAGGCCTGAAACCCGAACGGTTTGGTCTGCGCGGCCTCAATCACCTCCCAGATGTTGATGTCCATTTTCCCGCAGAGCAGGGCCAGTTCGTTGACCAGGCTGATGTTGACCAGGCGGTAGGTGTTTTCCAGGATTTTGACCATTTCGGCCACCCGCGGCGAACTTACCGGATGAATATTTTCGATCGCCTTGCTGTAGATGGCCTGTCCGATCTGCAGCCCCTCGGGCGTAAGCGCCCCCAGCACTTTGGGGGTGTTGCGGGTGTGGTAATCCTTGTTCCCGGGATCTACCCGCTCGGGCGAAAAGGCCAGCCAAAAATCGGCGCCGTGTTTCATCCCCGATTCGCGCTCAATCAGCGGCAGCATAAAATCTTCGGTGGTGGTGGGGTAGGTCGTGCTTTCGAGGCTGATAAATGTTCCGGGCTTCATGTTCCGGGCAATATCCAGACAGGCCGCCTCAATAAAACTCATATCGGGTTTTTTGAATACATCCAGCGGGGTCGGGACGCAAATCAGCACGGCGTCGCACTCCCTGATCCGCGAGAAATCGGTTGTGGCCTGCAGCAGCCCGCTGCCGACAGCCTGCTGAAACTCCTCCTCGCTGATGTCGCTGATGTAATTCTTGGCGGCATTTATTTTGGCTGTTTTTTCTTCCGATTTATCGAATCCCAGCACCCGGCTTCCTGCTGACGAAAAGCTCACTGCCAGCGGGAGTCCGACGTACCCCAGCCCGATGATCCCGACCAACTCGCGGCTGGAGCTGATTTTTTCAAGCAATATTTCCGAATAAGTCATCTTTTTCATTTTACTGTTTCTCTAATTTTCCGGGGGTCAGGCCTCCTCGGGCTCCCTGCCCGAAAGTTTCGAAACCTGTCCGTTGACCAGTTGGTAGGTTTCGCCCGATAACGGACATTGGGCAATCTGCCGTCGGCCGAAAGTGAGTTTTTCACCGGCTTCGCTCATCCAGCCGGTTTGCCGGGCCGGATTGCCTACCACCAGCGCATAATCGGGCACATCGCGGGTTACCACTGCGCCGGCCCCGACAAAACAGTAACGCCCCAGGGTCGTCCCGCACACAATGGTGGCATTGGCGCCAATGGTCGCCCCTTTTCGGACCACTGTTTTCCGGAACTCCTCCTTCCGGTTGACAGCACTCCGCGGGTTAAACACATTGGTAAACACCATCGACGGCCCCAGAAAAACATCGTCTTCGCACTCCACACCGGAATAGAGCGAAACGTTGTTCTGCACTTTCACCTGATTGCCCAGCCGAACATCACTGCCAACAAAAACATTTTGCCCGAGGATGCAATTCTCCCCAATGACGGCGGTCGCCATCACATGGCAAAAGTGCCAGATTTTGGTGCCGCTGCCGATTGTTGCGCCGGCATCGACAATTGCTGTTTCGTGAATAAAAAAGTTATCCATATTTTGTTTTTACCTTCGCGCAAAGACGCAAAGGCACTAAGTTTAAAAAACTATAACCCGTTCACTATCCGGGTGATCCCGTCTTTTGTTTTTGCCTTCGTGTCAATATATTTTCTCGCGAAGACGCAAAGGCGCTAAGTTTAAAAATTATAATCCGTTCACGATCCGGGTGATCCCGTCTTTTATAAGCGCTTCATTAAAATTGACCAGCAAGCCTAATTTCAGTTTTGTCAGCCGGAGATACGTCAACAGTTTCTTGGGATGGACCGGGGCAATCATTTCAACCGATTTAAGTTCAATGATCACTTTGTCTTCAACAATTAAATCCGCGCGAAACCCGATATCCATTTTCATCCCTTTCCAAAACACCGGGATGGCTTTTTGGCGGTCCACTTTAAGTCCCTGTGCAATGAGTTCAGCATAAAGAATCTCTTCGTAAACCGACTCGAGTAATCCCGGGCCGAGTTCAACATGAATATCGAAACAGGTATTCACAACTTTTTTTGCGATGTCGTTTTCGTTCATGCTGTCTTTATTCACTGAAACCCCATAAAAATAACTCATTCCCCTTTGCGTCTTTGCGCCTTTGCGAGAGAATTTGCACGCAAAGACGCTAAGGCGCTAAGATCTTTTAATGCCCCTTCGTAAAAAATCCTTTTACTGCATTCACAATATAGTCCAACTGCTCCTCGGTCAGTTCGGTATGCATCGGCAGCGAGAGTACGGTATCGGTCAGCCGCTCACTCACCGGAAAATCGCCTTCCCGGTAGCCCAGTCCCAGATAGGCCTCCTGTAAATGGATCGCCCTGGGATAGTAGACCATCGTCGGGATGCCGCGGCGTTGCAGGTACTCCTTCAGTTCGTCGCGTTTTTCGGTCCGGATGGTATATTGGTGAAAAGTGTGCGTACTGTACGGAACCCGCACCGGAAGGGAGAGCTCTCCGATGTCGGCCAGATGCTCGTCGTACCAGGCAGCCGCCTGTTGCCGGGCCCGAATAAAACGGTCGAGGTATTTGAGTTTGACGTCGAGGATGGCAGCCTGGAGGCTGTCTAACCGCGAGTTCATCCCCACACTTTCGTAATAGTAACGCACTTTCATTCCATGATTGGCAATCGACCGGATTTTGGCCGCCAACGCCGGATCGGCGGTAAACAGGGCGCCGCCGTCGCCGAAGGCTCCCAATGTTTTCGAGGGGAAAAAGGAGGTACAGCCGATCCTTCCCAGGGTCCCCGATTTTTGGATTTTTCCATCCGTGAAAAGATAATCCGCCCCAATGGACTGGGCTGCATCTTCCACCACAGTCAGGTTGTGCCGGCGGGCAATTCCGAGGAGCGTCTCCATGTCGGCATTCTGTCCGTAGAGATGAACCGGCAGGATCGCACGCGTGCGGTCTGTTATGGCTGCTTCAATCCGGGAGACATCGATATTGAAATGATCGGGACAAACATCCACAAAAACCGGTTTCAGCCCCAGTAGCGCCAGCACCTCAACGGTAGCCACAAAAGTAAACGGGGTGGTAATCACCTCGTCGCCAGGCTGGAGCCCAAGCGCCATAAAAGCAATCTGCAGTGCATCGGTGCCATTTCCGCAGGCCACCACGCTGGTTTGCAGGTATTCGCCCAGGTTTTGTTCAAAATCGACAACTTTTCCACCTTTAATAAATACCGACGAGCGGATAACCTCCTGAATGGCTTCGTCGATTTCTCCTTTTATTCGCAGGTACTGACCGTAAAGATCGGCCATCTGGATATTTTGTGTGGTTTTCATCTTTAGCTCTTCTGTCAAAAATTACGGTTAAAACAGCTGTTGTTTTAAAAAAGCGGCAATCTTTAAGGCGGCATCGCCGTCGCCAAAAGGCTTTGCGGTGAAAGGGCGGTTTAGCTGGGAGATCTCTTCGCTTTTGCTCAGGATCCGGTTTTTATCGGCGCCCACCAAAAAATTATAGCCCAGTTCGGTTAACTCGGTCCACTCGGTTTCGTCGCGGGCAACCAGGCAATTTTTCCCGAAGAAAAAAGCCTCCTTTTGCAGTCCTCCGCTGTCGGTTAGCACAAACGAACAGTTTTTAAGCAACTCGACCATGTCAAAGTACCCCACCGGTTCGAGCGGCTCAAACTTCAGTTTTGGGCCGGCACTTTCGATAATCTTCCGGGTTCGCGGATGGAGCGGCAGCACAATCCGGTAAGTCGCAGCAAGGGAGTTGAGCGCCTCCAGCAGGGCCGAAAGCCGTGCCGGATCGTCGGTATTCTCCTGACGGTGCAAGGTCGCCAGCAGAAAAGGGCTTCCGCCCAATTGATGCTGAGCCAGGATTTTCGATTTACGGACAGCAATCTGGCTGTAATGAAGCGCCACATCAAACATAACATCGCCAAAAAATGCTACCCGGGCAGGAAAATGGTCAAACCCCTCCTCTTTCAGATTTTTCACTGCATTGGCCGAAGGGCAGAAGAGAAACGACGAAATCCGGTCGGTGAGAATCCGGTTGATCTCTTCGGGCATTCTCAGGTTAAAACTGCGCAACCCGGCCTCCACGTGGGCGACCGGAATGTGAAGTTTTACGGCCGCCAGCGCGCCGGCAAGCGTCGAGTTGGTATCTCCGTAAACCACCACCGCCGAGGGTTTTTCGGTCAGCAAAACCTGCTCAATGGCTTCGGTCATCCGGCCGGTCATGGCGCCATGCGGCAGCGAATGGATTCCCAGGTTGTAAGCCGGCCAGGGAATTTCCATTTCACGAAAAAAAATTTCAGCCATGTTGGCGTCGAAGTGTTGCCCCGTGTGAACCAACACTTCGGGAACCCCAAGCTGCTGGAATGCCCTGCTCAATGCCGAAGCTTTGATAAACTGCGGCCGCGCTCCCACAATGGTTAGGATTTTTTGCATGAAAACCGGTTTTCTGAATTATCTGTCAAATTTAGCTAAATTTATCGCCTGCAATCTTTGCTGTCTGTCGAAATGGGGATGAAACGCAAAAAGGTACTGCTGGTCTATCCAAATTATTCCAGT
>JARKOX010000051.1 GCA_029975525.1 Prolixibacteraceae bacterium | reverse complement strand
GGGGCTGAACTGGTCGGATAACTCCATCGACCGCCAGCGCCACTCCAACTTCCTGATCCGCTGGGCCCACATGGTGCTCACTTTTGCCGAAGCTGCCAACCAGGTCGTCGGACCAACCGACAATGCCAAATTCGGAATTTCGGCCAAAGAGGCAATTACCTACCTGCGTACCCGCCGAACCGAAGGAAACAAAGGCGGAATTTCGCCCGATCCCTATTTGAACGAAGTTACCGCAGCAGGCAAAGAGGAATTTGACAAATTCATCCGTAACGAACGCCGGATAGAAACCTGCTTCGAAGGAATGCGCTTTTACGACCTGCGCCGTTGGGAAACCCCCGTCGAAGAACTCAACAAGCCGGTTCACGGAATGCAGATCGAAAAAAACGAAGATGGTTCTCTCAAATACCAGATCGTGGAAGTCGAACCCCGTTCCTACCAGTCGCCCTATTTGCCCATTCCGTATGATGAAATGCTTCGCATGAGCAAACTGGAACAAAACGAAGGATGGGAATCCTGGAAATAACCTTTAAAAAGAGACACGATTATGAAAAAAATATTTGCTATTCTATGCCTGATGGCGGCCCTCAGCGCCTGTTATGAAGATTACATCTTGGACTTTGATTACAACGCCGTCTATTTCCCGTATCAACACAATGTGAGGACCTTTGTGGTGGGCGAAGGAATGAAAATAGAGGTAGGGATCTCTCTCGGAGGAGTACGTGAAAACATCCGCGACCGGGTGGTAGATTATCAGCTGGACGGTACCCTGATCAACGCCGAAGCCCTGGCTGCCCTGAAAAGCGGCGCCTCCTATATTAAAACTGCGATTGCGCCGGTTACAGAGCTCCAACAGCTGCCATCCAATTATTACACGGTTTCGGACAACAACAAGTTTATCCTCCGTAAAGGAGAACATTCCGGAACTGTCACCATCCGCCCCGATTCGGCACGGTTTCTGGCCGACGCCGCAACACTGGTCCCCACTTTCGCTATCCCGTTCCGCATCACCAATGCCGATGCCGATTCGGTGCTGGTTTCGAAAGATTTTGCAGTTATCGCGGTAAAATACGAAAACATGCTTTTCGGGAACTACTGGCACGGCGGAGTAACTATTGAAAAAGATGTGTCTGGCAATATCGTATCGGAGAAGAAGTATTACACCTCAATTCCTTCACCCGACAGCAAAGCCTGGACGCTTAAAACTGTCGAACCCTTTGCGTTGGTAACCAACGGAGTCAGCGATATTTCAAGCTCATCAAAAGCCGAATTCAAAATCACGCTCGAGGGCCCAACGATCACAATTACGCCGGTAGAAGGCGCCACCTTCCAGGTGATGCCCGACGGCGCCAGCGCTTTTAACCAGGCCAAACTGTTGCAGAACAGGAAAGTATTCCTCAACTACAAATACCAAAATGCAGCCGGAAACTGGTGCTACGCCAAGGATACGCTCACCTTCCGCAACCGCATCCGCGACGGCATCAACGAGTGGCAGGATGAGAATCCGGCTCATTACAAATAAAACCTAAAAGCTATTTCTTGCAGACAGGAGCGGCC
>JARKOX010000050.1 GCA_029975525.1 Prolixibacteraceae bacterium | reverse complement strand
TATCTCCTGAAACAGCAAAATATTAAATGTTCCTGTGATTTTTTCCGGGAGCCTTCCTATTTTGACCGACCAAACTGTTTTCGGTTATATTTGTTGTTTTGTCAGCCAAAGCAAAAAAATGAACGACACTTCACGCCTTCGCTTTTTCCTCTCCAACCTGATCAAGGGACTGATCTGGCTTTCGCTGATTGCAGCCGCCTACATCCTCTTCATCGAACTGGTTTATAAAAACAACCCCGAAGTCTGGCTCGAAAGATTCTATTCCAAGCCGACCCAGATCTACCTGATCTACATTTTTTCAGAATTCTGCTTCGGCCTCTTTCCGCCCGAATTTTTTATGATCTGGGCCCTGCACAAGGCCGGCACCGGACATTACATCCTCAACATCGCCTTTTTCACCCTGGTTTCCTACCTGGCCGGAGTAACCGCTTTTCTGCTTGGAAAATACCTGAACCGTGTCCTCTACTTTCGTTACCTGCAACGAAGATTTTTCAGCAAATACATGCCGCTGGTGCGCAAATACGGAATTTTCCTGATTGTGGTGGCTGCGGCCACGCCCCTTCCCTACTCGGCCACCAGCCTGGTGGTTGGCGCCTCGGGCTACTCGCTGAAAAAATATCTGCTGGCAGCAGTCAGCCGCATCGTCCGTTATGTCGTTTATGGCTATATCATTTACCAAACCCACCATTTATGACTCCGCCGACTCTTCGGGCAAACAACCTTACCGCGATTTTGTTATCTTCAGAAAAAAAAGTTGCATGAAGCGATTAAAGAAACGCTGGGGAGTTGACTCCAATTGGCAGGCAATAGTAATTCTGGTGGTTTTTTCACTCACCGGCATGTCAACACTGTGGGTCCGGAAAGCGGTCTGGCCATTGCTCGGACTTACCGCCGACACCCCGTTGTGGATCAAAGCGCCGCTCTATGTGCTCATCATCTTCCCCACCTACCAGGTTTTGCAACTGATCATCGCATTTATCTTCGGACAATTTCAGTTTTTCTGGAACTTCGAAAAAAAGATGTTTCGGCGGCTGGGGCTGATCCGGCCAAAAAAATTTCCGGTAGTTGCTGCCGCATTTCTGTTCACCACCAATTCAGTCATCGCTATGAACACAAACTATGAAAAAGCCACATTGGGCGGAGGTTGCTTCTGGTGCACCGAAGCAATTTATAAAAACCTCAACGGCGTAACGGATGTGGTTCCCGGCTACAGCGGCGGTTTTGTGAAAAACCCGGCTTACCGCGAAGTGTGCAATGGCACCACCGGTCATGCTGAAGTGGTACAGATCACTTTCGATCCGTCGGTGATCAGCTTTGCCGAAATCCTGGAGGTGTTTTTTGCCACCCACGACCCGACCACCCTCAACCGGCAGGGCGCCGATGTGGGAACCCAATACCGGTCGGCAATCTTTTACCACTCCGACGCTCAGAAAAAGGTTGCTGAGGAGGTTATCAGCCGGCTGACCCGGCAAAAAACTTTCGACAACCCGATCGTGACCGAAGTCACCCCCTTCTCCGCCTTCTATCCGGCCGAAGATTACCACAAAGACTACTTCGCCCGGAATCCGAACCAGCCCTACTGCCGGTTTGTTGTAGCCCCCAAACTGGACAAATTTGAAAAACGGTTTAAAGACAAAATCAAAAAATAGCCCTGCCGGAAGATACCGGCAACCATTTGACTTCCACAGATTTTCCGCTCAACTTGAACCAACAAAAAATATGAAACCACTTCTTCTGACCGCTTTGTTCGCCTTTTTTACCCTTTCAGGATTTTCGCAGCGTGAATTCACCACAACCGAAGGCGACACCACCTACACCATGAAGCGCTATGTTTTTATGCTGCTCGACGCCGGGGAGAACCGCAGCCAGGACTCTGTTGCCGCTGCCAAAATCCAGGAGGGACATCTGGCCCATCTGAATCAAATGGCCAAAACCGGCAAGCTGGTCATGGCCGGCCCCTTTGAAAAAGGTGGAGAGCACCGCGGACTCCTGATCTTCGACGTGGAAACCGTGGAAGAAGCCCTGAAACTGGAAGCCGAAGATCCGGCGGTGATTGCCGGACGGCTGAAAATGAACGCCTTTTACTGGTGGGCAGCCAAAGGAAGCCGGCTCCCCTGAAAACCTCCGCCCGGTCCACAAAATTCTGTTTTCGCACAGGAAAAACTCCCACTGCTTGAAAGAGGTGGCTAAGTTTTCTATTTTTACAGACGAAATGCCGTTACAGGCCGACAACTAAAAAATGAGAACGATGAAACACCTTGCTGTCAAAAAACTAATCGCCCAATCCCCGATTTCTGCTGAAAATGCTGCCCAACTGCTCGAAGAGCAGACGCCGCTAAACGCCATCGACACCATCAACTGGCCCGGCTACCCGGCCAAACCTGAAGTTTCGTTTCGCATCGGGCACACCGGCGACACCATCTGGCTGAAATTTGATGTCCGTGAAAAATATATCCGCGCACAGACAACTACCACCAACGGTCCGGTGCATTTAGACAGCTGCGTCGAATTTTTTCTCTCCTTCGACGGCTCCAACTACTACAACTTCGAATTCAACTGCATCGGCACGCGGCATGTGGGATATGGCAACGGTCGCCACAACCGGCACCACCTGCCCACCGGCATTGCCGAAACCATCCGGACCGCCTCTTCGCTCGGAACTTCACCATTCGATAACCAGGAGGGCGATTTTTCGTGGGAGATGGTGGTCGGCATCCCGCTCAACTGCCTGATCTTCCAGGAAAAGATCACCCTGGAGGGACGCCGTGCCCACGCCAATTTCTACAAATGCGGCGATGAAACCCCGGAGCCCCACTTCGTTACCTGGAATCCGGTAAAAACCGACCAGCCCGACTACCACCGCCCTGAATTTTTCGGCTCCGTAACCTTCGAATAGTTACACTCCGCCATGGATTTCTGCTGCTGCCGGCAAAGAGGGGGCAGAAGCCGCCCGGATCAAACAGGAATCAACGAAACGAAACAGATTTTACCTGCAAAACCCAATCTACCCACAGAATTTGGTGTAAATTGAGCAGGCAAACTTTAAAACTAACACCAAAAACTTATCACTCATGGTCAGGACTTTATTGTTTTGCATGCTGGCGCTTTTGACAGGCCGGGATGCAGTTTCAGCAGTGCGGGAAACAACCCTGCTCGACAAAGGGTGGTCATTCATCCGGAAAGAGGTGCCCCATGGCGAATCTGTCAGTTTAAACGACAGCAACTGGGAAAAAGTAGAGGTGCCCCACGATTGGGCCATCACCGGCCAGTTCGACATGAACATCGACATGCAATGGGTGCAAGTGATTGAAGACGGCGAAAAAAGAGCGCAGCTTCGTACCGGCCGAACCGGCGCCCTGCCCTGTTTTGGTGTGGGATGGTACCGGAAAACCCTGCCGGTTTCGGCCTCTGATCAGGGGAAACGCATATTTGTGGAATTTGACGGCGCCATGAGCCAGGCCAAAATCTATCTCAACGGCGAATACATCGGCGAATGGCCTTACGGATACTCTTCGTTTTCATTTGAACTGACGCGGCACATCCGGTTCGGACAGGATAATCTGCTGGCGGTTCGCCTGGAAAACGAATCCGAATCATCTCGATGGTACCCCGGCGCCGGTTTGTACAGAAATGTGCGGCTGGTCAAAACCGCTCCCACCCGAATTGCCCAGTGGGGAATTTTCATTACCACGCCGGTAATTTCAGCCAAAAACGCCGAAGTTTCAGTGAAGACCGAAATCGACAGGGCGGCTGACGCAACAGGCGAAATCAGGCTGGTGACCGACATCTTCAACGACCAGGGAGTTAAAGTAGGATCGGCCACCGCTACGCACAAAGGTGATGCCGCCGCGCTGTTTCAGCAAACGGTGAAGGTCAAATCGCCCCAACTGTGGAGTATTGAAAATCCGGTACGTTACAAAGCCGTTTCCCGGCTTTACGTGGCCAATGAGCTGCAGGACGAACAGACGACAGTCTTTGGATTCCGCACCCTCCGTTTCGACAAGGACCAGGGTTTTTTCCTGAATGGAAAACCGGTAAAAATGCAGGGCGTTTGCCTGCACCACGACCTGGGCCCTCTCGGTAGCGCCGTAAACTACCGGGCTACCGAACGCCAGCTGGCCCTGATGAAAGAGATGGGCTGCAATGCCATCCGCACCTCCCACAATCCGCCTTCGCCCGAACTGCTCAATATTTGCGACAGCCTGGGGCTGCTGGTGCAGGTGGAAGCTTTCGACGAATGGAAGAATGGCAAAAACAGAAATGGTTATGCCCGGTTTTTCGACGAGTGGGCAGAAAAAGATATCCGCGCAATGGTGCGCCGCGACCGGAACCATCCGTCGGTGGTGATGTGGAGCATCGGCAACGAAATTCGGGAGCAATCCATGCAGGGAGGAAAAGAGATCGCCCAGTTCCTGGCCTCTGTCTGCCGTAACCTCGACCCCACGCGCCCGGTGACTGCCGGTTTCAACCAACATATCGCAGCCATCAAAAACGGGCTGAGTGATGTGGTCGACCTGGTTGGGTTCAACTACAAACCCTTCGATTACCGCAGCAAACATGCCGAAAAGCCCAATTATATCCTCTACGGAAGTGAAACCGCTTCGACGGTAAGCTCGCGCGGTGAATACAAATTCCCGGCTAAAGAGAACAAAGGTCCCTGGTATCAGGATTACCAGGTTTCGAGCTACGATTACGAATATCCCAACTGGGCCTCCACCCCCGATACCGAGTTTGAAATGCAGGACGACTGCGAGTTTATCTTCGGTGAATTTGTATGGACCGGCGTGGACTATCTGGGCGAACCAACGCCTTACAACGAAGGCACTCCGGCCCGCAGCTCCTACTTCGGCATTGTGGACCTGGCCGGCCTGAAAAAAGACCGTTTTTACCTTTATCAGAGCAAATGGAGCGACCAGCCGGTGCTGCACCTGCTGCCACACTGGAACTGGCCCGAACGGACCGGTCAGAACGTTCCGGTTTACTGCTACACCAACTATCCCAAAGCCGAACTTTTTGTAAACGGAGTTAGCGCCGGTATCCGGCAGAAAGACAAAAACAGCAAATACACCCGCTACCGGCTGATGTGGAACGACGTGGTTTACCAGCCCGGCGAGATCAAGGTGGTTGCCTACGACGACAACAACCAGGCCGTGGCCGAACAGGTTATCCGCACGGCCGGAGAACCGTATGCCGTGAAACTGACTCCCGACCGCGACAAAATCAAAGCCGACGGAAAAGACCTCTCGTTTGTGACCGTCGAAATTCTCGACAAGGCGGGCAACCTCTGTCCACGCGCCGATCAGCTGCTTTTCTTCCGGGTGGGCGGCGCCGGAAAACTGAAGGCCGTTTGCAACGGAAACCCGATCGACCAAACCTCTTTCGCCTCGAACTATATGCGTGTGTTTAACGGGAAGATGGTGGCCGTCGTCGAATCGACCGAAGCGGCCGGAGAGATCACGCTGGTCGTTTCGGGCGGAACCCTGAAGGGAAAAGAGATCAAAATCGCAGCCGACCGGTAAACGGCAATCCCTCTTTTCTGAAAAAACCTGACCTGACTGTTTATGAATGCAATGCCTTTTGTAATTGGCGCCCTGGCTGTCCTAGCGTTGGCTTACCGCTTCTACTACAGCTTCATTGCCGCCAAAGTCCTGATGCTGAACGACGCGACCGAAACCCCTTCGATCCGCCTGTTCGACAAACACAACTACTATCCGATGACCAAATGGGTGGTTTTCGGACACCATTTTGCCGCCATCGCCGGAGCGGGCCCGTTGGTGGGGCCCGTGCTGGCTGCCCAGTTTGGCTTCATGCCGGGCTTCATCTGGATGCTGGTGGGAGCGGTAGTGGCCGGTGCGGTGCACGACATGGTCATCCTCACGGCATCGGTCAGGCACGACGGAAAATCGCTGGCCGAAATCGCCAAAACCGAAATCAGCAAATTCAGCGGGATCATCACCTCGGTTGCGGTTTTGATTATCCTGATTATTGCCCTGGCCGGCCTGGGGGTGGTAGTGGTCAACGCCCTGGCCGAAAGTTCGTGGGGAACCTTCACAATTGCCGCCACCATCCCGATCGCCATTTTTATGGGTTTGTGGATGTTCAAATTCCGAAAGGGAAAAACTGTCGAGGCGACCATCATCGGGGTGATCCTGTTGTCGCTGGCCGTAATCTACGGAAAACAGGTCCCTGGCTCAATGCTGGAGCCGTGGTTCACGTTCGACCGGAAAACGCTCACGGTGTTACTGGCTGCATACGGCTTTTTTGCTTCCGTGCTGCCGGTTTGGCTGCTGCTCTCCCCGCGCGACTACCTCAGTTCGATCATGAAACTCGGGGTGGTGGCCATGCTGGCTGTCGGGGTGATTACCGTTGCCCCGACCATCCAGATGCCGTCATTCACCCCTTTTACCCGCGGAGGTGGCCCGATCATTCCCGGCACCCTGTTCCCCTACCTGTTTATCACCATTGCGTGCGGCGCCATTTCAGGGTTTCATGCGCTGGTCAGTTCGGGCACCACGCCCAAAATGATCATGAAAGAATCGCACATCAAACCGGTGGCCGTGGGCTCCATGCTGGCCGAATCAATGGTGAGCATCCTGGCTTTGATTGCCGCCACCAGCCTTTTCCCGCTCGATTATTTCCAGATCAATGTTTCACCCGAAAAATTCCAGCAAATTCTTCCGCAGCTGCAGGCGTTGGGATTTACCCAGACCAACCTTCTGGAGTTGTCGCGCGAGGTGGGTGAAAACATTGCCGGCCGTCCCGGAGGAGCTGTTTCGCTGGCCGTGGGGATGGCGCAAATCTTTTCGTCGATCCCGGGGCTGGCCAGCCTCATGTCGTACTGGTACCACTTTGCCATCATGTTCGAGGCCCTGTTTATCCTGACCACCGTCGATGCCGGGACCCGTATCGCCCGGTTTATCATGCAGGAAGCGCTGGGGAAAATTTACGCCCCTTTTGCAAAGGCCAACTGGATTCCCGGAAACCTGATCACCAGCTTCCTGGTGGTTTTCGCCTGGGGATATTTTATTTACACCGGAAGTGTTTCAACCATCTGGCCGATGTTTGGCGTAGCCAACCAATTGCTGGCCACCCTGGCGCTGGCCGTCGGAACTTCGTTTCTGATCAACAACGGAAAAAAGAGATACATCTGGATTACCGTCGTGCCGATGACTTTTGTGGGAATAACGACCCTCACTGGCGGCGTCATGAATATGATCAACATTTACCTCCCGCAAATGATGGTTGCCGAAACGCGGGTACAGGGGACCATCAACACCTTCTTAACCGGTATCATCCTGGTTTGTGTGGGGTTGATTATCCTTGAAGCGACCCAGAAGTGGATCAAACCCAACCCTTCAGCCACCCTAACTCAACGCCAGATTCAATAAAAAAATAAAAAATGAACAGATTTTTTATCCTCCTCCTGTTAATTGTTTGCAGTATCACAGCCCGAGCACAAAAAAACACCATCCTGGTCGAAGCCGAAAGCTTTGCAGAGAAAGGCGGCTGGGTGGTCGACCAACAGTTTATGGACCAGATGGGATCTCCCTATCTGATGGCGCACGGAATGGGAATTCCGGTAAAAGATGCCGAAACCCGGGTCTCTTTTCTCAGCCCGGGTGAATACCGGGTGTTTGTCCGCACCTACAACTGGACTTCCCCCTGGTTTCCCGGCGAAGGGCCCGGAAAGTTCCAGCTTCTGGTCAACGGCCGCCCGATCGGCGTCGTGGTGGGAGCTACCGGATCATCCTGGCAGTGGCAGGATGCCGGCACAGTCACCATCACTACTCAAACGGCAACCCTTTCCCTCCGCGACCTCACCGGCTTTAACGGCCGCTGCGACGCCATCTGCTTTACCACCGGAAGCACTCCTCCGCCCGATAACCTAACCGACCTGGCCCGTTTCAGGACCCGAATGCTGAACCTCCCGAAAAAGCCGGCCAACGCCGGGAAGTTTGACCTGGTTGTTGTTGGCGGTGGTATTGCCGGCACCTGCGCAGCGATTTCAGCAGCCCGCCTGGGGCTGAAAGTCGCCCTGATCCAGGACCGTCCCGTACTGGGCGGGAACAACAGTTCCGAAGTGCGTGTTCACCTGGGCGGACGCATCAACCTCGATCCTTACGCCCGGCTGGGCGACGTAGTCAAAGAGATCGGCCCCGAAAAAGGCGGGAATGCCCGTCCGGCAGAATTTTACGAAGACAATAAAAAACTGGAAGCCGTGGCTGCCGAACCCAACATCACGCTCTTCCTTAATTACCGCGCCTGCGGGGTTGAAAAAAAAGGAAACGCCATTGCCCGGGTGGTGGCCCGCCACACCGAAACCAATGAAGAGCGAAGTTTTGCCGCCCCGCTTTTTGCCGACTGCACCGGCGACGGAACCATCGGCTTTCTGGCTGGCGCCGACTTCTTGATGGGTCGTGAAGGTAAAACTGAGTTTGGAGAAGAAACCGCTCCCGAACAGCGCGACCTGATGACAATGGGAGCATCGGTGCAGTGGTATTCCGCAGAAGACTCCAAGGACAATAATTTCCCGGTTTTTCAATATGGAGTTGATTTTAATGAAAACAACGCCCAGCAAGTAAAGATGGGCGAGTGGACCTGGGAAACCGGCATGAACCTCAACCAGATCAGCGACTTTGAGCGCATCCGCGACTATGGCCTGCTGGTGGTCTATTCCAACTGGTCGTTTCTGAAAAATTTTAGTCCTGTAAAAAACGGATACGGCAAAAGCCGCCTCGACTGGGTAGCGTATGTGGCCGGCAAACGGGAGTCGCGGCGATTGCTGGGCGACCTGATCCTGAAAGAGCAAGACCTGACGAACTTTGTAATCTATCCCGACGCTTCCGCCTCCACTTCGTGGACAATCGACCTGCACTATCCCGATCCGAAAAACACCGAGCACTTTCCGGAGAATGAGTTCAAATCGATCGCCAGGCATATCCCGATCCATCCCTACCCCGTTCCTTACCGCTGTCTC
The DNA here is from genome assembly GCA_029975525.1 of Prolixibacteraceae bacterium. Classification (GTDB taxonomy): domain Bacteria; phylum Bacteroidota; class Bacteroidia; order Bacteroidales; family Prolixibacteraceae; genus UBA1413. The sequence goes on along the minus strand of JARKOX010000050.1, from coordinate 5,732 downwards.
TATTCGCGCAATGTGGAGAATCTTTTTATGGCCGGGCGCAACATCAGTGTCAGCCACGTGGCGCTGGGCACCATCCGGGTGATGCGCACCACCGGCATGCTGGGCGAAGTGGTGGGCATGGCTGCCAGTGTTGCGGCTAAAAACAGTACAACGCCGCGTGGCGTCTGGCAACACCATCTCGACGAGTTAAAAGCCATTATGAAAAAAGGGGTGGGCAAAGAAGGAAACTATCCCAACCAGAATTACAACGAAGGCGGAACCCTGGGGCCCCGAGAGGTCAAACTCTGAAAACCCTGAATGGGGACATAAAACTTCGATATCCTCGTAAAAATGAACAGTCCCGCGCTGGGGATCAATTCATAAAAAAAGCTCCTTTGCAGGAGCTTTTTAAATAAAATATATTCCGGAGGATTTATTCCACAACAATCTCGTCAACAAACAACCAGGCCGGTTTTCCTTCGCCGGCATGGCCTTTGGGACAGGCCTCGAGAATCCTGGCCGTCACCCTGACATAGCGGGCCTGTGCTTTTTTACCCACTTTCAGCGTCTGGGTCAGCCGCCCGGCTTCCATGTCAGGCACTTTGTTGCGCACGCGTCCCAGCAGTTTAAAATCTTTTCCGTTGGATGACACCTCCACAACCATTTCGGAAGGATAAAAAATCCAGGAGCCAACATTCTGCAGAAATCCGGTTTCTACCGACGAGATACGCTGTTCAGCGCCCATATCGATGGTTGCCACCAGGTCTTTTCCGTAATAACCTTTCCAGTTTCCGTCGGCATGGTTCAGCGAACCCTTGATTCCGTCAACCAGCGCAAACGGTCCGGAAGCGTCGTAGGAAGGGCTGTTGGCATATTTTGTCGTAACCGGGCAGGCAACAGCCTTGTGGATATAGAATGTGCGGGCCAGCGGTTCCGACATCTTTCCGCCGTTTTGATACACGGCCGCTTTTACCGTCGACGTTTTTTTGATTTCAAACGGCTCCGAATAAACCGTGGAGGAAGCGACAGGCTCGCTGCCGTCGGTGGTATAGCGGATCTGGGCATTCCACGCTTCGGTGCTCAACGCCACTTTTACCGTTTTGTTTTTCATATCGGGAACGGCCGAAGAGGTCACCTGGTAGGCGCTGGTTGAAAAGTTGGCCCCCACCCTTTTGTACCGCTGGTATTGTGTTTCCATCCGGCGCGAAAATCCGGGCCAGTCGCGGCTCTGTTTCGGCGACCACACCACTTCGGCCAGCGCCGACAGACGGGGGAAAATCATGTATTCCACCTGCTTACCGTCGGGCATGTACTCTGTCCACACATTGGCCTGGGCGCCCAGCACAAAACGGGCTTCGTTTTCATTCAGTTCCGCAGGGACCGGTTCGTACTGGTACACCTTTTTCAAGGTGGTATAACCGCCAATGGCCAGCGGCTCAAGCGAAGGATCGCCCTGGTAGTGGTCAAAATAGCAATGCGAGCCGGGAGTCATCACGACGTTGTGCCCCATTTTGGCAGCCTCGATTCCGCCCTGTTCCCCCCGCCACGACATGACCGTAGCCTGGGGTGCCAGACCTCCTTCCAGAATCTCGTCCCAGCCGATCAGCCGTCGCCCCTGGCTGTTTAAAAATTTTTCGATCCGCTCAATGAAATAGCTTTGCAATTCGTGTTCATCCTTTAATCCTTCCGCCTTCATCCGTTGCTGACATTTCGGACAGGTTTTCCATTCGGTTTTGTCGGCCTCATCGCCACCGATATGAATAAATGTGGAAGGGAACAACTCCATTACTTCCGACAGGATCTCTTCCAGAAAGCCGAAAGTCGCGTCGTTGCCGGCGCAGTAAATCTGGGTGATCGGCCACACTCCGCCGGGGGCTACTCCCAGGTTTTTGCCGTTGCACGAATATTCGGGATAGGCAGCCAGGGCCGACATCACGTGGGCCGGCATTTCAATTTCGGGCACAATGGTCACCTGCCGTTTTTGGGCGTAGGCTACAATATCTTTAACCTGCTGCTGGGTGTAAAAACCTCCGTAGGTGGCCTTTTCGCCTTTCTGGGCAAGCGGCCGGCTGTCCCAGTGCCGATCTTCGCGATCGACCCGCCAGGCCCCGACTTCCGTCAGTTTCGGATATTTTTTAATTTCAATGCGCCATCCCTGGTCATCGACCAGATGCCAGTGAAACACGTTCATTTTGTGCAGGGCGATGTAATCGATGTATTTGTAAATGAACTCGACAGGCATAAAATGGCGCGACACATCGAGGTGCAGTCCCCGCCAGGCAAACCGCGGATAGTCGGTAATTACCACGCACGACAACCGGTTTCCGGGTTCGGCCGTGAGCATTTGCCACAGGGTTTGGAAACCGTAAAAAATACCGGCCGTGGTGTTGGCATTCAAAAAAATGCGATCGTTCTGAATGGAGAGTTTGTACCCTTCGGTTTTAAGGTCAGGATCGAAGGGGGAATTCAACTGCACCAGGATATTTCCTTTCGGATTGGTGCTTCCCGGTTCTGCCACAACCGGCTCAAACGAGAGGGCTTTGGCCAGCAGGTGGCTGGAAAGCTCCACGACTTCGCTTAACTCTTTATTGGAAGCATCGAAGAGTATCCTGGTTTCGGGGGATATCAAAAAACTGCCTTCTTTTTCGGTCATTTCAGCCGGAAGCGGAATCACGTCCACTTTTTGTGCTGCCAGATGAAAAATAAACAAGCAGAAAAGCGTTGCTGAAAATATCTTCTTCATTGGTGAAAATTTTAGTTTTTTATCATTGTTTTCCGGTCGGCATATCTAAACGCCCGGCTGGTCACTCCCTATTCCGGTCGTCTACTTTTGAGTTGCCACCCTAAAAATCAGCGCGTACAAAATTAGAAATTTTGACAGACAAAAATGTTACACCGGATAAACTGACCCGCCGGTGACGAAACGAATCGCCTCGACCACATCCCTGAAAATCAGCAGCTACACTGCAGGAAAACCAGCACCCACGGCCCTCTTCACGTTATTCGGGCTGCAAGGAAAACCGCCCCCGTTCCCGGCTTCCGTCACCGAAAATTTTTGCCAAAAGAAAGAGGCTGGCGTCTTTCAACCCAGCCTCTCCAGGAAAACACGGAGGAACTTTTCTCCGTCGAAAGCTTTTCGCTTTACAGGATTAAAAATAAGGGACTCCTTTCCCCAGCTCAGCTATTTCTTGTAAACAAGCCTGCCTACCTGTACTTGATCGTCCAGCCGCAATTTGTAGAGATAAACTCCAGAAATTACGTCAACAGGTTCGTATTCAATTTTATTCAGAACCCCCTTCACAACATAGCGATCCAGGATTCGTGCAACCCGTTGACCGGCGATATTGTAAAGATCGAGTACTCCATACGCATCCACTCCGGAAACAAATTCGAAGGTGACCTTATCGCTGAACGGATTCGGGTAAACTTTCAGTTCGGAAGCTTCCAGCAATTCCGGAACAACAATTGCGATTTCAGCTGATTTTTCCGGCAGAGGAGGATTGTTCAAACAATCGGTTTCAGTGAACCGGTTGTTATTGTATTTATCCAGAATTGCGGCCAGCTGCAAGGCATAGTTATAATTTTTGTCTTTCGGCCGCAGATAACTTCCGGTACCATTAAAGCCAATCTTGATCAGTAATGCATCGGCAGCTGCTGCGGTTTTCCCGGCATACGAGCAACCATAAGCTCCGGCAGCCTCGTTACACCGATAGGCCGTTAAGTGGCAGGCCAGTGTATACGCTGCGTCGCTTGACATTTTCTTGGTGCTTTTCAAATCCCGCATGTCGAGAATATTAACGGCATCGGTACAGGTCTTTAAGACCAGAGAGCCTAATGTAATTCCCGGATTATTCAATACATCGTTGAGTAACCAATAACCGGCCTGCCAGCCACCGTTCGCGAGGGCTGTTTTGGCCTGGCCACCACCGGTGCAGGTATTCCAGTTTTTCCAGTATCCCGGAGTTCTGGCCGTACCTCCCGGGTAAGTGTTATCGACTTTAATCCGGAATACATCATCCGGATAAAGCGGATAAGCGGTTCCAGCGCCAATATCGAAACAGCGGTTACCTAAATCCTGCGGAGGAACATCGTCTGCATTGGGATTGTAGGTCATTAAAATAGTTTCATTCCCGCCAATCTCCGTCAGCCATATGGCCGACCAGCCTGCGGCCATGTTCTCTTCGCAAATGGTGTAGGTTTTTGCCGGGTCGAGATTTACAAATCCGAAATCCAGGATGCCATCCAGATCCCCTAATGTACCATCAGCGGCAATCGCACCCGTTCCAAAACCATCTGGTCCTTTGTATATGGAGAATCTCCAGTCTTTTAACGGATTGACAATTCCCTGCGTGAGTTTCAATATTTCGAACCAGTAGCATTTGTCAACCTTCACCCCAGCGCTTACCTCACAGGCATCGGGCTTCCCCAGGGTATTGGGAGCCGAAGCAACCACATAATAGTCACCTGAGAACAACTTGCTTATAAAGGTATATGGCGAGGTAGAAGTACCTACATCCTCCAATAAAGCATCGTCGCTGGCCCTGTATAAGCGTAACCTTTCGTAACCGGTGCCTTTAACCGTGACAGTACCGCCGGGTAATCCGGCTTTACCTTCGTCGCAATTGGTTTTAGCGCTGGCCGATACCGACAAGGCTTCTCCATCAGAAGGTGCAAGTACTTCGGCCGAATAACCGGTAAGCGTCAATGCGAGATCGGTTTTAGCTACATCATTCCAGAATTTAATGGTCAAACTGTAAATACCGGGAACATCCAGATTGCCTATATTTTGTGTTGAAGCAGTAAAACCGCCAGGTCCGGTCCAGGCAAAGGTTCTGTACGGACTCAGCACCCCTTCATCTCCGATGAAAGAAACCGTAACGGCCCCCTCGCTGGTATAAACCAGCTTGCCATCAACCAAATAAGCACACAAGATGGGATCAGGAACCAGTTTGATGTCATATCCGCCCGGGGGCTGAATGGTAATGAAACTGGTTGCCGTACACCCGTGGGCATCGGTAACTAAAATAGTGTATGTTCCGGCTACGAGACCGGTTAAATCCTGCTTGTTTTCCTGTCCGGCAGGAACTACGCCCCCACTACTTCCGGTCCATTTGTATGTATAAGGCGTCGTTCCTCCAGCCACCGTCAGATCGATTTCGGCATCGTGAGCGCCAATCCAGGACAGTGGTTTGCTTACAACGAGGCTTTGAATAACCGGATGCGGATAAACTGTAATGGTCAACGTAGAGATGCTGCTACACAAAGTAGCTTTATTGGTTACGGTGACATTGAATACGGTCACAGCAGCAGTATAAATGTCGACCGGGAGGCTCAGTGGCCCACCGCTCCATTCAAAGGTGAAATCACCCACATTCTGCGGGGCATCCAAAATGGCATCGTTGTAATTATTCGGATCAAAAGCTCCTGGTACATCATCTTTACAGAACCAATCGGTAGCCGGAGTCAATACCGGTCGCGGTTCTACCTTCAGCGTGATCTTGGCCGACGCATCGCAGTTCAACGTGTAACCGGTGAAGTAGGCCGTAACGGTAACCTGGCTCCCATTCACCGCATTGTAGGCTGACGGGCTGGCAATCGGTCCGCCGGCATCGCTGTACACAATGTTCATGGTGCCCGGATTCACGCCGGTAGCTGCCTGGGTCAGATCAAAAGTGCCATCCAGCGCTCCGCCCGGAACATTTTCACAAACCGTCAGGCTGGCATTGCTCAATACCGGTCGCGGTTCTACCTTC
>JARKOX010000045.1 GCA_029975525.1 Prolixibacteraceae bacterium | reverse complement strand
AGGAATTCAATGAAAAACGGTTTTTTCGTTCGCCCGGCCGTTACGGGTATGTCAGTTTGAATTACAGCCCCTCCCTGCTGTTTGATATCGCTTTAACGGGAAATTATACCGGCCCGATGCTGGTTCCCTACTTCGGGCCGCGCCTGGCCAATCCCGAAGAAGGCGAGCTGAACCGGAGCGGCTCCTTCTACGATGCCGGCCTCAAGCTGAGCTACCACCTCCGGCTGACTGATGCGGTAAAAGTCCGGTTCAATGCGGGGGTCCGGAATCTTCTGAATTCGTACCAGGATGATTTCGACACGGGGGTCAACCGCGACCCGGCTTACCTTTACGGGCCCATTTCGCCGCGGACAATCTATCTGGGATTGAAATTCGGGAGTTTCTGAATACAATTTTTGCAGTAACTTCAGGGCCGGCTGGTTTGAAAGCCGGCCCTTTTGCCTTGTTGGCATAGAAAAGTTCTTAATTTTGTATCATCTTTTGAAACAGGAAATTGTTGAACGATGGAGGAATTAACCGGACAAAAAAAGCATTTTTTAGGCGACACCCCGAAGGATCGCAGGAACAACATCATTGTCATTATCCTTTCGGTTCTGTTGCTGATACTGATTTTCCTTTATTTTTTCCAGCGAATGGAACACCGTTCGATGGTTGGGGAGATCACTGCCGAAAAAGATTCAATTCAGTTTGAACTGAACCAGATGGTAACCAGTTACGATTCGTTACGAACCGATAACGACACCCTCAATGAACAACTTTTTGCCGCCCAGTCTAAAGTTAAAGACCTGCTGCTGGAGGTGGAGCAAACCAAACGGGTCAGCTACGAAAAAATTACCCGTTACCAGAAAGAGGTGACCACCCTGCGGGGAATTATGCGCAACTACATTGTGCAGATCGACTCGCTGAATCGCCGGAACCAACAGCTGATGGCTGAAAACCTGGAAGTAAAGGAGCAGGTGAAACAGGTGGAGTCGCAAAACGTTCAGCTTTCGCAGGAAAAGAAACGGCTGGAACAGAACCTGCAGCGGGCAGCTACCCTCGAAAGCGTGGGGTTGCTTGCCGAAGCCCTGAATAACCGCAGCAAAGAGACTAAGTTTGCCAACCGTACCGAGATGATCCGGGTGAGTTTCACCCTTTCCAAAAATGTGACAGCCAAACGGGGGGCCAAAAATATTTACGTGCGCATCATGCGTCCCGACCAGCTTCTGCTCAGCAAATCACCCAATGATGTTTTCCCGTTCGAAGACCTTAAAATTCCGTTTTCGGCCATGCGCGAGGTGAATTATGAGGGGAACGAACTGCCGGTCAATATTTTCTGGGATAACAAAGGGGCAGCTCCTTTGATGGCCGGTAAATACACCATCGATATTTTTGCCGACGGCAACAACATCGGAACAACAACCCTGGAGCTGAGGTAGTTATTCTTTCTTCAGCCGTTTGTAAGTTTCCAACGCTTTTTTTACCGGGAAGCGGCGGCCATGCCCGGGGTAGATCTGCTCGATACCCGATGCAAACAACTTTTCCCAGGTTTCAAGCAACACGTGGGGCTGGTTGGCAAAAACCGGGAATACCGTGTGCGGATAAATGTTGAAGAAACAGTCGCCGGCAATGAGGTTTTTGCCCGCAATAACCGATTGTGACCCTTCGGTGTGACCAGGCGTGTGGATGATCCGGGCCTCGAGTCCCCACGGCGAAAGATCCATTTCGGTGTCCACCTCCACATCTGCCACAAAGGGTTCGGGCGCCGCAAACCGGGGCACAAAGGTCCGGCCGAACAACGAAATTCCTTTGGTAAACAGATTGGTTCCCCGCGGGATGGGGGTGCTTCCGTTTCGCAGCAGGCCGGCTTCGCGGAGGTTCACCACCACTTTTGCGCCGGTCAGTTTTTGTAAGGCGGCCAGGTTGCCCGTGTGATCAAAATGGGTGTGCGTCAGGATAATCAGGCGGATGTCGGCCGGCTCAAGACCGTACCTGCTGAAATAACGCCGGAACCTGTTCAGACTGCCTTTGGGCCCGGTGTCAACCAGCACGGAATTAGAGCCATTCACAATCAGCACCGGATTGGTGTAACCGATCTGTAGCTGGATCAAAACAGGCGTTTCCATTCCACATGAATTTGGTTTATTCAAAGTTAGACAAGCTTTTCCGAATCCTTTCGAGGGTGGGGAATAAAAACATTTTATTGAATTAGGCATTTAATGAATCCCAAAGGATGGCGGAGGCATCGCATGGTTATAGAAAAAGGGGGGCGATGTTTGTACGACCCCAACCGGGGTCGAATATCTACCGCTTTTGAAATAGCTGCAAACATGCAAACCCAGAGGGTTTATAAAAAAAGTGCTCGTATTTACCAAATGCCTAATTCTGACATTTCATTTCATTTTTGCATCGTTTTTAAAAAGGGTTAAGAATATTGGAAACCCGGCAGCATCCGGGCAATCTGACCTTTGAACAGGGAGGAGGTGGTGCCGTCGTCGGGGATATCACTTTCCTGACACGGAAAAACCCTGCCGGTGCCGCCTTTTCACAGGAATCGTTATCTTTGCAGGGCTAAAAAAGAGTTGTCATGTTAGATAAAATCAGGGCTTTACTCGACGAAATCTCAGTCGTTTCCGCCACTACCAGGGAGGAAGTAGAGGAGTTACGCATCCGCTACATCAGCAAAAAAGGGGTAATCAACCAGTTATTTTCCGAATTTAAGGAGGTTCATCCCGATTTGAAGAAAGAGGTTGGCAAGGCACTTAACGACCTGAAAAATGCGGCCCAGGATAAAATCAACGCCTTAAAAGAGGCTTTTGAAGCTGGCGCCGACGGGCAAGCGGGGCTCGACCTGACCCGTCCGGGCGATTCTGTCCATCTGGGGACCCGCCACCCGCTGGCAATCGTCCGCAACCGCATTATTGACATTTTTGGGCGATTGGGCTTCACCGTTTCCGAAGGTCCTGAAATTGAAGATGACTGGCATGTGTTTTCGGCGCTGAACTTTGCGCCTGAACATCCGGCCCGCGACATGCAGGATACTTTCTTTATCGAGAAAAATCCCGATGTTCTGCTGCGTACCCACACGTCGAGTGTGCAGATCCGGGTGATGGAACACACCCAGCCGCCCATCCGGGCGATCTTCCCGGGACGGGTTTTCCGTAACGAGGCTATTTCGGCCCGTTCGCACTGCATCTTCCACCAGGTGGAAGGTTTGTATGTGGATGAAAATGTGTCGTTTGCCGACCTGAAACAGACGCTGCTCTATTTTGCCAAGGAACTTTTTGGCGAAAACACCAAAATAAGGCTCCGGCCCTCCTATTTCCCGTTCACCGAGCCTTCGGCCGAAATGGATGTGAGTTGCTCCATCTGCGGAGGTAAAGGGTGTAACCTTTGTAAATATACGGGGTGGCTCGAAATTTTGGGCTGCGGAATGATCGATCCCAACGTGTTGGAGGCTTGCAACATCGACAGCCACAAATATACCGGCTTTGCCTTTGGAATGGGCATCGAACGGATTACCATGCTACTTTACGGAATTAAAGATATCCGGCTGTACTTTGAAAATGATGTCCGCTTCCTGCGGCAGTTCGAGTCGGCGATTTAATTTTACCGAATAACTGTAAAAGCTGCATCCGGCTGGGAAGACCTGCCGGATGCAGCTTTTTTGTTGGGTTATTGCAGAATATCTTCTATTGCCTGAAGCTCTTGTTCCGTGAAATGAAGTTTTTGCAGGGAGGCAACGTTATCTTCAATCTGCTTCACGGAGCTGGCGCCGATCAGCACCGAAGTGATCCGTTTGTCTTTCAGGACCCAGGCCAGCGCCATTTGTGCCAGCGACTGCCCGCGTTGCTGTGCCAGCTCATTTAATCTTTTCACTTTCCCGGATGCCGACTGCACCTGTTCCGGCTTCAGAAAAACTTCGCGGGCGGCCCGTGAGTCGTGCGGAATACCTCCCAGGTAACGGTCGGTGAGCAGTCCCTGCGCCAGGGGCGAAAACGGGATACAACCGATTCCTTCCGCTTCAAGCACATCGAGCAGTTCCTCTTCCACCCAGCGGACAAACATGGAATATTTGGGCTGGTGGATCAGGCAGGGAGTTCCCAGCTCTTTGAGGATACGCGAGGCCTCCCGGGTCATATCGGGCGGGTAGTTGGAAATACCGGCATACAGCGCTTTTCCTGACCGGACAGCCTGGTTAAGCGCCATCATGGTCTCTTCCAGCGGGGTGTCGGGGTCGGGGCGGTGCGAGTAGAAGATGTCCACATAATCAAGTCCCATCCGTTTGAGGCTCTGATCGAGGCTCGCAAGCACATATTTGCGGCTTCCCCACTCTCCGTACGGACCGGACCACATCAGGTAACCGGCTTTGGTCGAAATGACCAGCTCGTCGCGGTAGGGGAGCAAGTCCTGTTTCAGGATTTTTCCGAAGTTTTCTTCCGCCGATCCCGGAGGAGGGCCGTAGTTGTTGGCCAGGTCGAAGTGGGTGATCCCGAGATCGAAAGCGCGGTGCAGCATGGCCCGCCCATTCTCAAAAATATCTGCTCCGCCGAAGTTGTGCCACAATCCCAGCGATACTGCCGGAAGTTTCAAACCCCATTTTCCGCAGCGGTTGTAGGGCATCGATTGGTAACGTTTTTCACAGGGCTGATACATGATTTTTCTGTTTTTTAAGGTTAAAGAATTTTTTTGGCCAGCGGTAACCGGCGGATCACCCAGGCCGTGAGAAAGCAGGCGGCCAGTGCGAAGGGGGCAGCCACCATAAATTTCAGCAACGGATTCATGGAGAGATCCCGGATTAAAAGACACAGGGCCACCAGTACCAGCGGATGGATGATATAAACGGTGTAGGCGCTGGCCGAGAGATGCTTCAGTAGTTTACCCTGACGGTTAAACCTGCGTTGGAAAATGCCGAAAAGTCCTATCATCAGGCTGATCCCGGTAATTTGTTCCCAGACGGCGTAGCCCAGCGACTGCCAGGTTCCGCCGCCAGCCACCGGTTCGGTACCGGTTTCAAAAATATTCCCCAGAAAGAGTAAGAGCGGCATTCCGACAAAAATCATGATTTGCGCCAGTGCAAACCATCGCCAGCCCATTCGGGGAGTTATTGCCGTCATCCACTGGTTACGCCAGGCGACCACGCCGATGATAAACCACAGGATATATTGCAAAAAGAATGGAAACTGGAAGTTGGTGAGGGGCATCGACCAGCCTACCGGTAGCCGGATGCGGATGAGGTACTGTCCGATTCCGGTCAGCAGGGCAAACAGTAGCACAGGCACCACGCCCGGTAAAGGGAGCGGCCGGCGTTGCTGCTCCGGACTCCTGAAACGCTGCATGAGCAGGTAAATCAGTGAAAAAAGAAGGAGCGCCAGCACAAACCACATCGGCCCGATATTTTGTCCTCTGCTTTCTGCCATAAACTGGAAAAAGGAGGTCTGTTCGCCCCGAATAAATTTTACCAGCAGAAAGATGGTCAGCGGCGAGATCAGGAAATAAAAAATCAGCATCGGAATTCCAAGCCTCAGCAATCGCTCTTTCAGAAACCGGGAGGTTCCTTTGCGTTCCAGGGAAGGCACCATAAAAAAGGCGGAGATCAGGAAGAACATGCCCATAAAAAAGGATTGGTTGGAAGCCACAAACAGGATCATGGGTACAATTTCGGGTAGGCCGGCCTCGGTTTCATTGTAGTACCAGCTGCCGGGCGCCCCGTAAGTCAGCGACAGGTGGTGCAATACCACCAGGGCAGTGAGGAAAATTCGCAGATTATCAACGAAAAGCAGTCGTTTCATAGTCGTCGGGAGATTGAAAAAATATTCAGGAGCTCACCGGAAGTGAAGCTCCTGAATGTTTTGAGCTAAACTTTCGGAAGTTCCCACGGCTTGCGGTAATCGGGGGTGAGGAAGCTGTTGGCCTCCTTGTCGTTGACAAACCGGCTGTTGTCGTTGTCCCAGTAAAGGCGCCGCCCGGTTTTGAAAGCGATGTTTCCCAGGTGGCACACTTTGGCCGTGTTGGCTGCAATGTCGATACTGGCGTTGGGCGTCAGGCTGCGGTCTTTGATGCAGGCAATAAAGTTCTGCATGTGCAGGTCGAGCCCTTTTCCGGTTGATTTCTGAAGTTCGACCCGTTCCATTTCGGGTTTGTTGTTTTTGAATTCCGGAATAACCTCCCATCCGCCGCGGTCAACCACCAGGGTCCCGTTGTTTCCGACAAATCCCACACCGTGGGTCCGGCCGTAGTAACCGCCGTCGATGCCGATGCCGTGATCCCACAGCATGGTGAAGCCGTCGAATTCATAGAGGGCTTGTTGCGTGTCGGGAGTTTCGCAGGCGTCGTCGGGATAGGCAAATTTGCCGCCCATCGACATAACCGACTTAGGCCCTTTGGCATTCATTCCAAACAGTGCATAATCGATGATGTGGACGCCCCAGTCGGTCATCATGCCGCCGGCGTAATCCCAGTACCAGCGGAAGGTGAAGTGAAAGCGGTTGGGGTTGAAGGGGCGTTTGGGCGCCGGACCTAACCAGAAGTCGTAGTCGACGCCAGCCGGCACCGGACCATCTGGTTTTACCGGCACCGAACTCATCCATCCCTGGTACGACCAGGTGCGGACGGTGCGGATTTTCCCCAGCTGGCCCGAGTGGACAAACTTCACTGCATCCTGCCAGTGCGGATCGCTGCGCTGCCACTGCCCGATCTGGGCAACGGTGTTGTACTTCTTGGCAGCCCGCTGCATGATGTTGATCTCTTCAATCGAGTTTGCCAGCGGCTTTTCACAATAGATGTATTTTCCCAACTGGGCCGCATACACAAACGGAATACAGTGCCAGTGGTCGGGGGTGCCGATGATTACCACGTCAATGTCTTTGTTTTCAAGCATTTTTCGGAAATCGGCATAACCTTTCGGTTTGGATCCCTGGATTTTTTCCACATCGGCAATGCGTTCATTCAGTACCTGCTGGTCTACGTCGCAAAGCGCCACGCATTCGGTATGAGACTGTTTCAGAAATGCCCTCAGGTCTGACATGCCCATCCCTTTTACGCCAATCACCCCGCAGGTGAGTTTTTCATTGGCTCCCAGAATATTGGAATAAACCCGGGTGGGAAGTGCCGTTGCCAGTCCGATTCCGGCAGCTGCAAGGGTTGTTTTTTGGATAAAGTTTCTTCGGTTAGTCATGTTTCAATGAGTTGGATTTTGAAAGAAAAGGAACCGTTTGCGGATTATCCGAACGGGTGGGTTTCGTTTTTCCGGTAAACGGTTCCTTTAAAATTTGCCAGCAACTCTCCTTTTTCGTTGAAAATATCGACGAGATAGGTACCGAGCTTGCTGTGCAGGGAGATCTCTTTGGCAACGGCGGTTAAGGTTCCGGCGCTTACCGATTTGAAAAATGAGATTTCGGCGTCGATGGCCAGAGCAACCTTTCCGTGGGCATTGGATGCCACGGCAAAGGTAAAATCGGCCAGGGTAAAGAGCGCTCCGCCATGCAAAACACCCACACTATTGAGATGTTCTGGGCTGATTTTCATCCGGGCTTTGGCATACCCCGGCGCAGCTTCCACCAGTTTGATGCCGGCATTTTTTGCAAAAAGGTCTTTTTCAAATTGCTGCTGATATCTGGAAAAATCCTGTTCCAAAACCGTCATTGTTTAAGCGGCCGGGTTGAGCCGTTTGTACCAAAGAATTTGTTCTTATTTTTTCTGCATGGCATCGTCAAAAGCTACAGCCGACGGTTCAAAGTCGGAATAGCGGACAAATTCGCACGCTTCGGCGGCGCCGGCTTCGCGGTTCATGCCGCTGTCTTCCCATTCCACCGACAAGGGGCCCTGGTAGCCGATGTCGTTGAGGGCGCGGATGATATTTTCGAAGTCGATTTTGCCGCGGCCCAGACTGCGGAAGTTCCAATAACGGCGGTTATCGCCAAACTCCATGTGACCGCCAAAAACGCCGACCCCCATCGGAATGTCGCTCCAGTAGGCATCTTTCATGTGGACGTGGAAAATACGGTCGGAAAATTCGTAGATAAACCTGACGTAATCCACCCCCTGGTATCCGAAGTGGCTCGGGTCGAAATTGAACCCAAATGCCGGGTGGTCATTCAGCGCTTTCAGGGTGAGGTGCGCGGTGTGGATATCGAAAGCAATTTCAGTGGGATGCGCTTCGAGGGCAAATTTTACTCCCAGTTTCTGAAATTCGTCGAGGATGGGAATCCACTGGCTGGCGAAGGTTTCGTATCCTTTCCGGATCATTTCGGGCGGAACCGCCGGGAAGGAGTAGAGCAGGTGCCAGATGGGGCTTCCGGTGAACCCAACCACGGTGTCGAGTCCCAGCCGCTTGGCGGCTTCTGCCGTTTTTACCATCTCTTCGGCAGCCCGTTTGCGAACGCCGTCCGGATTTCCATCGCCCCAAATGTAGCCGGGGACAATATTTTTGTGCCGTTCGTCGATGTTGTCGGAGACGCACTGTCCTACCAGGTGGGTGGAGATGGCGAATAGTTTCAGCCCGTATTTCTCCAGCAGCGCTTTCCGCTGATCGCAGTAGGCCTGGTCGGCTTTGTCGATTTCCATGTGGTCGCCCCAGGTGCAGAGCTCCAGCCCATCGTAGCCAAATTGTTTGGCTTTCTGGCACATGGTTTCAATGGGCAGGTCGGCCCACTGTCCGGTGAATAATGTTACTGGTCTTGCCATAATTGTAGCTTCAGAATTTATTGGTTTGAAGTTTATTCCCCGAATTTTACCCATTTGACGGTGTCGTCGTAGCCGGCTTTAACCACCGTGTCGATGAACTGCATTCCGCGGATACCATCTTCCACGCAGGGGAAGTCGAGCCATTCGGGCTGGGGTTCCACGCCATCCATGCGGGCCATGAGGGTGTGAGCAAAGTTGCGGTAGATATTGGCAAAAGCTTCCAAATACCCTTCGGGGTGACCGCCGGGGGTGCGGGTGTTGCAGGCCGCCACCACACTGCCCAGGCTGGTGCCCACGCGCAGGAGTTGAGTCGGCTTGCCGGACCATTTTACAATTAACGTGTTGGGCTCCATTTGTGCCCACTCCAGTCCGCCTTTTTCACCGTAAACCCGGATCTTCAGGGCATTCTCTTCGCCGGCGGCAATCTGCGTGGCAATTAAAACCCCGGAAGCGCCGTTTTCAAAACGGAGCAGGGCGGCGCCATCGTCGTCGAGCAGGCGGTTGGGCACATAGGTGTTGAGGCTGGCGCACAGTTCGGTCACTTTTAACCCGGTGATGTATTCGGCCAGGTGGTGGGCATGGGTGCCGATATCGCCCATACAGCCGGCTTTTCCGGAACGTTTGGGGTCGGTACGCCACGAAGCCTGGGCATTTCCCTGATCTTCCACTTTGGCCGAGAGCCACCCTTGCGGATATTCGACGTACACTTTACGAATTTTTCCCAGTTCGCCGTCGGCAACCATCTGGCGGGCATGTTTTACGGCCGGGTAGCCCGAGTAGGTGTGGGTCAGCGCCAGTAAAAGACCGGTTTCGTCCAGCTTGTTCTTCAGCTGAACAGCCTGGTCGAGGGTGAAGGTAATCGGCTTGTCGATCACTACATGGAAGCCGTTTTCCAGGGCCAGCATGGCCGGTTCGAAATGAACAAAGTTTGGCGTGACGATGGAAACAAAATCCATTCGTTCGTTTTCGGGGAGGCGGGCCTCTTTTTCGAACATTTCATGGTAGGTGCGGTAAATACGGCTTTCGGGCAGGTAATACGATTTTCCGGAGGAGATTGAAATCTCCGGATCAACGCTGAAACAGCCACAAACCATTTCAATCTGCCCGTCCATAAAGGCGGCAAGTCGGTGGATGGCGCCAATAAAAGCATCGCTGCCGCCCCCAACCATTCCCATTCTTAGCTTTCTATTCATCGGTATAGGTATTTTGGTTTAGAATTAATTGAAGTTTCTAAAAATAGCACTATTTTGAATCTGTGCAAAAGGGAACCCCCGGATGGCCGTCCGAAGAGGTAAAATAATTGTTGGTCAGTGTTTCAAATACCCCTACATTACTGGTCTAAGCGGTAAATTCCGTCGGTGGTTCCGAGCCAGATCCGGTTTTGCGGATCGGTTGCGATGCAGTTTATAAAATCGTCGGGGAAGCTGGCCGGCGGTTCTATCCAGCTTTCGCCATTGTACACAATTAACCGCTTGGCGTCTGGCGAACTGTATTTTGCCACCCAGAGGTAATTCCGCCGGTCGCTTTTCAAACGGTAAGGATAGAATGAAAAACGGGTTGCGCTGGGAGGGAGCAGGATTTTGGTTTGTTTGCCGGTGTAATTGATAATGTGATTCGTGACACTAAATGAAGACGAAAGTCCGTAATCATCGATGATATTGAGTGCGCCGTTGGTGTCCACGTCCATCTCCATCAGGTAGTAGCCGGAAACGGGGAGTAATTCCCACTGCCCGGCTGCTATTTTAACCACTTTTTGGTAGGTAACGTAACCTCCGGTTGCCACCCAGATTTCCTGGTCGCGACAAACAATGCTTTTGATGAGGTTGTCGGGCAGGAGTGAATTCTGCGGGGTGTAAATTTCCACACGGTTGTTTTGCAGATAACCCAGTCCGCCCAGCAAATGTGCGCTCGTGTTAAACCAGACTCCGCCCTCGCTGTCGCACACCACGTGACGCACCAGGTTTCGGGGGAGTCCGTGCGAACTTTCGGTAAAATAGTGTATCTGCCCATTTTTCAGACATCCCAGACCCGACGCGTGGGTCCCGAAATACAAAGCCGCTTCGGCGTTGTTCCAGGCAAGGGACAGAATTTCGGAGGAGGCCGTGAACGTTGTTTGCTGGTCGTTCTGGACCCGGATAATATTGGCGCCCACCGAGTAGAAATAGTTCTTTTGATTGACCAGACAGAGGTTTTTTACATTCTCTCCCACCCGGAGGTGTTCCGATATTTCGAAGCTGATCTCGGGGTTTAACATCGGGATCTCGTCAATTTCACCGGTTTTGCAGGCGGTTGCAAACGCCACAACGGTCATAAGCAGGTAAAGTTTTTTCATAGCTGGTTTTTTTCTAAAGATGCAAGAACCGGCAGTGCGGTTGCGTGATAATTCATTTATTTTCAGAATAGTCTGACGCCGGCGATCCAGGTTTGTGTCACGCGGGCCTGCGCGACTTGTGCCGGCGGTGCTTCCATCAAATCGGTGTCGAGAACCACAAAGTCGGCCCATTTACCCGATTCAATACTGCCTTTTTCCGGCTCTTCAAACGAGGCTCTGGCCGGCCAACCGGTTATCGAGCGGAGCGCCTGTTCGCGAGTCAGTGCATTTTCGGGCTGGAAGCCCTTTTCCGGTTTTCCTTCCAGGTTGGTTCGGAAAACGGCCGCATAAAATGTGAGCACGGGACTGATCTTTTCGATTGGGAAGTCGGTCCCGTTCGGGAGCCAGCCCATTTGCTGCAACAGTTTCTGATAGGCATAGCTATTTTTCAGCCGTTCTTTTCCCAGCCGCTGAACTGCCCACTCCATGTCGCTGGTGGCATGGGTTGCCTGCACCGAAGGGACAACGGAGTAGCGGGCAAACTGGTCGAAATCGGCAGGGTGCACCACCTGGGCATGCTCGATCCGCCAGCGCCGGTCGTTGGTGCTCTGCAGAAATTTTCCGTAGATATTCAGGATCAGCCGGTTTGCACTGTCGCCAATGCAGTGGGTGGCTACCTGCCAGTTGTGTTGCCGGGCAAGGCTGCAGATCGAATCGTAATAGGCAGCGGGTTCCATTTGTAATCCCTGGTTTGACGGGTCGTCGGAATAGGGTTCGAGTAGCAGGGCGCCCCGCGAACCCAGCGCCCCGTCGGCATACAGTTTTATGGTGCCCACCCGGAGGCGGTCCGTTTTGTACAGGCCATTTTTTACGAAATGGTCCAGCGTTACCGAGTCGGGGTTCATCATGGCGTTGATGCGAAGCTGCAGTTTTTCTTCTTTTTGCAGTTTCTCCATCAACCGGATGATGTTTAACGGCACACCGCAGTCGGTGAGAGAGGTCAACCCGGCTGCCAGACAGCTTTTCTGTGCCTCGAGCAGGGCTGCCTCTTCCTGTTCGGGAGTGGGATGCGGTATCACCCGGGCAACCTGTTCTTCGGCTTTGTCGATCAGAATTCCGGTGGGTTCGCCGTTTTGGAGCAGCACCTGGCCACCTTCAACGCTGGTGGCAGCGGTAATGCCGGCCAGTTCGAGCGCCCGCGAGTTGCACCAGGCTGCGTGCCCGTCGATCCGGATGAGGTAAACGGCTACGTCGGGGAATAACTCGTCGAGCCGCGATTTATCGGGAAATGTTTTGCCCGGCCAGTCGTTTTGGTCCCAGCCGCGACCCAGCATCCAGTTGCGCCCGTATTGTTCCTGGTGTTTTTTCAGGATTTCGTAAATCTCTTCCGGACTTTGGGTCCCTGAAAGATCTGCGTAACGGAGCAGGTTCATTCCGTAGCCGTAAAAGTGGCAGTGGGCATCGTTAAAACCGGGATAGACAAATTTTCCGCCCAGATCGATCACCTGCCTGGCGTCGTAAGTCTCGGAAATTTCCCGGGTACTGCCGGTAGCCACAATTTTGCCATCGTTTACGGCAAAACTTTCAGCCACTGTAAAAAGGCTGTCGACCGTGTAAATTTTTCCATTTTGAACAATCAGGTCAACGCTGGTTTTGGTACATCCGGTCATGGTCAGGACGGTTAAGATCCAGATTCCTGGTTTTGAAATTCGCGACATCGTTTTGGACTTTAGGAGATCTGCACATAGAACAGGGGAAAAATATTGCTTCAACCGTTTTTTGAAAGTCATCTGATTGCCACGGTTTTGATGTTGACAAATTCGCGGATGCCAAAAACGGAGAGTTCACGGCCAAAGCCGCTTTCATTGATTCCGCCGAAGGGCAGGCGCGGATCGGATTTCACCATGTCGTTGACGAAACAGGAGCCGGCCTGGAGTTTCTCTTCGGCCAGCCATCTGCCGCGTTCGACATCACGGGTGAAGACGGCGGCGCCCAGTCCAAAAGAGGTGTCGTTGGCAATTTCCACCGCCTGTTTTTCGTTTCGGGCCGAAATGAGTGCGGCTACCGGGCCAAACAGCTCTTCCTGGTAAGCAGGCATTCCGGGTTTAACCTTTGACAGGATTGTCGGCGGGTAGAAGGCGCCTGTCTGGTCGGGAATCATGCCGCCGGTCAGGATTACCGCTCCCTGTTTTACCGAGGCGATCACCTGGTCGTGCAGTTCATCACGCAGTTCGCGCCGTGCCATCGGCCCCAGGGTGGTCTCTTCGTGACAGGGATCGCCGTAAACGGCTTCTTTCATCCGGGTTGTAAAACGGCGGCTGAATTCATCAAAGATGCTTTCAATCACAATAAACCGTTTGGCGGCAATGCAGCTTTGTCCGGCGTTGAGCAGGCGCGAGGCTGCACAAATCCTGGCGGCTTCGTCTAAATTGGCATCTTCCAGAATGAGGTAGGGGTCGCTTCCGCCCAGTTCCAGAACGCTTTTTTTCAGCCAGCGACCGGCTGCCGAGGCCACCGAACGCCCGGCAGGAGTGCTGCCGGTGAGGGTAACGGCTTTGATAGCCGGATGGGCGATCAGTGATTCCACTTTTTTTCCGTCAATTAACAAGCTCCGGAAGGCATTGTCAGGGAACCCGGCCTCGCGGAACAGCTCTTCGATAGCCAAAGCACACCCCGGAACATTGCTGGCATGTTTCAGCACCACGGTATTGCCCGCCATCAGGGTTGGCGCGGCAAAACGGAAAACCTGCCAGAACGGGAAGTTCCAGGGCATTACGGCAAGGATGGTTCCCAGCGGCTGAAAGCTGATGTACGACTGTTTGAATTCGGTGGAAATGGGTTCGTTTTGCAGAAAACTCTCGGCATTTTCGGCATAATATTCACAAACCCAGGCACATTTTTCGATTTCTGCTTTTGACTCCCGCAGCACCTTGCCCATTTCGAGGGTAATGAGCAAGGCCAGCCTGTCGCGTTCGCTGCGTAACAGACTGGCCATGTTGAGCATCAGCGCCGAACGGTTCCGAAACGGCACCGAGCGCCAGCTTTGCCACGCTTTGTCAACCGAGTTGATAATTTTTTCGGCCCCCTTTTCGGAGTGGGCCTCGTAGGTTCGGATCAGTTCGCCGGACGTTGGATTGATCGCTTTCATCTGATTTTTTTGAGTTGTGATTCAGCTCAAGTTACAAAAAAGCCAAAAGAAGCACAAAGCTTTTAATCCGGGAAAAAATCTCCTTGCCGTTTATTTCATGGGCACCTCAATCGCCAGCAACAGCGACTCTTTTTCGGCATCAACCGGAACAGCCCCCGGGATTTCCCAAACACCCACGGCATCGCGCGTGGCAAGCTGTTGTCCGGCAACGGTGAGGTTTCCGGCGATTACAAAAAAGTAAACGCCGTGATCGGGATGGTTGAGCGGATAAGAGAAGGATTTTTCGTCGACAACCTTTCGCAACGATAAAAAAGCCTGCTGGTTGATCCAGAGCGATTCGTCGCGGGCATCGGGCGACACCAGAAGCTGCCAGCGGTCGTGCTGAGCGGTTTCGTCAAATTTATAATCGTCGTAGCGGGGCTGGTAGCCGTTTTTATCGGGAAAAATCCAGATTTGGAGCAGCTCCAGCGGGTCGGTTTCCGAAGCGTTGTATTCGGAGTGCCACACCCCGGTTCCGGCCGACATGACCTGCACTTCGCCGGGAACTATTACCGATTCGTTGCCCATATTGTCGCCGTGGCGTAGTTTTCCGGCCAGCGGGATGGTGATGATCTCCATATTTTGGTGGGGATGGAGGCCAAACCCCTGTCGGGCGGCTATCCAGTCGTCGTTCAACACGCGTAGTTTTCCGAAATGGACTTTTGCAGCGTCGTAATAATCTGCAAAACTAAAGGAATGGTGGGTTTTCAGCCAGCCGTGGTTAGCCTGTCCGCGTTCGCTGGCCGGGTGGAGAAGTGTTTTCATTGTTTTTGTTTTTAAATCAAAAAAAGGCGGGCCAACTGCCCACCTTCTTACGAACCTTTTAAAATTATGACTGAGAATTAATTTTGAGCTGTCGGGTTTCCGCTTTTGGCGTGGGCCACTACGTTGAAATCGAGCGTAAAATCATCATAAATCATTTTGTCGCCCAGATTGGAAAAGAACGAACCTGAACCGTACCGAATATCGTATTTGGCGCGGTTGACGGTCAATTGTCCACTGGCTTTGAGGCTTTCACCGGCGAGGTCTACTTTTGCCGTAAAACTGACCGGATGGGTAATTCCTTTGATCGTTAAATTTCCATTAAACTGGTATTCATTACCTTTTAGCTTCTTTACCGTGGTAAGGGCCAGTTTTGATACCGGATGGGACGCGACCGAAAAGAAGTCGTCGGACTTGAGGTGACCCACCAGTTTCCCGTTCATCTCCCCGGCAGGAAGGTCGAGGCAGACAATCGTATTCATATCGATTTCGAAGGTTCCGCCAGTAATCTGTTTGTTGTTGGTCTGAACTGCTCCGGTTTTGAAGGTAATGGTTCCGTGGTGTTCGCCGGTTACTTTTTTACCGGTCCATTTTACCTCACTTTGATCCTTACTTACAGTATAGTTGTTTGCCGCCAGCGTTCCGGATATCAAAAGCAGGGCTACAACAATTGATGTTAACTTTGTTTTCATTTTTCTGCGAATTAATTGTTCAAGTTTTTCTTTAAAAGACAAAAAAGTATTTTACTTTGTTCAAGTAAACCTCCACTTTTTTTATACAAAAAAAGCAGCTTTTCTGGAGCTGCTTTTAATTGTCAGATCGACAATGATTTAATGTCAGGCGTACGGATCTATTTCACGATTCGTATTTCCGAAGTGAGTTGCACGGCATCGCGATAAACGGCGCTTACCCCGCAATATTTTTCCTGCGACAGGTTGATCGCTTTTTCAATTTTATCGAGCGGGAGCTCCTGTCCTTTAAACTGGTAAATCATGTGCATGGAGAGGTATTTTTTGGGATGTTCTTCCGCCACATCGCCTTCCACAATAACATGAAACTCTTCGGGTTCAATTTTCATTTTATGGAGGATGGTGATTACATCCATTGCCGTGCAGCCGGCCAGCGCCGCCAGCATCAGTTTTTTCGGGCGGGGGCCGCTGTCATCTCCGCCCGAGTCGGCGGCGGTGTCTAACCGGAGCGTATGCCCGTCAACCTCGGTTTCAAAGGCCATGTTGGTCTTCCACGCTAAATCTACTACATGTTTCATACGATTCTTTTTATTTAATTTATTCTTTGTTTCCGGCGCAAATATAATACATCTAAATATCTATATAAATTGTTTCTCGAATATTGATTGAAATTGTATCTTTAGAAGGTTTTGAATGAAATGATACCGTTTTAATTTTCACTATTTGCCCAATTAAACATGAGAACTACGACTAAACGACCCGCTGAAGAAGAGTCAAATCTGAGTGGATTTCAGCTTTTTAAAAAACTTACGGAAGATGAATTCAACCGGTTGAATTATGAAAAATCGTGCTCGCTCTACAAAAAGGGAACGATTGTTTACCGCGAAGGGAGCCGGTTAACCGGTTTTTATTGTGTGACCAAAGGTATTGTGAAAATTTTTAAAACGGGGATCGACGGAAAAGAGCAGATTATCCGGTTTGCCAAACGTGGCGATATCATTGCCTACCGTTCGCTGCTGAGCCAGGAGCTGGCCTGTACCACCGCCAAAATCATCGACGATGCGGTGTTGTGCCACATCCCGTACCAGACGTTGCTGTATCTCATTCAGAACAACTGGCAGTTTTCGCACCACATGCTTCAGATTGTTTGTCGTGAGCTGCGCGAAGCCAACGACTACATCACCGATATCGCCCAGAAAACCGTCCGCGAAAGGCTGGCCGAGGTGTTGCTCCTGCTGAAGGAGAACTTTGAGCTCGACAACCAGAATACCCTTCAGATTTCGTTGACCCGCGAAGAGCTGGCCAACATGGTGGGAACTGCCACCGAGTCGGTTATCCGGCTCTTGTCGGAGTTTAAACAGGACAAGCTTATTGAGCTGCAGGGCCGCAAAATTAAATTCCTCAATATTTCAGGCTTGCGGAAAGTTGCCAGCATTTGAGAACCGGCCCACCTGCCCCGTTGTTTTTTAGTTTACTTTTACGCCCGTAAACATTACGGGCGCAACTGGGTTATGCAAAAACGACATCAAAACCGGAAATTATACTTCGAAGAGCAGGATTACACAACCCGCCGTTATGTGATTCCTTTTATTGAACAGCACCAGCCGTTGTACCCCGGGATGCGGATTCTTGAAATCGGCTGCGGCGACGGTGGAAACCTGAAACCGTTTCTGGAAAGAGGATGCCAGGTTACCGGGGTTGACCTCTCGGAGAATAAAATTGAGCTGGCCCGCCGCTTTTTTGCCGACGATCCGGACCGCGACCAACTGGCGCTGATCTGCGATGATATTTACAACCTCGAACCTGCCGGCCATCGTTTCGACCTGATTCTGATGCGCGATGTGATCGAGCATATCCACAACCAGGAGCGGTTTATGGCATTTGTGAAACGCTTTCTGAGCAGGCAGGGGCTTTTTTTACTGGTTTTTCCGCCCTGGCAAAACCCGTTTGGCGGGCATCAGCAGGTTTGTCAAAACCGGTTACTTTCGCACCTGCCCTATTTTCATCTGCTTCCGACTTCATGTTACCGTTTCGTTTTAAAAACAGGCGGGGAGAGCAGGGCGACCATCGACGGTTTGCTGGAGATTAAAGAAACAGGCATCTCGATTGAACATTTCGAGAGCATCCTGAAAAAGGAGAATTACCGCCTGCTGCGCAAAACGTTGTATCTGGTGAACCCCAATTATGAAATCAAGTTTGGATTGAAACCGCGTAAACAGGCCGCCTGGATGGCCCGCCTGCCGGGAGTGCGCAACTTTTTTACCACAACGGCTTACTATCTGATCGACTTTCCGGAATAGTTTCTACCTGCTCAGCCACTCTTCGGGATCGAGTTTCTGGCTCTCCTGCCAGATCTGGAATTTGAGGATTGCTTTGTTTCCGTCGCTGGTGTCGGTGAAGACGGTCCCGATATGCTGCCGGATATTCACTTTATCACCCTTTTTGACGGTAACATCCACCAGGTTGGAGTAAACGGATAAATACTGTCCGTGGCGGATAATCACAGCCATGTTTCCGCCGGTGATGCCAAACACCCGGCTGACTTCGCCATTGAAGACCGCACGGGCTTTTGAACCGGGCTGGGTGGCAATGTTGACGCCGTTGTTGCGGACCGTTACATTTTTCAGCACCGGATGCGGATGTACGCCAAACTGTTCGGTAATCACGCCGCGTTCAACCGGCCAGGGAAGCCGCCGTTTGTTTTGTTCGAAATTGGCGCCCACCAGTTTTTGCTCGGGGGTGAGCGCAAAACCGCTTTGCCCGGTTTTGCCGGCTTTACGGGCCTCTTCTTCAATAATCCGCTGGATTTCGCGCTCCAGCTGTTGTTCAACCTGCCGCTGCTGGTTCAGCTTGTTGCGCAGGTCGCGCTGCTGGCTTTGCAGTTTCTGCACCACCGAATTTTGTTGCTGTTTTTCCGATTGCAGTTTTTGCCGTTCCTGCTCTTTCTCGTTCATCACCAGCCGGCGCGACTGCTTCTGGTTCTCCAGATCAACCAGCTTGCGCGCTAAAATATCCTGCAATGCCGAGATCAGCAGTGCCTGTTTTTTCCGGTATTCGGTGTATTGTTTGACGTAAACGAAGCGGCGGTAGGCCTGGTTGAAATTTTCAGCCGAAAGGAAAAAGAGGATCTGGTCGTAGGCATTCCGGTTTTTGTAGGCAAAACGGACCATTTCGGCATACTCTTTTTTGATCTCAGCCAGGTCGGCCGTCAGGATTTCGACAACCAGCGTGTTGTCGTTGATAAGGGTCTGAAGCAGCGAAATTTCGTCGTTCATCGTGTGGATGAGCTGGTTGCGCTGCGAAATCTGGTTGTTGATCAGGCGAAGTTTGTTGAGGGTTACCTGCTGGTTTTCGGTGACTTTTTCGAGCAGCTGGTTGGTGTAACGGATCTGTTCGGCTGCCGACTCTTTCTTCTTCCGCAAGTCGTCGAGCGACTGGCCGAAGCAGGTGGTTCCCAGCAACCACAACCCCATAATAACCCCCAACCGTTTCATGCAGAGAATTTTTGATTGATGTTTGTGACTCCTAATTTAGGTAAACT
The DNA here is from genome assembly GCA_029975525.1 of Prolixibacteraceae bacterium. GTDB lineage: Bacteria > Bacteroidota > Bacteroidia > Bacteroidales > Prolixibacteraceae > UBA1413. Next base: position 92,335 of record JARKOX010000045.1, on the reverse strand, counting down.
TGTGTAAACTTCTCCGGAATCTTCAGGGTAACCGAATCGGTTTCTTCGGTTGAAAACCCCGACATCTTCACATTCAGGCGGATAAAGGTATCGGGCGACCTGAAACTCATGTCCAGCGAAGTGGGATAGTTTTTTTGGTTAACCTGTTCAAAATCATTGAAAAGAAATTCAGCCTGGCGGTTGTTGGTTTTGTCCTGCACCTGCATTTTACGCAGGACAAACATCACCGGGTCAATAAACAGGGTTTGCATCACCAGTGCATCTTCGTCGAGTCGTTTCATCAGTCGTTCCACCCGCTGGGGTTTCCCTTTCATCCCGAGGCGCGACAGCTTTTTTACCTTTTCCGATTGAAGCATGTACATCCCGTCTTCAACGACCGATTCAAAATCGTCGTCTTCGTTGAAAGTAAATGCACGGTTGGAAATGACCGACTGGATGGTGTTGAAATCCAGGTCGAGGTTAAAAAGCTGGCTGAGGCCGGAGTAGTCGCCCGCAAAATATTTCCGTTCGAGGTAGTTGACATACCACACGCTGTCGGGGGTGAGCAGTACCCGTCCGACAAGAATATTCAGCTTGCTGAGAGTGAGTAAGATGTTTCGGTCTTTGATCGATTTCAGGCTGGCGCGGAACGAGGTTTTGGAGTCGCCGTTGTCGAGCTGGCAGTTGATCCGTTTGATGTCGAGCCGCTGGTAGTCGAAGGCGTTTTCCTCCACTTTTTTGAGCAGTCGTCCCGAACTCATGGGGCGGATTTTAACTTCAGCCACTTTTTCGGCTGTTTTGCATGAAAATATTGCTGCCGCGAGAATAACCATTCCCAACAGGCGAATTCCGGTAATCTTTTTTAGGATGGTCATTTTTTCTCGTCGATGTACCTTTTTTCTTTAATCTTCCGGTCCAGGGTAGCGGAGTCGCTTCCCAACTGTTTGGCCCTGTTCCAGTAGTCGAGGGCTTCATCGGTTTTTTCGAGCATCATCAGGATGTCGCCGTAATGTTCGAGCAGGGTTGGGTTTTCGCTGCCGCCGTTGGAGAGGGCGGTTTCCATATAAAATTTAGCCAGCGAGTAGTTTTTCTTTTTGAAAAGGACCCAGGCGTGGGTATCCAGGTAAGTCGGGTTGGTGGGAAAACGTTCGATCACCCGGCCGCTCATGCGTTCGGCTTTTTCCAGGTCGCGGCTTTCGAGCGACAGGTAGTAGGCGTAATTATTCTGGGCGATAAAATTTTCCGGATCCAGTTTGATGGCCTGGTCGAACAGTTCAAACGCTTCGTTGAGCATGCCCAGTTTGTAACTGGCTTCGCCTTTTAGCATCAGGAACTGTCCTTTCAGCGGCGGGTTGTCTACCACATAGTTCATCCCTTCTTCGACAACGGCAACCGTTTCGTTGAGTTTCTCCAGCTGCAGGCAGGCCACCGCATGCAGGAAATAGACCTGTGGCTGGTTGGGAAACAGGTTGATGACATTTTTACTGTGCTGGTAGAGTGAGTTCCAGTCCTGCTGGTCGTTGTCCAGGTAGAGGATCTGTTCCCACACCAGGTATTCGTTGTTGCCCAGGTCGATGACTTTCAGCAGTTGTTCGCGGGCTTCGTTGTTCCGGTCGCGGCGGATCAGGAATTCGGCATAAACCATATAAACCCGGAAATCGGCCGGATGGGCTTCCAAGAGGATTTTAATGAGCTCTTCGTTTTGGGCTTCGCTGAGTTTGGCCGGGGAGTTTTCGCCGGTCATGAGCAGGTAGAGCTGAAGTTTGGTTTCGATATCCACCTCCTGGCTCGAAAAACCAAGTTTGGTGTGCTCAAACGCCCGGACCGAGTCGCCCTGTTCGCGGTAGAATGTAGCCAGCGAAAACTGGACATATCCGTTGGCGGGGTCCATTTCCAGGATTTTCCGGTAATGTTTCAGGGCATTTTCCTTGTCGCCCTGGTCGAGGTAGAGATCGGCCAGCAGCCCGTAGTATCTGGGTTCGGCCGGGTTGGAGCTGATCAGTTTCTGCAGCTCGGCAAACGCCTCTTTGATTTTTCCATTCGCAAGATAAACCTGCTCTTTGGCCACCGAAATCTGTTCGTTCAGCCCCACCTTTTTTTCGAGTTCGTTGAAGGCGCGGATGGCTTCGTCGTAGTTTTTGGCCGATGAGTACAACATGGCTTTCATGTAGAGGTACTCGTGGTTCTCGGGTTCTTCTTTCAGCAGCTGGTCGAAGAGCTGGGCGGCTTCCGCATATTTTTTGGTTTGCTGGTAAATATTGGCCAGCATCAGTTTATACCACTTGTTGCTGTTGTTGATGCTGATGGCTTTTTCGAGAAGCAGGGCGGCGCTGGTGAGGTCGTTGCTGGCCACATGCAGGTTGGCCAGTTCGTACATGGCCGCCGTTGAATTGGGGTCGATTTCGAGGCACGAGGCGAACAGCGAAACGGCCCGTTGCGGGTTGCCAAGCGTTTTTTGTTTGAGGGCTTCGATGAAGAGATATTCAAACTCTTTCAGTTTTTGCTCCGAAACCGGCGCGTCGGCACTCTTCTGCGGCAAGGCCGGGGTGCTGGTTTTTTTTACTCCCGTGCAACCAGCCAGCAAGGCCAGCAAAAAGAAGAGCAGGTATAAAGGTTTGCTTGTCATGTTTTCAGTTTTTTCCGGTATGTCCGAATCCGCCGGCTCCGCGGTCGGTTTCTTCCAGTTTTTCGGCAACCTGCCACTCTACTTTTTCGTGCGAAGCCACAACCATCTGGCAGATCCGTTCACCGTTCTTGATAACAAAATCTTCGTTGGAAAGATTAATCAGGATTACACAAATTTCGCCGCGGTAATCGGCGTCAATGGTGCCGGGGGTGTTGAGTACGGTAATTCCTTTTTTGAGGGCCAGTCCGCTGCGCGGCCTGATCTGCGCTTCATAACCTTCCGGCAATTCCACATACAATCCGGTAGGAATCAGCCGGCGTTCGAGGGGTCTCAAAATTACCTCTTCCTGCAGAAAGGCCCGGATATCCATCCCGGCCGAGTGCACCGTACTGTAAGCCGGAAGTTCATTCCCCGACTTGTTGACGATCTTAACTTCCATTCTTTCAAAATTTAAAGACCGCTAAGATAAAGATTTCAGGAAAGAATTCAGGCCCGTTAACAATCTTTATCAAACGGGAGATTCACACGACCATCAGCGCAACCATAATTTCATCGGAAATCATAATTCCCTGATGAGTAAGCAGAATCCGGTCGTTTTCGGTTTTGACGTGGCCTGTTTTTTCGTAGTTTTTGACAGAGTCGCAGACCGTTTTCAGCATCGCGGTGCCAAAACGGGTTTGTACAAACTGGCGGGAAATGCCCCACTTGGTCCGGATCGAGGTGATCAGGTAGTCGTTCAGCTGCTCCTTTTCGGTAAGGATCTCCTGTTCGAAGCAGCATTCGTCCCGGTTGATCTTTTCCAGATATTGCTTCAGACTGGCGATGTTCCAGCGGCGCGAGCTGCCGTTGTAGGAGTGGGCTGAGGGGCCCAGTCCGAGGTATTTTTTGCCGGTCCAGTAGCCGGTGTTGTGTTTGGAATAGGCGCCGGCGCGGGCAAAATTGGAAATTTCGTACTGTTCGAAGCCGGCGCGGGCAGTAAGGTCGGTTAGGATTTCAAACTGGCGGAGGCTCTCTTCCTCGTCGAGTTCATGCAGGGTCCCCTTTTTCAGCCAGTTGTAAAAAGGAGTTCCCTCGTGGTAGGTGAGGTGGTAGGCGGAAAGGTGGTTGGCCGGGAGTTGCAGCGCCTGGTGCAGGTTGTCTTCCCACTGGGTGGTGGTTTGCCCGGGCAGTCCGAAGATCAGGTCGATGCTGATCTGGCTGAAACCCGCGGCGGCAGCCATTTCTACCGATTCGAAGGCCTGGCGGGCGGTGTGGCGCCGGTTCATTTTTTTCAGCGCCGCATCGTCGAACGACTGGATGCCGATACTCAGCCGGTTGAAGCCGGCAGCACGCAGGTGGAGCAGGTACTCCGGCGTGAGATCGTCCGGATTGGCTTCGAGGGTAATCTCCGCCCCGGGCGAAACCGGGAATTGATTCCTGAACAGCCCGAGCAGGGCAGCCAGTTCGTCAATTTCAAGCACCGAGGGGGTCCCGCCGCCCAGGTAAATGGTTTCAACCGTTTCGCCCTCCAGGTAAGCGGCCTGCGTTTCGGTTTCCCGTTTCAGCGCTTGCAAAAAAGGTTGCTTGTCAGCGATGGCGGTGGTTTTGTAAAAATCGCAGTAGAAACATTTTTTTCTGCAAAACGGGATATGAACGTAAATACCGGCCATAAAATTTTCTGAAAGCTAAAGCTTGACCAGATCTTCAAATTTTTTGATATCGTCGCTGATGGTTTTCAGCGTTGTCTCCCGGTAGAACGTGGCAATCTGGCTGCGCAGCTCCTCGTATTTGAAATGGACGGGACAAAGCGGCTTCGAAGCGTCGTGCGTTTTACAGGAGCCCAGTCCGATCAGGCAGTTGGTGAAAAACTCCTCCCCGTCGACATTAATGACAATGTCCCACAGGGTGATCGCTTCCAGGTTACGGGCCAGCGCAAAGCCGCCGTTGGGGCCTTTGGTTGAAACCAGCAGCTTCTTTTTTACCAGGTTCTGCAGAATTTTTCCCAGGAAAGGGGAAGAGATATCCAAATCTTCTGAAATTTTTTTGATCCCGATCCGGTTTTCCTCCTTGGAATACTTGGCAAGATAGATCAGTGCACGCAAGGCATATTTACAGGTATTCGACAACATAATTACGCTATTTTATTTTTCCATTGTTTGCTGAAAGAGAGGGGGGCAAACCGGGGCATTTCTCTGTTTTTTCCCAACGGATGGCCGGCGATTCGGGCCAGCCGGTTTTTCCAACGTCCGCCGGCCAGGTCGAGCCGCGAACGTTTCCGGGAAAGAAAACCAAAGGTTTTGAGGGCGGCTTTCCAGCCGAAAGAGGTTTCCTCAGCGGTGATTTTCCGGTGACGGTTCAGGAGCAGCAGCTCGTGCAGCGGAATTTTTACCGGGCACACTTCGGAACAACGCCCGCAAACGGTGCAGGCGAAACTGAGGTGGCCAAACTCCCGGAATCCGTTGTAAAACGGGGTGATAACCGAACCGATAGGGCCGGTGTAGGTCGCCGCATAGGTGTAGCCACCCACATTTTGGTAGATGGGGCAGGCGTTGAGACAGGCGCCGCAGCGGATACATTTCAGGGCTGCCGACTCCTCCTGCTCGGCAAGCAGTTGCGAACGCCCGTTATCGAGCAGGATCACGTACATCTGTTCCGGACCGTCGGTTTCGGCCGCTGTGCGGGGCCCCAGCAACAACGAGTTGTAAACTGAAATGGCCTGTCCGGTTCCGTGGGCGGCCAGATGCTGAAAAAAGAAAGGCAGATCGGCGACCGACGGAATGACCCGTTCGAGGCCGGCAATTACGATGTGGATTTTAGGAAAGGAGACTGTCATCAGGCCGTTTCCTTCGTTTTCGGTCAACCCCACGCCGCCCACATCGGCGACCAGAAAGTTGGCGCCGGTAATGCCCACATCGGCTGTCACAAATTTTTCGCGCAATCTTTTGCGGACAAAACGGGTGATTTGTTCAGGAGTTGCTTCGGCGGAGGTTCCGAATTTTTCGTGAAAAAGCGAGGCCACATCCTCTTTTGATTTGTGCATGGCCGGCGTGAGAATATGGTAGGGCTTCTGGCCGGCCACCTGGACGATAAACTCTCCCAGGTCGGTTTCCACGGCCTCGGCTCCCCATTCGGCGGCGTGTTCGTTCAGGCCGATCTCTTCTGAAATCATCGACTTGCTTTTGACCAGTAACCGGGCATCGTTTTCCTTTAAAATATTTTCGATGAAAAGGGTGGCGTCGGCAGCGTCGCGTGCCCACAGAACCCGGGCGCCGCGGGCGGTGATGTTTTTTTCAAACTCGAGCAAAAGTTCGGGTAACCGGGCAACCGCACACCCTTTCAGAAAAGAGGCCTTTTCACGCGCCTGCTGAAAATGGGAATAGCGTTGCCTGCCCCGCGCAACGGCCTGGTCATATTTTGAAATGTTATGACGCAGGGTCGCACGATGTTTCCGGTCAAATGCAATTTTTGAATCCCTGATAAATATTTGCTCGCTGTTGGTCATTTACATCAGCGGAATTTTTTTAATTCTACGTTCGTGCCGGCCGCCTTCAAACTGGGCATTCAGGAAAGCGTCAACAATGGCAATCGCTTCTTCGTCGGTAACAAACCTGCCGGGAATTGCGCAAATGTTGGCGTCGTTGTGCTGGCGCGCCAGCCGGGCAATCTCGGGAATCCAGCAAAGCGCCGAGCGGATTTGCTGGTGTTTGTTGGCCGTAATGCTGATTCCCTGGCCGCTTCCGCAAAAGGTGATACCCAGCGGAAATTCGCCATTGCTGATGGCATTGGCAATCGCATGGGCAAATTCCGGATAGTCGCAGCTTTCGTTGGAATAGCAGCCCAAATCGTGGTAAGGAATCCCTTTCTGGTCCAGGTATTTTTTCACCGCCTGTTTTTTGTCAAATCCGGCGTGGTCACTGGCCAGGGCAATAGTTAATGGTTCCATCTCAGAAGTTTTTACAAATCTAATATATTTTGGTTCTTTTTATCTTTTATTTTTTTTCAGGATAGCCTGAAGTTCGGTTTTTTCTTTCCGGAAAATCAATCCCAGGAAAGCCAGCATCAGTATGGTATTCAGCGACAATTTGGGGAGTAGCGGCAAGGAAGCGGTCAGAAGGGAACTGCCGTAAAAGAGCACCGCCCAGAGGGAGTAGGTCCCCATCCGTTTGAGATCGTAGGGGATGGGGTAGTATTTCTGTCCGAAGAAGTAGCAAACGATCATCATCACCAGGAAGCAGACCAGCACAGCCACGGCCGATCCCATATATCCCATGGTGGGGATCAGCAGGAAGTTGAGTGCCAGGGTGATGACGGCTCCCAGCAGCGCAATGTAGGCGCCGTAACGGGTCATGTCTTTCAGTTTGAACCAGATGGAAAGGGTAAAAAAGATTCCGAAAAAGAGGTTGGCCAGTAAAATTAAGGGTACCACTTTTAAGCCTTCGTGGTATTCCGCGGCGATCAGCAGTTTTACGATATCGAGGTAGAACATCATTCCCAGGAAGATAATCAGGCCGAAAATGACGAAATACTTCATGACAATGGCATAAATTTTCGGGTCGTCGGCCGACTCGGACGAACTTCGCGAAAAGAAAAAAGGCTCGAAAGCATACCGGAACGCCTGGATGAACATGTTCATCAGCACGGCCAGTTTGTAGTTGGCCCCGTAAATTCCGACCTGGAACATGGGATCCTGCGATTCGGGGAGCAGAAACAGCAGCAGAATTTTATCGATGTTCTGGTTTACCATTCCGGCAACGCCCACCACCAAAATCGGGAAGGAGTAATCGAGCATCTTCAAAAGCAGCTTGCGGTCGAATACCAGCTTGATTTTGAAAATCTCGAAGTAGAGCAGGAACAGGGTGGAAAGCGAGGCGAGCAGGTTGGCAATAAAAACATAACCGACCCCGATTTCGGGCGAATAGAGGTGCCGAATAAACGAGTCGGGAAAATGTTTCAGGAGGAACGGGCAGAGGCTGAGGAAAAAAACGTTGAACCCGATATTCAGCCCGATGTTGACCATTTTGACGAACAGGAACTTCATCGGCCGGTTTTTCAGGCGCAACTGGGCAAACGGGATCGCCGTGCAGGCATCGATACTGACGGTGAGCGCCAGCCACCACACGTACTCCGGATGGTGGGGGTACTGCATCAGCGAAGCCAGATCGGTCCGGAAAAACCAAACCAGAATAATAAACAGCAACGACGTGGAAAAAAGCGAAATCACCGAAGTGGAATACACCTTCTCCTGGTCGTTGCTGCGTGAGGCAAACCGAAAAAAGCCGGTTTCCATGCCGTAGGTGAGCAAAACCATTGCAAAGGCCACATACGAATAGAGGTTGGTTACCACCCCATATTCATCGGGCTTGAAAATGCCGGTATGGTAAGGTACCAGCCACCAGTTGAGAAACCGGCCCACGATGCTGCTCACACCGTAAATAGCCGTGTCGCCTAATAATTTCCGAAACGGGTTCAAACGGTTAATTTTTTATTCTGAAGGTTATTCCAGGTACGTATAACCATACAGCCCCGACCGGTAATTCGAAAGGAACTCTTTCCCCTCTTCAGCGGAAATGATCCCCGATTTGACCGATGAGGTTACCCAGCCTTCCACAGTACGTACTAATTTTTTGGCGTTGTACTGGACATAGTCGAGCACTTCGGCAACGGTCTCCCCGTCGATCACCTGGTCGATTTCATAACCTTTGTTATTTACCGATACGTGTACCGCGTTGGTGTCGCCAAACAGGTTGTGCAGGTCGCCCAAAATTTCCTGGTAAGCGCCCACCAGGAAAACGCCGATATAGTAAGGTTCTTTCGCCCGCAGCGAGTGAACGGGCAGGTAATACGACAAATTGCGGGTCGAGATGAAGTTGTCGATCTTTCCGTCGGAATCGCAGGTAATATCCTGCAGCGTCGCCGAGCGGTCGGGTCTTTCATCCAGCCGCATGATCGGGATGATCGGGAAGATCTGGTCAATGGCCCACGAGTCGGGTAACGACTGGAACAGGGAGAAGTTGCAGAAGTATTTGTCCGACAAAAGTTTGGGCAAGGTCAGCAACTCTTCCGGCACATGTTTCAGCTTGGAAATCATCTGGTAGATTTCGCGGGTGATCGACCAGAAGAGTTTTTCCACCTGTGCGCGGGTTTTCAGGTTGAGCAGGCCCAGGCTGAACCGGTCGAGCGCCTCTTCGCGGATCTGCTGGGCGTCGTGCCAGATTTCGAGCATCCGGGGCTGGTTGAGCTGGTCCCACGCCTGGTAGAGTTCGCGCACCAGTTCGTGGTCGTCCGGACTGATATCTTCTTCTTCGTCCCAACTGGGGAGCGTTGTGGATTCCAGCACTTCAAAAATCAGGATGGAGTGGTGCGCGGTGAGCGACCTTCCCGATTCGGTAATGATATCGGGGTGCGGAATGTTGTTTTTGTCACAGGCGTCGACCATGGTTGACACCGCATCGTTGACATACTCCTGGATGCTGTAATTTACGCTGCTTTCGCTGTTCGACGAGCGGGTGCCGTCGTAGTCAACGCCCAGGCCGCCGCCAATATCCACAAATTCGAGGTTAAAACCATGGTTGTGCAGTTGGACGTAAAACTGGGCTGCTTCGCGCAGGGCAATTTTGATCCGGCGGATTTTGTTGACCTGGCTGCCGATGTGGAAATGAACCAGCCGCAGGCAATCTTTCAGGTTGTTTTTTTCCAGAAAGTCCATCGCCTCCAGCAGTTCGCTTGAGGTAAAGCCGAATTTGCTCACATCGCCGCCGGAGTCTTCCCATTTGCCGCTTCCCGAGCTGGCCAGTTTAACGCGGATGCCGATGTTGGGCTTAATTTTGAGCCGTTTGGCCACCCGGGCAATCAGCCGTAGTTCGTTGGGTTTTTCCGCCACAATATAGATTCGCCGGCCCATTTTTTGGGCCAGCATGGCCAGTTCAACGTAACTTTCGTCTTTGTAACCGTTGCAAATGATCAGTGAGTCGTTATCGGTATTGATGGCAATAACGGCATGAAGTTCAGGCTTTGAGCCGGCTTCCAGTCCGATATTAAATTTTTTTCCGTGACTCACGATCTCCTCCACCACCGGGCGCATCTGATTCACCTTAATCGGGTAAATAATAAAATTTTGCCCTTTGTACTGGTACTCTTCTGCCGCCACTTTAAAGCAACTTGCCATTTTCTCGATCCGGCTGTCGAGAATATCAGGAAACCGGATCAGGACTGGGGTCGACACGTCGCGTAGCTGAAGTTCTTCAACTAACTCTTTCAGGTCAACCGCTACACCGTCTTTTCGCGGAGTTACCACAACATGTCCCTTCTCGTTGATCGAAAAAAAATTGATTCCCCAACCATTGATGTTGTAAAGCTCCGCAGAATCTTCAATGCGCCATTTTCTCATTTAAATAGCTGTTAAACAGGTTAATTGACTAAGTTCGGGCCGATGCATTCCGGCCCTGCCCGACTGTTCCAAACAGTTACGGCATCGCAAAAATAGGTAAAAATGTAATGGATAGGATATCTCTCTTTTTTTCAACAACTTTTGTTGGAAAAAGGGTGGGGCTGAAAACCCGCATTTCGTTGAAAAATCGGGGTTTTGAAAGGAGTTTTTTTACGTTTTTACCGGGGATTTCCGGTGTGTGCCTTTTTCATCTGTGCATAAAGTTTGTTGGCAAAAATAAAATCTTCGAGGGTCTGGTTTCCCGAGTCGAGGATGGTGTGTTTCGACCCTTCCCAGCACTTTTCGCCCTGGTGGATGAAGAGGACTTTTTCGCCGATTTCGATCACCGAATTCATGTCGTGGGTGTTGATAATGGTGGTCATGTTAAACTCTTTGGTCAGCGACTGGATGAGGTTGTCGATGACGGTGGCTGTTTCGGGGTCGAGGCCCGAGTTGGGTTCGTCGCAAAACAGGTAGCGCGGGTTTAACGCGATCGCCCGTGCAATGGCCACCCGTTTCTGCATCCCGCCGCTGATTTCGGAGGGAAACAGCTTGTTGGTGTTGGGGATATTAACTCGTTCGAGGCAAAAATCGACGCGGTCCTGTTTTTCGCGGTTGCTGAAATTGGTGAACATGTCGAGCGGAAACCGGATGTTTTGTTCTACCGAAAGGCTGTCGAACAGCGCCCCGCCCTGGAAAACCATTCCCACTTCGCGCCGGAGGTTCTTGCGCTCTTTTTGCGACATGTCGGTGAAATTCCGGCCGTCGTAAAAAATTGTCCCTTCGTCGGCTTCATAGAGCCCGAGGATACACTTCAGCAAAACCGTTTTTCCCGATCCGCTGCGTCCGATAATCAGGTTGGTCTGGCCGGGCTGAAATTCGGCGGAGATGTTTTTCAGGACCGTTGTGCCGTCAAACTGTTTGGTAATATTTCTGGCTTCAATCATGCAAGTAACAATCGGGTTAATATCAGGTCAAAAAGTAAGATCAGGATGTTGGTACTGACCACGGCCTGCGTGCTGGCCTTGCCCACCTCGAGGGCGCCACCCTGCACAAAGTAGCCGAAGTAGGCCGGCACCGAGGCCACCAAAAAACCAAATACCAGCGATTTGATCACGGAGAAGGTGATGTAATAGGGAACAAACATGTATCGGATCCCGTCGATGTATTCGGTGACGGTAACAACTCCCACAGTGGGGCCGACAAACAGGCCGCCCAGTAACCCAAAAAATACGCTCAGGATAAAAAGGAACGGGAAGATAAACACCACCGCCACAATTTTCGGGAGGATGAGGTAGTTGGCCGAGTTGATCCCCATAATTTCAAGCGAGTCGATCTGTTCGGTCACTTTCATACTCCCAATTTCGGAGGTGATGTTCGAGCCGATCTTTCCGGCCAGGATCAGGGCCAGCATGGTGGAAGAGAATTCGAGAATCAGGGTGTCGCGGGTTCCCAGGCCGATAATGGTCGTCGGGTAGAGCGGGTTAACCAGGTTGTAGGCCAGCTGGATGGTCATAATTCCGCCGATAAAAACGGAGATGATCACCACAATCCCAACCGAATTAAGTCCGAGCGCCTCAATTTCGTTGAATAGCTGGCGAATGTAGATTTTATGTCGTTCGGGCCGGGTGAAAACTTTTCCCAACATCCAGAAGTAGCGGCCCACATGAAACAGAAATTTCACTGTTGAATCGTTGTAAATTTTTAATAACCAGTTTGTATATCCGGAAATACTTCCGTTTTTTTAAGACCTGTGCGGCACCGGTGCACACTGGGCAGGTTGCCTAAAACTAACCTGCCGGCGGGGTTTTGCTGGCTCCTGATTCCGCACATTTCGTTTTGCGCTTAAAATTACAAACTTAATCACCGTTTCGGAAACTTTGCCGGCAAGGTTTAACAATTCGGGCCGACAGGTGACATTTTTAATTCACATCTCATCAAAAAAAGGATATATTTGACTTGACCGCTTAAAAGCTAAGACATGAACAATACTTACTGTGTAATAATGGCCGGGGGGATCGGTTCCCGCTTCTGGCCGCTCAGCCGTAAAACCATGCCGAAACAGTTTCTCGACATTTTGGGAACCGGAAGAACCTTTCTGCAACAAACTTTCGACCGATTTTCAAAGATCGTTCCCAAAGAGAATTTCTATGTTGTAACCAGTGTGGATTACAAAAACCTGGTAAAAGAGCAGCTTCCGGAGTTGCGCTGCGACCAGATCCTGTCGGAGCCGCTGCGCCGGAATACGGCCCCCTGCATTGCCTACGCCGCCAACAAGATTAAAACGTTCAACCCCCGGGCCCGGCTGATTGTGGCCCCTTCCGATCATCTCATTCTGAAAGAGGAAGAGTTTTTGAAACAGATCCGTAACGGGCTGCAGTTTGTTTCGGAAAACAATGCGCTGCTCACCCTGGGTATCAAACCCAGCCGGCCCGAAACCGGTTACGGCTATATCCAGGTGGGCGACCAGGCCAGTTTTGACGAGCTGACAAACCTGTTCCAGGTAAAAACTTTTACCGAAAAACCGGACCTGAAAATGGCCGAAATCTTTCTCGAAAGCGGCGAATTTTTCTGGAACTCCGGAATTTTTCTCTGGTCGCTTCCCTCCATTCTTGCAGCTTTCGATAAATACCTCCCCGAAGTGGCGCTCCTGTTTTCGCAGGGCGAACATCTTTACAACACGCCCGATGAAACAGCCTTCATCAACAAAATTTATTCGGAATGTATGGGCATTTCCATCGACTATGGGATTATGGAGAAGTCGGACAACGTGTTTGTGCTGACGGCCGATTTTGGCTGGAGCGACCTGGGAACCTGGGGATCGCTCTATGAAAACAAGGATAAGGACGAACACGGAAATGTGATCAGCGGCGCCAATATCCTCACCTATGATACCCGGAACTGTATTGTCAACCTGCCCAACGAAAAGATTGCCGTTTTGCAGGGTCTCGACGGCTATATTGTGGTGGAGTCGAACAACACGCTGCTGGTGTGCCGGCGCGAAGATGAGCAGCAGATCCGTCAGTTTGTTAGCGACGTGCGGCTCGAAAAGGGAGAAAATTATGTCTGATCCCGGCTGCCGGCCCGGAAACTAAAAACGGCAACCCTCGCCGGAGGGGCGCTGCATGAAATAACAAAGCTCTGTAAAAACTAGTTTTACAGAGCTTTTGGTTGGTAGCCCCACCGGGAATCGAACCTGGATTTACAGTTTAGGAAACTGTCGTTCTATCCGTTGAACTATGAGGCCGTAAAACAGGAGTGCAAAAATAGGAATTTCCGCTTTCAGGGCAAGGAGTTTCAAAAATAATTCTGAATGACAGCAAGGTAGTGCGGTGGTTTTCTTTTTTTATAAACAAATCACCGGTTTCGCCGTTAAAAAAATGCCTTAACTTTCTCTTTTTTCTTAAATTTCAGAGGACCAACGCGATGACGCAGAACGAATAAAATTAAAATCATGGATAGAAGAAATTTTTTAGGAACCGGACTGGCTGCGGCGGCGGCCGTTGCGACCGGCAAATCGGTGGCCGCCGAAAACGGAATATCGTCGGCGGCCGGGCAAACCAGCCGGGAACATCCCTACAATGAACGCACCTTTCAGGCGATGCCGACCCGCTCATTGGGGAAAACCGGCTACAAAGTGGGCATCTTGAGCCTGGGCGGACAAGCCACGCTCGAAATTGCCGGACGGGAAGAGCTCTCCGAGAAAATTATCAACCGGGCGATTGACCTTGGAATTAATTACATCGACACGGCCGCTTCCTACGGGGGCGGGGTCAGCCAGAAGAATATCGGGAGGGTAATGAAAAGCCGCCGGCGTGAGGTTTTCCTGGCTACCAAAACCCACGACCGCACCTACGACGGGTCGATGCGGCTGCTCGAAGAGAGCCTGAAAAGTTTGCAAACCGACCATCTCGATCTTTGGCAATTACACAATGTGCAGCGGCAGGAGCAGGTTGACCAGATTTTTGCGGCAGACGGCGCCATCAAAGCCATGGAAAAGGCCCGGGCCGAAGGAATCGTCAGAAATGTCGGGATTACCGGCCATTTTGAGCCGGTTGTGCTTGCCGAAGCGATTCGCCGCTATCCTTTCGACTCGATCCTGATGGCTGTCAATGCAGCGGATGTCCATTATCTCAGCTTTAAAAACTACCTGCTGCCCGAAGCGCAAAAGTTAGGCATGGCCATTATTGGCATGAAAGTGGCCACCCGCGGCAGGATGCTTGCATGCTGGACCCCGCCGCCGCTGGAAGAACAGCCCGAACGCCTGCGGACTCCCAAGCCGGGGACGATCTCTATCAAAGAGGCGCTGACCTACAACATGAGTCTGCCCGTGAGTACAACCATCATCGGCGTGGACACGGTTGAACAGATCGAAGAGAACGTCCGGATCGCTTCGGAATTTTCTCCGTTGAGCCAGGCGCAAATGGAAGAAATTGAATACAAAACATTGCCTATTGTCAGGCAAGGACTCTATTTCCGCCGGTGGGACCTTGGTGCCTGACCGCGTCGGTTTTGTAGCTGAAAGATGAACTCAAAAGGCTGAAAGATGAAAAACGGCAAAACAATTCTGATCATGATCCTGCTGACTTTTGGTTTTAAATCATTTGCTGCCGGTTTCGAAAAAGATGTGATCCGGACGGACAAAGGCGAGCTGGTGCTCACCTTTATTGGCCACGGAACCCTTATGATGGAATACGGCGGAAAAGTTGTCCACATCGATCCGGTGGGGCAATATGCCGATTATGCAAAACTTCCGAAGGCTGACCTGATCCTGGTTACCCATCAGCACGGCGATCACCTGGATGGTGCCGCCATCGCGAAAATCAAAAAAGAGAACACGGAAATTTGGATGGCGGAGGTGTGTCAGGCGGGTTGTCCGGAGGGTAAAGTTTTGAAAAACGGAGAGACAGTCCGCGCCGCCGGGATTGAAGTGGAAGCGGTGCCGGCGTATAATATCGTGCACAAACGTCCGAACGGAGCACCGTTTCATCCCAAAGGAGAAGGGAACGGATATATCCTGGACTTTGACGGGACACGGGTTTATGTTGCCGGCGATACGGAAAACATCCCCGAAATGAAAGCGCTTAAAAATATTACCGTGGCCTTTTTACCCATGAACCTGCCTTATACCATGACTCCCGCAATGGTCGCCGACGCTGCCAGGGCTTTTCATCCGAAGATTTTGTATCCCTACCATTTTGGAAATACCGATCCGGCCGAACTGGTAAAATTGCTGGCCGGCGAAAAGGATATGGAGGTGAGGATCCGGAAGCTGCAATAGGACAGGCGAAGACCAAACGAGCAGAAAAAGAGACAGGGCACCCGGAGTGGAGTGTCCTGTCTCTTTTTATTGGACATTGCCGGTTATTTCATTCCGCTGCGTTCGAGCAGGGCATCCACGGTTGGCTCCTGTCCGCGGAACCGTTTGTAAAGCTCCATCGGATGTTCGGTTCCCCCTTTTTCCAGAATATTTTTCCGGAACGATTCGGCGGTCGTCTTATCGAAAATCCCGCGCTGCCTGAAGAGGCTGAAGGCGTCGGCATCCAGCACTTCGGCCCATTTGTAGCTGTAATAACCGGCGGCATAACCTCCGGCAAACAGGTGCGAAAAGGCCACACTCTGGCAAACCCCTTCGATGCGGGGAAAAATCTGTGTTTTGTGCCAGGCTCTCTCTTCAAATTCTTTCACGGCGCCGGTGTAGGGTTTTTCGAGGGTGTGCCAGGCCATGTCAAGAAAGCCGAAGCTGAGCTGGCGCATGCTGGCATATCCGGCCAGGAAATTTTCTGAATCTTTGATTTTTTTCACCAATTCGGCAGGAATTTTTTCGCCGGTTTGGTAATGCACAGCAAAACGGTCGAGGAAAGCTTTTTCGACGGCCCAGTTTTCCATGATCTGCGAGGGAAGTTCCACAAAATCACGGTACACACTGGTTCCCGAGAGGGTGGAATAGGTTGAGTTGGCCAGTATGCCGTGAAGGGCGTGGCCAAACTCATGCAGGAAAGTTTCCATTTCGTAAAAGGTGAGCAGGGCCGGTTTGGTTTCGGTGGGTTGCGTAAAATTCATCACAATGGTGATGTGCGGGCGTGAGTCGGTGCCGTTTTCTTTCCACTGTGGTTTGAAGTCGTTCATCCAGGCGCCGCCGCGTTTTCCTGCACGCGGGTGAAAATCGGCGTAGAGAACCGACAGGAATTTCCCGTCGCGGTCGAAAACTTCGTAGGGAAGCACGTCGGGATGGTAAACCGGAATCGCTTTGTTCAGTTGGAAGGTGAGGCCGTAGAGTTCGGTGGCCAGGCCAAACACCCCGTCGATAACCCGGTTCAGTTCGAAATAGGGTTTCAGCATTTCGTCATTCAGGTCGAACTTTTTTTCTTTCAGTTTTTCAGCATAATAAGACCAGTCCCAGGGCATCAGCTCCTCCTGAAAACCAAGCGTTCGGGCAAACGCCAGCACTTCTTCCTTCTCTTTTTTGGCCACCGGTGCCGAGGCGTTGTAGAGCTCGTTGAGCAGTTTGTAAACCTGGGTTGTATTGGCCGCCATCGTCCGTTCGAGTACATAATCGGCGTAGGTGTTGTATCCCAGCAGGTTGGCCAGCTGCAAGCGCAGTTCGGTTATCCGTTTAACAGTTTCCTGGTTGTCGGATTCGTCGCCTTTAAAAGATTTGGAGTTGTAGGCAAAATAGAGCTCTTTGCGCAGGTTGCGGTTATCGGCCGATTTCATAAAAGCCATGTAAACAGGCGCTGAGATGTCGAACATCCAGCCCTCTTTATTCCGGCTTTTGGCTTTGGCGGCGGCGGCTTCAAGCAGGCTTTCGGGAATTCCGGCCAGCAGGTTTTTATCGGTAACCAGCTTTTCATACTGGTTGGTCTCTTTCAGTACGTTATCGCCGAAGTTGAGTGAAAGCACCGATAATTCGGTACTGATTTCGCGGAATTTGGCTTTTTGTTCGTCCGAAAGGTTGGCGCCCTGTCTCACAAACTGCGTGTAGACCTCTTCGAGCAGCATTTGTTGTTCAGGGGTGAGTTTCAGTTTTCCGCGGTTGTCGTAAACCGATTTTACCCGTTTGAAGAGGGCGGCATTGAGGGTGATGTCGTTGCGATACTGGGTGAGCAGCGGCGACACCTCCTGGGCAACCTGCTGGAGCTGGTCGTTGGTTTCCGAACCGAGCAGGTTGAAAAAAACGCCGGCCACCCGGCTCAGTAATCTTCCCGAGCGGTCGATCGCTTCGATGGTGTTTTCGAAGGAGGGAGCCTGCGGATTGTCCGTAATGGCGTCAATTTCGGCTCTTCCCTGTTCCATGGCCGTCTTCAGTGCCGGCAGGAAGTGCTCGTTTTGGATCAGGTGGAACGGGGCCGTTTCGTGCGGCGACGTAAAAGGCTGCAACAACGGATTGTGTTGGGCCAACAGTATTTCTGTATTCATAAATAGCAGCGTTAATAATAAAACTTGTTTCATTGTCGAATGATTTTAGGTTGCAAGATTACGGATTTCAGGTTAAAAGCAGGAATTTTCGGCAAAGAACCTTCTCTGTTTTTGCCCCAGACACAGCCAATGGGTAAAATGCAGGCGCTGGTTATTACAATTGATCCGGCGAAAAATTCGGGAGCGAGGTTACTGAACCGTGAAATGAAAAGGCTTAATTCAGCAGGGAGAAGAGAACCCCAAAAGTTACTTCTCTTTTTTGTTCCGTTTTTTCTTTTCGACCGACCAGCCAAATTTCCCGATTTTTTTGCCCAGTCCAAAATAGTGACCGTGGTTGTACACCAGCGGGCGGGCTTTGGCCAGGCTGAATGCGCCGGTTTCGTCGATGTAGCTGTCATCGGCGGTAACGCTGACCACTTCGGCAATAAACATGTGGTGCACGCCCAGGTCGATGATCTGTTTTACCACACATTCGATGTTTACCGGCGATTCGGCAATCAGGGGGGCTTTCACGATCCGGCCGGGGAGCGGGGTGAGCCCCATCTCTTTCCATTTGTCGTATTTGAGCCCCGAGCGGCAGCCGCACCAGTCGGTTGCGCGGGCCAGCTTTTCGGTGGTGAGGTTGATCACAAATTCGCCGGTACGTTTGAGGATTCCGTAGGAATAGCGGGTGGGGCGTACCGAAATATAGCACATCGGCGGGTCGCTGCAGATGGTGCCGGTCCATGAAACGGTGAGGATATTGTACTCTTCGGGCGATTCGCCGCAGCTGACCATCACGGCCGGCAACGGGTAGATCATGGTGCCCGGTTTCCAGTGTATTTTTGCCATTGATGTTTCTGTTTGATCTTTCCCACGAAATTACTTCAAAAGTGAGAGAATGGATGCGATGCCGTTCAAAAATTACATTTGGCGACCCGCCGGCACGAAAAAAAGGTTGTCCGGACGAACAACCTTGCGAAGACATTCTGATCAAAAGGAAAAGAATCGGGGAAATGATTCTATGGAAGTCTGTTTAATGCCTGATTGATTTTTACGGCGTCGGTTGGGATGGTTTTGATCTTTTCAGTCACGGCCGGCTGGTAAGAAACCAGGTTGAACCGCAGCTGGTAAGTTTCCGATTTGGGCAGGGTCAGCTGGTAGGCGCCCTCAAAATCGGTGTAGGTGCAAACGCCGGTCTCTTTTACTTCCACTTTGACACCGGTCAGGGTTTCCCCGGTTTTTTGGTCGGTTACTTTGCCCGACAGCGTAACCATGGCTTCTGCCGGTTTGGCTGCTTTGCCCTCCCTGGCGGCAGCAGTAGTTGTAGCCGCTGCAAGGATCACTACTCCCAGGATCACTGTTTTCAATTTCATCTTTCGGATTGTTAATTTGTAATGCTTCAAATGTACAGGGAATTGAATTTCTGCATTTTATGCTGTTTTTACTGAACTTTTAAGAATCTGTTAAGCAGGCGGGTGTCGATTTTACCCCAACTTTATTTAAAAGTTAAGCCGGTTGATGTAAATTTAACTTTACGAAAATCCTTTGCATAATGTCGGGTTTGTGGAATGATTTGCTGGAGCTGTTTTTTCCTTCGCTGTGTGTGACTTGCGGGAAAAAACTTATTTCCCAGGAGAAATATGTTTGTCTGGATTGCCGGAGCGACTTCCCGCGGACAAACTTTCACCGGGAGACAGAAAACAAGGTGGCCCAACTCTTTTGGGGAAGGGTGGAGGTCGAGCTGGCCACGTCGTTTCTTTACTTCCGGAAGGGGAGCCGTTATCAGCGGCTGGTGCACTTTCTCAAATACAAAGGATTGAAAGAGCTGGGGCCGGAAATCGGAAATATTTTCGGGCAGGAGCTTCTCTCTTCACCATTTGGCGACGTTGAGGTGGTGGTGCCCGTTCCGCTGCACCCGAAAAAGTTGCGGCAGCGGGGGTACAACCAGAGCGAATGGATTGCCCGCGGGATTGCGGAGGCCATGCAAAAACCGCTTTCGGCGGCTAACCTGCAGCGGGTGCGTTTTACGCCCACCCAAACCCGCAAAACCCGTTTTGAACGGTGGCAAAATGTGGAAGGAATATTTGCCGTGGAAAATCCCGAAGAGTTTGCCGGCAAACACCTGCTGCTGGTTGATGATGTGGTTACCACCGGCTCAACCCTCGAAGCAGCCGCTTTTGCGCTGTTACAGGCCGGGGCCGCCAGGGTGAGCATCGCTACGCTGGCCTGTGCCGAAAGTTAGCCATACCGGACAGCTCGGGTGTCAAAGGGTGCGTCCGGATTAAAAGTGATTGGGTCAGGTGGTTTTTTGAAATATGCGCTCCACCAGTTTGATAACGATTCCATGTGGAATGCACGATCCTAAATAATAGTAGATTTTTGGCATTAAACCGGGCACTACAAAAGGGTTTTCTGCAAAAAGGTTATCCATCGAGATTTTGGCAACCTCGGAGGGGGTTAACGCAGCAGCCCGTGCAAAAAATGCTGATTTCCTTACGTTTTCGATTGCCCTTTCAGAAGTGATTCCGCAGGGATGAACCGAGGTTAAGTGAATATTGGTCCCTTTTAATTCCCGGCGTAGTGCGCTGGTTAAAAAAAGCAGGTAGGTTTTGGTTGCAGCATAAACACTTTTGAAAGGCAGGGGGACAAGCGCTCCAAAACTGCTGATGTTTAGGATGTAAGCGGTTTTTTGCTTTTTCATTTCTGACAGAAAAAGGAAGGTGAGTAAAGTGGATGCGCGAATATTTAAAAGGATCATGGTGTCGATTAAAAAAAGGGATAAATCTTCCAGTTTTCCGTCAAATCCCAAACCGGCATTATTGACCAGAATGTTAACGGCAATCCGGTTTTTAACGGCATAGTCAAATACTTTTTTCGGGGATTCCGATTGGGTAAGGTCGATGGAGAGGAACTTGATATCGACAGGATAATTGCGTTGCAGCTCTTCAGCCAGTTGTTCAAGGCCCGAATCGGGCAATGAAACCAAATAAAGGTTAAAACCCCGTTTGGCACATTCAACCGCAATTTGTTTTCCGGTGCCGGCGCTGGCGCCGGTAATTAAAGCATAGTTTCCGAGTTCCATTTTTCTTTCGTTTTCAGCCAGTTAATCGTCTTGCGAATTCCCTCGTCAAGAGGCGTAATGGTGTAGTCCAACTGCGTGATGGCCTTTTGGCTTGAAACCGGACGATTTTGGAGATATCTTTTTACCCACGCCGGGGTGATGAGGGGTTTTTTGCTAAAACATTCAGCCATCAGCAGCTCAATTTTTGAAATGAGTAACATCAAAAAGCAGGGCAGATGGAAGAGTCTGGTTTTTTTTCCGGAAACGTAAGCAAGGAGCTTGAAAAAATCGTTGAACGAAATATTCGTCCCTCCCAAAATGTATCTTTCGCCGGAGACCCCCTTTTGCATGGCCAGAAGGTGCCCGTTGATTACGTCGTCGATAAAAACATAACTTCCAATGGCCTTTCCGTTTCCAGGAATAATCCGCCATTTTCCCTCGATGTATTTTTTTATCAGAAGGGTAAGGGAATTACTTTTGGAAAGACGGCCCGGCCCGAAAATGCGGGGAGGATTTACGATTACAATATTCAGCCCTTTTTGGCTGTATTCCTGACAGAGCTGTTCGGCCATCATTTTGGTCGTTTCATAGTCGGTCAGAAATTTTTCCGGCCATGGAGCATTTTCGTCAATCGCTTCCCCGCTTGGGGATGGCGGAAGAATCGCGGCGGTGGACGTAAAAACGATCTTTTTGATGTTGTTTTGCAAGGCTGCCTCCAGGATGTTTTTGGTCCCGGCAACATTGGTATTCCAGGCCTGCCTTTTATCTTTCGACCAGATATTGGCATAGGCCGCCAGGTGAAAAACCGTATCGCAGCCTTTCATGGCGCGGTTTAACATCTGCCTGTCGTTCAAATCTCCCTGAAAAGGGGTTACCAGCCAGGCTAAAAAAGGGCTTAAGCTGTCGGGAGACCGGGCCAAAACATGAACCTGGTTCCCTTTTTTCAGAAGTTCCTCTACCAAACGATCGCCTACAAATCCGGTGGCACCGGTTACCAAACATTTCATGGCAGCAGAAGATTATTGATTAGGGCATACCTAAATTTGATTTTTCTGTGACAGATTGAAATAGTCAGCGAAAATACTGAGAGCGATGTGCATGAAAATGGGGATCAAGATGGTTCCCCGGGTAAGGGTAAAGTAGCAGGCAACAAAACCAAAAATCATTGAACCAATCGTTTGTGCTTTCCCATTTACCATGTGGATGGCGGAGTAGATGGCGATATTCACCGCAATTGCAGGCCAAAATCCCAAAAAATGGTAGCATTCTACCAGCAGAATTCCCCGAAAAAAAAATTCATATCCCGTCAAATAAAATATCCAGCCCATCGCATGGACAAAGCGGGTTGAAAAGCTCTTTTCCGCTTGAAGCAACTCCTCGGCTGGGTAAAATTTTTGATAAATGAAAAGAATTGAAAAAATGATCAGGGAGAGAATCCCAATGGGGAGCAGGTTCGTTTTAAAATCGGAAAAAGTTAATCCGAATTCTGAAAAATCAGGGCGAATCAAGAGGTAGTACAAAATTCCGGGAATAATACCCAACAGAAGAGCTCCGGTTAGTTTTTTTGCCAGGAATAATGCGGTATTCTGAAGTTGGGGGGAGCAGTTTTTTTCAGCAATTTTCAGGAAAAATCTGGCGTGTGTGGTATAATAGTAGAGATAAAAAAAAACCATTACACTCCACATCAGAACCGAAAATTTAATTTCTGCAAGGTGCTGCTGATGATCCATTTCTTCCTGATTAATAATACGATATAAGTTACGGGGAAATGAATCAAATTGCAAGCAAAGAATGGCGAGAATATGTTCGGATTACAGCGTTGGGTTTTCGCCCCACCGGAAGGTGTCAACCGGGAAACCGGCCAGTTGCAGGATACGGTCCACAACGGTTTCTGCCAGTTGGCGGATATTTTCCGGTTTGTTGTAAAACGACGGTGTTGCCGGACAGATGATGGCGCCGGCCAGGGTTACCCGCTGCATATTTTCGAGATGGATCAGGCTGTAAGGTGTTTCGCGCGGTACCAGGATGAGCCGTCGCCGCTCTTTCAGCATCACATCGGCGGCGCGGGTAATGAGGTCGTCCGAAATTCCGCCGGCAATCCGTCCCAAAGTGCCCATGGAGCAGGGGCAGACAATCAGCGTGTCAAACGAGGAGGAGCCCGATGCAAAAGGGGCGTAAAAATCGTCTTTGCGGTAAACTTTCAGCGGAGCTTCCGGTACAAATTCTTCTTCGAGTTCAAAATGCCAGATATCGCGGGCATTTGTTGAAAAAATGACGGCAACTTCTTCCAGTTCAAAAGCCGGGTGCAAAAGTTTTTGCAGGAGGATTTGGGCATAAACAGCGCCGCTGGCGCCGGTTACAGCCACTGCTATTTTACGTTTGGTCCTGTTCATCGGTCGAGACGGTAATAGAGGGCCAGCGAAATAACGTTGTTGAATTGGTTTTGCCTCCAGTACCAAAGGTCGTTTTCGGGTTTCCCGCGGACGGGAAGTACCGAGTAGGCCATGCGCAGGTCCAGCTTCAGCCGGTCGAGCAGTTCAAACTGGAAGCCAACAAAAGGCTGCAGGTCAAAATCGTTGAAAGGTTTTTGGTCCTGCGGGGGGAATTCGCCGTATTCATTATACTCGGTGGCCCGGATGAGGTATCCCAGCGAAGCGCCGCCAATCACCGAAATGGTTTCGCTGGTGCGAAAACCGGCAAAAAACGGGATGTCGACATAGTTGAGCCGCATGATATATTTTTCGGGATTGGGATTTTTGGGATCCTGCCGGTTGCGGGCGCCTTTTTGCGAATATTTGATTTCCATGCCGGCGAAAACAGCGGGTGCCAGGTCGGTTTGGATATAAGCGCCGGCCAGCAGGCCGGGTTTGTTGTATCCCTTGTAGGTATCGCCTTCCACCTGGGTGCCGTTAAAACCCACCAGGACACCTCCTTCGAAACGCTGGGCGGCAGCGCCGAAAACCGCTGTCGAAAAGAGGAGCAGGCAGACTGTTTTTTTCAGGTTCATGGTAATCTGTTTATTTGTTATAACAAAAAGCGGTCGGTTTTTCATCCGGGTGGCCGCTTATTTCAAAGGTAGAAGTTTTTCAGTCAACATTTTGATTCCTTCGCCGGCTTTTTGGCGGATGAAGGTGATCTGTTTGCCGGAAAGGGGAAGATCGCCGGGGTCGACCACAAAGACCGGTACGCCGCTGCGCACCTCGTCGAGGAGGCTGGCTGCCGGATAAACGGCCAGCGAGGTGCCGATGACCACAAAAATGTCGGCTTGACGGGTCAGGGAAATTGCCTCGGCCATCGCCGGAACGGCCTCGCCAAACCAAACGATGTGCGGGCGAAGCTGGCTCCCTTTTTCGCACCGGTCGCCCAGCTTCAGCTCCCAGTGTTCCAGTGTGTAAACCAGCCGCGGATCGGCCGTGCTGCGGGCTTTGCGCAATTCGCCGTGCAGATGGAGCACCTGGCTGCTCCCCGCCCGTTCGTGCAGGTCATCGACATTTTGGGTGATCACCTGCACCTCGAAATGTTGTTCGAGCGCGGCGATTCCCAGATGGCCTGCGTTGGGGCGAGCTTCCCACAGCTGCTTGCGGCGTTCGTTGTAAAACTGTAGCACCCGTGCGGGATGCCGGTCCCAGGCTTCGGGACTGGCGACCTCGGTTACCTCGTATTGCTCCCACACTCCGCCCATGTCGCGGAAGGTTTTCAGTCCGCTCTCCTGGCTCATTCCGGCTCCCGAAAAGACCACCAGTTTTTTCTTCTTCATCCAAATTTATTTTTTGCACAATGGCGTTAACCACCGGGTTTTCCGTCTAAAAATAGAGGTTGTTGGGAGTATTACAACGAAAAGCAGGTGCTAATTTTCTACATTTGTATCCATGATCGAACAGGCTACCATTGAACGGATTTTAGATGCTTCGGAAATTGTGGAGGTAGTTTCCGATTTTGTAAACCTGAAGCGGCGGGGCGTCAATTATTTGGGGAACTGCCCGTTCCACAACGAAAAGACCCCCTCGTTTACCGTTTCGCCCGCCAAAGGAATTTTTAAATGTTTTGGCTGCGGAAAGGGAGGAAATGCGGTCAACTTTATCATGGAGCATGAAAGCCTCTCTTACCCGGAGGCGCTGAAATGGCTGGCGCGCAAGTATCACATCGAGATTGTTGAAAAGGAGGAGAGCGAAGAGGAGCGGCAGCAGAAAGACGACCGCGAAAGTATGATGATCGTCTCGGGATTTGCCCAGAAATATTTTTCGCGATTCCTGTGGGAAGAGCCGGAAGGGCGGACCGTTGGACTGGGCTATTTTCGCGAAAGGGGTTTTCGCGAGGACATTGTCAAAAAATTTGAGCTGGGCTTCTGTCCCGACGGGAAAAGTACCTTCACCGACGCAGCCCAGCGCGAAGGGTACCGCATGGAATTCCTGGAAAAAACAGGGCTGACCATCAAACGCGACGACTGGGTGCGTGACCGTTTTTCCGGACGGGTGATGTTCCCGATCCACAACCTGGCCGGCAGGGTAATCGCTTTTGGCGGACGTATCCTGAAACACGATCCCAACGCCGCCAAATACCTCAACTCGCCCGAGTCGGAGATCTACCACAAAAGCAGGGTGCTCTACGGGATTTTTCAGGCCAAACGCGAAATAATGCGTGCCGACAAATGTTTCCTGGTGGAAGGGTACACCGATGTGCTTTCGCTGCACCAGGCGGGAATTGAGAATGTGGTGGCCTCGTCGGGAACGGCGCTCACCCCCGACCAGATCCGGCTCATCCGGCGCTTTACCCCCAATGTCACCATTCTTTACGATGGCGACGAAGCCGGCATCAAAGCCTCGTTGCGCGGGATCGACCTGGTACTCGAAGAGGGGCTGAACGTAAAAGTGCTGCTGCTGCCCGGCGGCGAAGATCCCGACTCGTTTGCCCGGAAACACAATGCTACCGAACTGTTGCACTATATTGCCGAAAACGAAACCGACTTCATCCAGTTTAAAACGCGGTTGTTGCTGAAAACCACTGAAAACGATCCGGTGGCGCGGGCAAAATTAATTACCGACGTGTTGCGCTCGGTCTCCGTGATTCCCGATACCATCATGCGGTCGGTGTATATCCGCGAATGCAGCAAGTTGCTGAATGTGGACGAGTCGATCCTGTATAACGAAGTGCGGAAGATTCTCCGCCACCGGTCGGGGAAAGCCGGCTTTCAGCTTCCTCCCGACCAGCCCGCCAAAGCCAAACCGCAGGTTGCTCCACCCACGCCGCAACCAGCCGGGTTGGATACCGAAGAACAGGAGTTGCTGCGTATTTTGCTGAAATACTGCAAGTCTCCGCTTTTTGAACAGGAATCGGAAACGCCGGGGCAAACAGAAATTATTTCCGTCGGGTATTTTATTCTTGCCCAGCTGATCAACGACGACCTGGTTTCGGACAAACCCGAATTTAAAACGATTATCGAAGAGATGGCCGATCGGCTCGAGGAGGATGATTTTCAGCCCGACCGCTATTTCTTCCATCATCCCGATGCCCGGATCAGTCGGCTGGCCATCGACCTGCTGGCCGAAAAATGGGTGGAAAGCAAACGCTGGAGCAAAGCCGGCTCTTACACCGAAAAAGAGGAGGATATCCTGGAGTGGCTGGTCCCCAAAATTGTGAATGAGTACAAGCTGCGGAAGGTGAAATACCTGCTGGCCGATATCGAGAAGCAGATCGCCGGACTTACCGGGGAAGACGATTTTGAAAAGGTAATCGACGCACAATCGAAATATATGAACCTGAAAAAGGTTGAAAAATTTCTGGCCGACCGATTGGGAAACCGGACGATGATCAGCTGATTTTCAGGAGATTTTTTGAAATGTATTGAAATAACTTACCATGCGAACCATTTTCATTGAAAAACGGGAGGAGATCGACCGGATCATCAGGGCCTGCAAAACCTGCTACCTGGGGATGAGCCTCAACGATGTGCCCTATGTATTGCCCATGAACTTTGCCCTCGACGGCGATGTTGTCATTTTACATTCGGCACAGTCGGGGCGAATGTGGGAAACCCTGCTGCAAAATCCGAAAGTGTGCATCAACTGGACGCTGGGCGAAGAGCTGGCGTGGCAGGATGTGCAGGTGGGATGCAGCTACCGGGTGAAATCGGAATCGGTGCTGGTGGAAGGAGAGATCGAACTGGTGGATGATTTTGACGAAAAAGTGCGCTGCATGGAGAAGGTGATGGCCCAGTACAGCAACCGCTCTTTTAAGTTTGGCGCACCTTCAATCCGGAATGTGGGCGTTTTCAAGGTCGCCATCCGGAAAATTTCGGCCAAAAAATTCGGCGCCAAAGCCGTTACCCCGTGGACCTCTTCTGAAGAACAAGCGTGAAGGGGACCGTCTCATAAATAAATTAAAAACATTGCAGATATGGTTTTTGTAACCGGCGGAACCGGGTTGGTGGGCAGTCATCTGCTGCTCGAATTGGTGAAGGGCGGAAAACAGGTCCGGGCGCTCCGGCGTCCGTCGAGTAATCTGGAACAGGTCCGTAAGCTGTTCTCGTGGTATGAAAACGGTGCCGACGAACTTTTTCGCCGGATCGAATGGGTGGAAGGCGATATCCTCGATCTCTGCTCGCTTGAACCGCTGTTGCGGGGCGTTGATCTTATTTATCACTGTGCCGCAGTGGTTTCGTTTGACGGCGGCCAGCGAAAAATGATGATCCACAACAATGTGGAAGGTACGGCAAACCTGGTGAATGCCGCCCTCGTCAGCGGAGTCAGGCGTATTTGCCACGTGAGTTCGGTGGCGGCGCTTGGGCGTGCGCTCCCCGGTTTTTCGGTTGACGAAAATACCAACTGGGTGCCGGCGCGTAAAAATTCCGGGTATTCGGAAAGCAAATTTTTCTCCGAAACCGAAATCTGGCGCGGCGCCGAGGAGGGGCTGGAAGTGGTGGTGGTAAATCCGTCCATCATTTTAGGACCCGGAAACTGGGAGAGCGGGAGTGCCCGCCTGTTTCGTCAGGTGCAAAAAGGATTGATGTTTTATACCCGCGGAACCACCGGCTTTGTCGATGTGCGCGACGTGGTGGCGGCCATGCTGCTGCTCACCGACGATCGCAATTTTGAAAAGGCAAAGAGGCAGCGGTTTTTGTTGAATGCTGAAAACCTGAGCTATCGCGATTTTTTCAGCAGCGTTGCCGATGCGCTGGGGAAAAAGCGTCCCTCGGTTTACGCTTCGAACCCGATGCTGGGAGTGGCCTGGCGCGCAGCCAGGGTGTGGTCGCTGATGACCGGCCGCGCACCTCAAATTACACGCGAAACGGTTTCCGGAGCCAATGTTCTTACTTCGTACAACGGGGAAAAGATCAACCGGCTGTTTGGTTTTACTTACCGTCCGGTTGCAGAATCGATTGCCCACACCGCCTCCTGTCTTCTGTGCGACAACGGCCGCTGAGGGTTTTGCCGGCAGAATCTGTTTGTTCCGGACCTTTTTTAGTCCACCGTTCAGGCGTGAAAAACCAACAGCGGGGTGTTGGTGTGAAAAGCCATTTTACGGGCCACACTGGGATTGAAAACCCGGGCCAGCATACTGCGTTTGTGTGTGGTCAGCGACAGCACATCCATCCGGTTTTCTTCAATAAATTTTTCCAGCGCATCCAGAATGTCGTCGCCTTCCAGCAGGTGGCATTCAAATGATTGGTTGCCATATTTTTCGCGTAGCAGCTCCTTCATACCTTTCAGGCGGGCGAGGTCCCATTCCGGTTTTTCATCTTTTTTTACATGGATGCAGTGAATTTCAGCCTGGTAAGGCTGCATCAGGCGCATCAGTTTGTCGAGAGCCATAAAATCTTTGTCGTCGAAATTGGTGGCATACACCACTTTGCTGAAGCTGACGGCAAAATTGTCGGGCGTACCCGGCGGAACCACCAGGACGGGAATCCGCGCCGAGGAGATGATTTCGGCGGTTACGCTTCCGATGATGTCACTGCGGTTTCCGGCTTTGCCCTGGGTTCCCATCACGATCAGCTGCGCATGGTTTTTATGGGCAAACGAAAGGATATCTTCCTGGGCGTCACCAGCTTTGATGATGTATTCGGTCTCGGCTTTTTCCCAGTTCTGCTTTCCGATTTTCTGGATCAGCTCGCTCAGGAATGACTCCATGCTTTTCTGGGCTGCTTTTTCGGCATTTTCAAGGTGGATGAGCACCCCCGTGTCAAAAGCGTACACGTCGCTGAAGGGAACCGAAAAGGCGACCGGGTTGGGGTAGGAGTGGAACAAAACCATTTTGAGGCCGGTCTTCTGTGCGATGTGAAAGGCAACCTGGGCAGCTTTCATGGAATAAGCCGAAAAATCGACCGGAACCAGCAGGTGCCGTTCCTTCTCGTCTTCGACGGCAGCTTTGACGACCGGTTTTCCAAGGAATTCTTCCACGATCGGGAAAGCTTTTTCTACCTCTTCTTCCAGGATTTCAATCTTGACGGGCAACGCCGAAGTGCCGTCCGTCAGATCTACTTCTTCCAGCATACATTCAATCCCTTCTGTTTCGAGTAATGTTTTCAGCACTTGCGCTTTTACATACGGAAGGGTGGCAATGGTCAGTAGTTTCTTTTTCATGGCATTCCGGTTTTAAAGTCGTAAGTACAAACGTATTCGTGCGATTCCCGGAAGAAGTTTCAAAAAACAAACGAAGAATTGGGGATGGAAACAAAAAAGGCGAAAACTTTCGTTTCCGCCCTATTGAAAAGACAAAGATTGTTTTTACAGTCCGAATGCCTGTTTGATGCGGTCGATTTCATCCAGTTTTTCCCAGGTAAAGAGGTTGACCTCCACTTTTTTCGATTTGTGGTAAGAGGAATCGAATTTTTTCGACACGGTTTTGGGAGTGCGTCCCAAATGGCCGTATGCCGCAGTTTCCAGGTAGATGGGATTCCGCAGTTGCAGCTTTTTTTCGATGGCTGCGGGTCGCAGGTCAAACAGTTCCTTCACTTTTTCGGCAATCTGGCCGTCGGTGAGGTCCACATTTTTTCTTCCGTAGGTATCGACGTAAACACCTACCGGCTGTGCCACTCCGATGGCATAAGCCAATTGAACGAGGATTTCGTCGGAGACACCGGCAGCCACCAGGTTTTTGGCGATGTGGCGGGCGGCGTAGGCAGCCGAGCGGTCTACTTTCGACGGGTCTTTTCCGGAGAAGGCGCCACCTCCGTGGGCCCCTTTTCCGCCGTAGGTGTCCACGATGATTTTACGTCCGGTGAGGCCGGTGTCGCCGTGTGGCCCGCCGATTACAAATTTTCCGGTGGGGTTTACGTGGTAAACGATGTCGGCGTCGAACAGCTTTTGCAGCCTTTCGGGAAGCTGCTCTTTAACACGGGGGATGAGCAGGTCGATCACATCTTTTTTGATTTTGGCCAGCATCGGTTCG
Organism: Prolixibacteraceae bacterium; assembly: GCA_029975525.1. Taxonomy (GTDB): domain Bacteria; phylum Bacteroidota; class Bacteroidia; order Bacteroidales; family Prolixibacteraceae; genus UBA1413. Next base: position 62,476 of record JARKOX010000045.1, on the reverse strand, counting down.
TCGCGGTCAAACTCGTCGTGCTGGGTCGATACCACGATGGTGTGCACCCGCCGGGGGGTGTGGTCGTCGTTGTATTCGATGGTGACCTGCGATTTGGAGTCGGGGCGCAGGTAGGTCATCATTTTTCCTTCGCGGCGGATGGCCGCCAGTTCGATGAGGATGCGGTGGGCCAGTTCGAGCGACAGGGGCATGTAATCGTCGGTGTCTTTGCAGGCATAACCGAACATCATTCCCTGGTCGCCGGCGCCCTGCTCTTCGCGGTTGGCTTTTTCCACCCCACGGTTGATGTCAGGGCTCTGTTCGTGGATGGCAACCAGAATGCCGCACGAATCGCCGTCGAAGCGGTAGGCGGCTTTGGTGTAACCGATCCGGTTAATCACCTGGCGGGTTACTTCCTGCACATCGACATAGGTGTTGGATTTTACTTCGCCGGCAACGACTACCTGTCCGGTCGTCACCAAGGTTTCGATGGCCACTTTCGAGTCGGGGTCGTAGGCCAGAAACTGATCTAATAAAGCGTCGGAAATCTGGTCGGCCACTTTGTCGGGATGGCCTTCCGAAACGGATTCGCTGGTGAATAAATAGCTCATTATCCCAAAGTTTTTTTAGCCGGGAGGTTCCGGCTACGTTTAACAATTATTTCTGCGGTGGGATGAATGATTGAAAAGCAGCTGTTTGCCCGATTGTTTTAGCATTTTTTCAGGTGGTTGCAATCAATCACAAATTCTTCCACGTAGCGGGGCAAAAGTAATTTTCTTTCACGAAAGAAAAAAGGAGTTTTTTGGATTTTTTTATCCTGATTTTTTCCGAAATGAGGTAGAATACCCGAAAAACCGCTGTTTTCGGGCTATTTCTTTATTTCCAAAAATTTCAAAAAAGATACTTTCCGTTAACTTCGTGGCTGAATCAAAAGAGTAAACCATGTTACGGAAACCATTTTTTATTTTGTCTTTCGTCCTGCTGGCGGTTTTGGGAAGGGCTGCCGGTTACCAGCATCCGGGTGGGATGCATCCGGCTGCCCAAATTACGTTTGTGAAGAAAATGATAAAAACCCGCACAGCGCCTTATGTTCAGGCTTATCAGCAGTTGCTTGCCAAAGCCGATTCGGCCTTTGACCATGAAAAACATGTGCTGGCCGATTTTAATGTCCCGGGATATTACACCGATCCGGAGGGGCACCGGAAAAACTCAGCCGGTTTTCAGTCGGATGCGTTTGATGCGTATGCCTGTGCGCTGGCCTGGCAGCTGTCAGGGAAGGAGAAGTATGCCCGCGGGGCGCTTGGGTTTTTGATGGCCTGGGCCAACGAAAATAGCGGATATTCAGATTTCGACGGGCCGCTGGTGATGGCTTACTCCGGAACGGCAATGGTGATGGCGGGCGAACTGCTCTATCACTACCGGGGATGGAGTGAAAAAGAGCGGCAGCAGTTTTTTTCGTGGGTGGAAAATGTTTACCTGAAAGCGTGTAAAGAGATTCGGACACGAAAGAATAACTGGGCCGACTGGGGACGATTGGGGTCGGTGCTTTGCGCCCATCTGCTTGATAACCCGCAGGAGATGGCCGAAAATACCCGGCTGATTAAAAGCGATCTGTTTCATAAAATTGCCCCTGACGGCGACATGCCCGAAGAGACCCGGCGTGAAAAAAACGGAATTTGGTACACCTACTTTTCCTTGGCGCCGATTACCGCTGCCTGCCAGGTGATTTATCAGTCGGGGGGCGAAAATATTTTTGAAGTCACCGAGGACGGAAAGTCGATTAAAAAGGCGTTGGATTATCTCTTCTATTATAACCAGCATCCCGATGAATGGAGCTGGTTTAAAGATCCGCGCCCCGGTTCGCCCGACAGCTGGCCCGGAAATCTTTTTGAAGCGATGGGCGCTATTTACGGCGATAGCCGCTACTCGGCCTACAGTCAACCTGCCCGTCCGATTTGTTACGACAAGCACCATTTTGCCTGGTCTTTCCCGACATTGATGCGGCCCTTTCTGACCTTTGAAGGAAGAGAAAAGCAGAAGTAGTTTTAGAAATAATGCCGGTTGGATAACCCGTTTTACGAACGGGTTAATTTCCGGAAGACATTTTCCAGGTTTTGCTGTTTTTCATGGAGGGTCAGCAGGATACGTCCAGAGTCAACGGCAAACCGGAAAAGGGCCGGACGGATATCCTCTTCGGAGGCGGCTTTCAGCAGCCAGTTGCCGGCTTCGGGTTGTGCATCGGCCACCCCCCCGATCTGCAGCAGTTCGGCCCGGGTAACCGGACGGTCGAAGCCGGCAACCACCACCTGCCGCTGCCCGATTACCCCGCTTTTCAGCTGGCCGATTTCACCGTCGGCAACCAGTTTGCCCAGGTTGATGATGACGGCCCGCGAACAAACAGCTTCGATCTCCTGCATGATGTGGGAGGAAAGAATCACCGTTTTTTCGCGGCTGATTTCGCGGATCAAAGCCCGGATTTCGTCGATCTGGTTGGGGTCGAGGCCGGTGGTGGGCTCGTCCAGGATGAGCACCTGCGGATTGTGGATCAGCGCCTGGGCCAACCCCACCCGCTGGCGGTAACCTTTTGACAGCGCCCCGATTTTTTTATGCTGCTCGCGTTCCAGCCGGGTCAACCCGATCATCTCGGTTACCCGCTGTTTTTTGTTGGGGAGCCGGTAGAATCCGGCCGATATCTCCAGGAACTCTTTAACATACAGATCCGCATACAGCGGGTTGTTTTCGGGCAGATAACCAATCTCCTGCTTGAGGTTGGTGCTGTTGGCCTGTACTTTACAGCCATTCACCAACACCTCGCCTGCCGAAGCGGGCAGATAGCCGGTGATGATCTTCATCAGGGTTGATTTTCCTGCACCATTGGGGCCCAGAAAGCCAACAACTTCACCCCTTTCCACCGTGAAACTGACCTCGTCAAGCGCCTTCTGTTTTCCAAATAATTTTGTTATATGCCTAATTTCTACTGACATACATTTATAATGAGAAACAAAAATAGTCACTTCTTTTTATATTACACACATTGGATTAAATTTGCATTTCAGGCATTGCGGAATAGGTATATGAAAAACTTGAATTTCAATTATATAGAAAACCTGTGTAAATACCAGCGACAAAGAACGTGGGAAGTTAGTGTGGGGATGACCCGGCTGGGGGGAGATAATCCAATCCGTATTCAGTCGATGACCGATACGGACACCAAAGATACGGAAGCTACTGTAAATCAGATAATCAAGATTATTAAAGCAGGCGCCGATTATGTGCGGGTGACCGTAAAAGGCATCCGCGACGCTGAAAATTTGCGCAACATCAAACGCGAACTGGTCGAACGGGGCTACAACAACCCGTTGATCGGCGATATCCATTTCAACCCGAAACTGGCTGAAATTGCAGCCCGTTACATCTCGAAAGTGCGGATCAATCCCGGTAATTTCTACGACAAGAGGGCGCAGTTTAAACATCTGATTTACACCGACGAAGAGTATAAAGATGAGTTGAAGAAAATCGAGGAGCAGTTTATCCCGTTTCTCGAAATGCTGCGCAGTACCAACACGGCGCTGCGGATTGGTGCCAACCAGGGATCGCTTTCCGATCGGATAATGAGCCGTTATGGCGATACTCCGGCCGGGATTGTAGAATCGGTGATGGAGTTTTTGCGCATTTGCAAAAGGGTGAACTTCAACAATGTGGTGATCTCCATCAAGTCGAGCAACACCCGGATGATGGTTTACACCGTGCGGCTGCTCAGCCTGAAGATGCGGCTCGAAGATATGGAGTACCCGCTTCACCTCGGGGTGACCGAAGCCGGAGAAGGCGAAGACGGCCGGATCAAATCGGCAGTGGGGATTGGCGCCCTGCTGGCCGACGGAATTGGCGACACCATCCGGATTTCGCTCACCGAAAGCCCTGAACGGGAGGTTCCGGTAGCCCGCAAACTGATTAATCATTTCAAAAGTTACCAGGACCACGAGCCCATCACGGCGCCCATGCACGCGCAGACCAACCCGTTTGAATATGAGCGGCGCTCGACCCGTCCGGTCATGAATATGGGAGGCAAATTTCTGCCGGTGGTGGTAGCCGACCTGGGCGAACGCAGCCTGCAGGAAATTTTACCCATCCGCGGGAAACTGATTCCCGACTATTTCCTCTCCGGAAATAAAATTTTGGATATCGAAGGGAACATCTATCCCATCATTTCGCTGGAAGAGTACCTGTTTGAAAGTACCCGCTGGGGGCGGATGAAGTTTATCCGCACCAATAAAATGGATTTCGACCGTTTTATGGACCAGCATCCGGAGATTATCACCAAGCTGAAACAGACCCGGAAAACCGTGCTGGTGCTGGAGAGTTTCAATAAAAACCCGTTTGCCGAACTGCGGGCCTTTTTTATGATGCTGGAAACGCACATCTGGAAAGTGCCGGTTATCCTTTACCGCCGTTACGACGAACGCAGTCTGGAAGATTTGCAGATCAAAGCTTCGGCCGATCTGGGCGGACTGTTTATCGACGGTTACGGCGACGGCATCTGCATCTCGAACGACAGCGATACCACCACTTTCACCGAACTGAAGGATTTGAGTTACGGCATCCTGCAAGCCAGCCGGATGCGGGTTTCGAAAACCGAATTTATTTCGTGTCCGGGCTGCGGGCGGACCCAGTTCGACCTGCACGAAACCACCCTGAAGGTGAAAGAGCATTTTAAACATCTCAACCACCTGAAGATAGGCGTAATGGGGTGCGTGGTGAATGGTCCCGGTGAAATGGGCGATGTCGATTACGGTTTTGTGGGCGCCGGCAACGGAAAGGTAAATCTTTACAAAGGCCAGCAGTTGTTCAAACGGCACATTCCTTTTGAGGAAGCCGTGGGCGAACTGGAAGGTTTGATCCGCGAAAACGGAGACTGGACCGATCCCGAAAAGTAAATACCCGTTGGCAGACTTGATAAAAATCCTGTTGTGTTTTTTGTCAAACCGTTAGGTTTGGGCAAATTTGCGGCATGAAACAAGCCTTATTGACGATTTTACTTTTGACAGGTTTTTGGGGCCAGGCGCAGGAATCCCGGGGGGTTACTTTTCAGGCCGATCTACTGAGCCGCCACTATTGGCGCGGATTTGCGTTTGGGACTTCACCCTGTATTGAGCCGCAGGTTACGTTTTACAGCGGAAAGTTTAGTTTCGACCTGTGGGCCGCCAACACCATCGACGAGAGTTACACGGAGATCGACCTGATTCCCACTTTCACCACCGGAAATTTTACGTTTTCCCTCTATGATTATTACAATCCGGTTCCGGGGCAGGTTAACCGTTTTTTTGATTTTTCAAAAGAGGGGAACCGCCACTCGGTAGAGTTAACGGCCAAGTATAGCGGCAAGGGAAAATTCCCGCTGTCGTGGATGGTAGGCACCTTTTTGCTGGGCGACAGGCATCCGGCCAACCGGGACCCCATGTTTTCAACTTACCTGCAGGGCGGGTATCCGTTTCAGTGGTGCGGCGCCCATCTCGAAGTTTCTGCCGGGCTCTCCCCGTGGGAGAGTTATTACTCTGCGCGGTTTGCACTGGTGCACGCCGGAATTTCCGTAGCCGACCGGATTCGGGTGGGTGAAAGGCTTTTTATTCCGCTCAAAATGGCTTTTAACACCAATCCCTCCCGATCGCAGGCGTATGCAATTTTCAGCATCGGAATTGTCAAAGAGTAAGTTTTTCGATGGGAATTTTGCTGCCGTGTCACATCAATATGCGAAATATTCAAATTGTTTCTAAATAAGCATCAATTTGCAACCCGACTGCCCGTCAGACTAATATTTTGCTAATTTTGAAAGCATTTAAATAATCATCTGAACTGAAACTACTTTACGAACGTGTATGTTTAAGAGAATAGGCTCCTGGTTAAAGAAGAAGCTCTTGTTGGTGGCATTTTTAGGATTTGTTGTGGGAATTGTTATTACGATCTATTCGCATAAAGCCATCGACGCCACCTCTACCAATGAATTTTGTGCGGTTTGCCATGTGCACCCGCATGTTTTTGACTCCTGGAAACTTTCCGGTCATTATGATACCCGCAGCGGCGTTCGCGTCAACTGTGTCGATTGCCACCTGCCTCCCAAAGGCGAGGGCTATTTGATAGAAAAAGTGAGGCTGGGCGCCAAAGATATTTACGGATTTCTTTTTAAAGACAGTGCCGATTTTAACTGGCAGGCCAAAAGTACTTTTGAGCAGGCGCAGCATTTTGTTTATCAGGAATCGTGCGTGGCCTGTCACCAGAACCTTTTTCCGCTTACCCTGACCAAAGAGGGGCAGGAGGCGCACCTTTACTATTCGCAGAATGAAAAGGAGAAGGGGCTGGTTTGTATCAACTGTCATCTCGACGCCGGTCACTACGATCCCAACATGGTTCATGCCCAAAATATCCACTTTGGCAGCAAAGGGGCAGCTAACCTGCAACTTTTTACCTCGCCGGCAGTTGTTGAAAAATTGGAAGATTTTAAGGAAACCATTCCGAACACAACGGTCTCTTTCAACATGAAAGCCATTCCCGGTGGCACCTTCCGGATAGGAAGCCCCGAGGATGAACCGATGCGCCGTCCCGACGAAGGACCGGTGCGGGAGGTGAAAGTTACCCCTTTCTTTATGGCTGAGGTGGAAGTAACCTGGGACGAATATCTCGCCTTCTACACCGCTACCGCCGGAGAAGGCCGCTCGACCGACACCGAAGGCGCCCGTACCATGACCGAAGTGGATGCCATCTCGGGCCCCACCCCGCCATACGGTCAACCCGACCAAAACTGGGGAATGGGATCCCGCCCGGCAATTACCATGAGTTACCACGCCGCCGAAACCTATTGCCGCTGGCTTTCGCAGGTTACCGGCAAAACTTACCGCCTTCCCACTGAAGCGGAATGGGAATATGCTGCCCGCGGCGGCACCCAGACTCCTTACTTCTTCCCGGGAAGCCCCAAAGATTTTGGCGAGGGCGGATTCTTCAAGAAACTGTTTGGTAAAACCAATACCGCTATTGACAGCTTCATTGTTTTCGAAAGAAACAGCATGAGCAAAACCAAGGCGCCCGAAGATGTCCAACCCAACCCGTTTGGGCTGAAAAATATGCTGGGGAATGCCGCCGAATATTGTTCCGACTGGTATGCTCCCGATGCTTATACCCAGCTCTCCGACGGGGTCGTCGACCCGAAAGGCCCGGAAAGCGGCGAAGAACACGTAGTACGGGGCGGAACATTTAAAAGCGATGTCGGCTCGGTCCGGAGCGCAGCCCGCGACTATACCCGCACCGAAGCATGGCTCAAAACCGACCCGCAAATGCCCAAAAGTATTTGGTGGCTCTCGGATTGTAACTTTATCAGCTTCAGGGTAGTTTGTGAATTTGATACTAAAACAGGCAATAACTAATCCAATCAACAAAAATTCTTAAATCATGGGTGAAAATAATTTTTCCAGAAGAAGATTCCTGACCGGCGCAGCAGTAGTAGGCGCTGTCGGAGCAGTCGGCGTTCCGTCGATTATCACTTCCTGTACCCCTTCGGGCGATAAATCTGCCGCCGGAGGTGCCTTTAAAAAACTTGAAGAGCTGAATATTCCGCCGCTGCTCGACCAGGCTCCCGATGGCGCTCCGTTGAAAGCCGGCGTTATTGGTTGCGGCGGACGAGGTACCGGTGCAGCCCTCAACTTCCTGGCAGCCGGCCCGAACCTGACCATCACCGCACTGGGCGATGTGTTGAAGGATCGTTTGGATTCCTGTCGTGAAAAAATCAAAAGTGAGAAAAACGTTGAAGTTCCCGAAGAAAATTGCTTCGTCGGATTCGACGCTTTCCAGAAAGTCATCGACTCGGGCGTTGATGTGGTTATTCTGGCTACCCCGCCGGTATTCCGTCCCGAACATTTTGAAGCTGCCGTTAATGCCCGTAAACACGTGTTTATGGAAAAACCGGTTGCTGTCGACCCGGTTGGCGTTCGCAGTGTGATGGCTACCGCCAAAAAAGCTGAGTCACTCGGTTTGAAGATCGTTACCGGAACGCAACGCCGCCACCAGCGCGACTATGTAGAAGTTTACAAACAGGTTGCCACCGGAACCATCGGGGAGATCATCTCTGCCAATGCTTATTGGAACCAGTCGCAGCTGTGGTACCGCAATCCGCAGGCCGACTGGAACGAAATGGAATACATGATCCGCGACTGGGTAAACTGGCTCTGGCTTTCGGGCGACCACATCGTGGAACAGCACGTCCACAATATCGACGTCATCAACTGGTTCACCGGAACCTATCCCACCAAAGCCGTTGGCTTCGGTTCGCGTCAGCGCAGGGTAACCGGCGACCAGTATGATAACTTCTCGGTCGATTTTGTTTACGACAACGGAATGCACATGCACAGTATGTGCCGCCAGATCAACGGATGCGCCAACAACGTAAGCGAATGGATCCGCGGGACCAAAGGCTCGACCAACTGTGCCAACAAGATTTTTGACCTCGCCGGGAACGAAATCTATGCCTATCCCTATCCGTTAAACGAAAAAGGCGAACCAACCCGAAATGTAAAAGTTAATCCATATGTCCAGGAGCACATTGACTTGGTAACCTGCATCCGCCAGGATATTCCGATCAATGAAGCTGAAGCTACCGCAATCTCCTGTATGGTTGCCATCATGGGCCGTGTGTCGGCTTACACCGGCAAACAGGTTACCTGGGAAGAGATGATGAACTCGGATATGAAACTTGGACCGTCGACCTACGTGATGGGCGACGTTGGTATCGTTAAAAATGCCACCATCCCGGTTCCGGGAGAGTCGAAGTCATAATCGGTGTTCCATGACTTATAACAGAAGAAAATTTCTGGGAATAACTGCCTCTGGTGCCGCACTGGCTGCCTCAGGCAGTTTTTTTTCATCCTGTTCGGCCCCTTTGGAGAAAAAAGGGGCAACCAGCCAGGTTGAACTGAAAATCTCCTGCCAGGAGGGAGTTGCTCCCGGTAAAACCCTTACCGAGAAGCTCGACTTTATGGAGCAACTCGGAATTGTTGGGTTGGAAGTGTGGGGCGGAGGACTGGAAAACCGCGTGAATGAGATTCAGGATGCGTTGAAAAACCGGTCGATCAAGGTTAGTGCCATCTGTGCCGGTTTCGGCGGTTGGCTGATTGCCGACGATCCGGCCGTGCGACAAACTTGTATCGATTCCATGCGGGTGATCCTCGAAGCGGCCGGTGCATTGGGATCAACCGGTTTGATCTTTGTTCCCGCGTTCAACAACCAGCCGTCGCTGCCCCACAAGGAGTCGCGCGAATTGCTGGTTGAAGAGCTGAAAGAACTGGCGGCTTTTGCTGCCGAAAAAGGTACCCGCCTGTTGCTCGAGCCGCTCAACCGCGGCGAATGTTACTTCTGCCGCCAGGTGGCCGATGCCGCCGCCATCATGCGCGATGTCAACCATCCGGCCGCCGCCGTGATGGGCGACTTCTGGCACATGACCTGGGAGGAGACCAGCGATCGCGGAGCATTTATCTCTGCCGGAAATTACCTGCACCATGTGCATATTGCCAGCCGGAAAAGGCGGAAGATGCCCGGTGAAGACGGCGCTGCCGATAATTATACGGAAGGATTCAAAGGATTAAAAGAGATCGGCTATTCCGATTATGTCAGTTTTGAATGTGGTTCGGAGGGCGATCCTGCTGTTACCCTGCCTGCCGCGGTGAAGCTGATGCGTGAGCAGTGGGAGCTAGCCTGATCCAAAAACCAAATCTGAATAAGTTCACCCGGTGTTTCCTGCAGAGGAGGCACCGGGTTTGTTTTTAGCGGGAACGGCCCAGGATAAAGCGGTCGTAAAGCCACAGGAAGACGACAGCTGACACAGCCAGTCCGGAGAAAAGGTACCAAATGTGCGAAGGATGGTAATTTTCCCAAAGCAGCAGGTTGAGTTCGGCGTGGTTGAGCCCCATTTGCCGGGCGGCTTCCTGCCAGAAATCGTTTTTGCTGAAGGTTTCGGAAACTTCCGGAAGGTGGAGTCCGCGGCGCTCCACTTCGAGGTGGAGGAGGTAATATTTGTCGGCTATCCGTTCGAAAACGCCGCCCGACAGCCAGCCGGCCAACTGGTGGCCAGCCGCAACGGGCAAAAAGGAGGTGCCCATATACAGCGCCTTCTTATCCTCAGGGGCAATCCGGCCTACATATTCGGTAAATTTTGGGGAACTGGCCATCTCACCCAAACTGAAGACCAGGATCCCGAGCAGGATCAGCCAGCCGTTCTGTCCGGAGAACATCAGTCCCACTCCGCCGGCCAGTACCAGAATACCGCCCATCATGGCTGCCAGCGGACGGAAACGCATCACAAAAGCCGAAACCAAAATCTGAAAAATGATGATGAAAAAGGAGTCCATACTTGACAGGGTGACGGCGGTAATGGTCCCCTCACTGGTGCCGATGGCACGGGCCAGCCACGGAAATACCGAATGAATCCCCTGGTAAATCACACCGGTATCGACCCACTGGTCAACAAAAACCGGAAACGAATAGTAGAGCTGGTTGAAAGCGGTCCAGAACAGGATCATAATGACCAGGAAAAGCAGGTATTTCCAGTTCAGGAGGGTAATCCAGATATTATGCAGGGCCTGCAGGATGCTGCGGCCGATCGATGTGCCGCCCGTTTGGCTGATCGGGTCGCGGAAAAAGAGGAAGGTAATCAGGTAGTTGACACCGATGGCCAGCATCGACGTGTAAAAGACGTAATCCCAGCTTTTTTGCAGAATAATCCCGGTGATAAACGGGCCAATAAATCCGCCGATGTTGACCATCATATAAAAAATGCCAAATCCGATGGAGGCGGTCTCCTCGTTGGTCGTGCGGGAAATCATGGCCGAAATGACCGGTTTGAAAAATGCCCCGCCCACGCAGGTCCAGATGAATGCAAAGAATATCCAGCCGAAGGTATCGAAGCTTTTGATCATGAAAAATCCGGAAACGTAAAGGGTAAACGAGAGGAAGAGCATCCGTTTGTACCCCATTTTGTCGGCGATGGCGCCGGTAATAACCGGCAACAGGTAAAGCAGCATGGAGCCGGTTCCCATAATAATTCCCTTTTGAGCCTGCGAAAAGCCAAGGGCGCCGGTGTCTTTCGAATTGACCAGGTAAAGTGCAAACGCCATGTAGAAACCGTACCAGGCCCACCTTTCAAAAAGTTCAATGACATTGGAGGCCCAGAAAGTAGCGCTGTACTTTCGGAAAACACGTAAAAAACTCATCGGATCCGGATTTTAAAAATTAAATCAGGAGGGCTAAAGTAGTAAAAATGTAGCTTTTCGAAAGGAAATGAACCGAGGCAGCGACCTCCTTTTAAGGAATCCGCAACAAAAAAAGAAGGGCGTTGCTGTTGTAAACAGCTGAAAAACCGAAAACTGGCCGTTTTTCAGAAACGGAAATCTTCGACAAAAATCGTCAGGGAGAAAATGATCATGATAATGATGGTCAGTAATACGAAAAATAGAACCACCCCCTTTTTCATCCCCTTCTTCAGGTTTACTTTTTTGGTGACGCTAATCGCGTCGTTAATCGATTTGAGCAGCTTTTCGGGGGCTTTTTCGTTTTTGACGATGTAATCGAAGGCGCCAAGTTTGACGATTTTAACCGCAATTTCCACATCATTCTGGGCACTCAGAAAAATAAAGTCGGTAGCAGGCTTGGTTTCGTGTACTCTGCGCATCAGTTCCAATCCGTTGATCCCGGTAAATGAATAGTCAAGAATAACAATGTCGGGGTTCTGGTCAATTTTTCTCAGACACTCTTCTGCACTTTTAAAAGACTGGATGTTTTTGAATTTCTTCGACCGTAACACGCCGGTTATCAGTTCGTTGTAAATCGGGTTGTCTTCGATGATGAAGATCAGCGGATTCTTGGCGTTTTGCATATCGTTTAAATTTAGTAGAGGATGAAAGGTATTTTCAATTTACCAACTTTTCATGTCAACTGCAATAGCTTCTTTTTTACATTTTTAAAGCACTTGAAATGATTTTGACGTGGAAATATAACGTTCAAAAATTTGGAATAGTCTGTCAAATTCACTTATCTTTTGAAAAATTGCTGTTGAGGAGATTATGGCAACTTTTATTGCTGATTTGCATATTCATTCCCGCTTTTCGAGGGCGACCAGTCCGCAGTTGGTTCCGGAATATCTGGACTACTGGGCTGCCATCAAAGGAATTAAGGTGGTCGGAACGGGCGATTTTACCCATCCGGGCTGGCTGGCTGAGTTGAAAGAGAAATTGGTGCCCGAAGGGAACGGGCTGTTCCGGTTGAAAAAAGAGGCGGCGATTGCGCCGTTTCGGCCCGGTAACGAAACCCGCTTCCTGCTTACGGCTGAGATCAGCAATATTTACAAACGCGATGGCAAAGTGCGGAAAGTTCACCACGTGGTGCTGGCCCCCGGTTTTGAAGAAGCCGAACGCATCAACAGCCGGCTGCGCCAGCTGGGCGGGAACCTCACCTCCGACGGCCGGCCGATTTTAGGGCTCGACTCCCGCGACCTCCTGGAGATTGTGCTCCAAGCTTCGCCCGAAAACCTGCTGATCCCGGCCCACATCTGGACCCCCTGGTTTTCCATGCTCGGGTCCCGGTCGGGATTCGATTCTCCCGAAGAGTGTTTTGGCGACCTGCTCCCGCACATCGTCGCCATCGAAACGGGCCTGTCTACCGATGCGCCGATGAACTGGCTCTGCTCGTTTCTCGACAACATGGCGCTGGTTTCCAATTCCGACGCCCACTCGCCCGACCGCCTGGGGCGAAATGCAAACCTGTTCAGTGGCGAACTTTCTTACCACGGAATTGTCGGCGCTTTGCGCCATCCCGGACATGACGGCTTTGAAGGAACCATCGACCTTTTTCCGCAGGAAGGAAAATATTATTACGACGGACACCGCAAATGCAACCTCTGCTGGAATCCGGCAGAAACGTTGAAAAACCGGGAGGTTTGCCCTGTTTGCGAAAAACCCGTTACCGTCGGGGTGATGAACCGGGTGATCCGCCTTTCGGATCGGGAAGACCCGCAGGAGCGAAAACTGAAAAAGCCGTTCCGTTCCATTATCCCCCTGAAAGAGTTGCTGGCCGAAATTCTTCAGACCGGCGAATCTTCGCGAAAGGTGGAAACTGAATATTTTCAGCTGATCGGCAAATTGGGGACAGAGCTGGATATTCTGCTAAACGTTCCGGAAAGTTCGGTTTCGGCTGTTTCGCCGGCGCTGGGCGAAGCCATCCGCCGGATGCGGCTTCGCGAAGTGTATGTCCGGGAAGGTTTTGATGGTGAATATGGGCGGATTACGGTGTTTGCGCCGGGGGAAGTACAACAGTTTTCGGCGCCTCCCTCCCTGTTTGGAGCAGGAAAGAGGATAGCTCCGCCGAAAGAACATCCGCTCATCGCATTCGATCTCCACGGCATTGACCAGCTGCGCAAGGAAGCCGCCGCTGCTGAGCCGGAAGCAGCCTACAATGCTGCGGGACCTGTCGCCAGCACAACGGAGCTGAATGCTGAACAGCAGGCCGCAGTGGAGTACGACGAAGGGCCGGCTTTGCTGCTGGCTGGTCCCGGAACCGGAAAAACCAAAACCTTAACGGCCAAAATCGTCAGGCTTCTCACCAGCGGGAAAGCGTTGCCCGGACAGATCCTGGCGCTGACATTTACCGGGAAGGCCGCCCTCGAAATGCGGGAGCGGATCGAAAAGATGCTCCCGCCGGAGATCCAGGCCCGCCAGCTGACGGTTTCGACATTTCACGCCTTTGGATATCGCATCCTGAAAGAACATCATACCCGCTTCAACCGGAAGCCGCATTTTGGCATTATCGACGAGCCGGAGAAGAGGCTGCTTGTGCAGCAGGTCGTCGGCCTCACGGAGCGGGAAGCCGCCCGGGCTTGCAGGCTGTTGTCGGATTGGAAACAGGGGATTGTCACCGATGACCTTCCGGAGTGGGCCGAAAAATTTGATGCCCGGCTGGCCGGACTGAATGTTTTCGATCTCGACGACCTGCTGGCGTTACCAGTGAAACTGTTCCGCGAAAATCCGGAAATAGTGGAGGCGTACCGGCATTCCTTCCCGTTTATTTTTGTGGATGAATACCAGGATACTAACCCTAAACAGTATGAACTGATTCGTTTGCTGGCGCCGCATCGCCACTCCCGTCTTTGCGTGGTGGGCGATCCGCAGCAGGCGATTTACGGATTCCGGGGGGCCAGCGTGGAGTTTATCCGCCGGTTTACCGCCGATTACCCGGCAGCCCGCACGTTCCGGCTCTCCACTTCGTACCGCTGTCCGCAAACCATTCTGGATGCCTCCGCGCAGGTTGTCGGTGAAGCCGGGATGCTTACCGGGATATCTTCCGGGGTTAAGATCAACATTGCCGGACAGGCAACCGATAAAAGTGAAGCCGAATTTATTGCCCGGGAAGTGGTCCGGATGCTGGGCGGGATCAGTTTCTTTTCAATCGACAGCGAGGTGGCTTCGGGGCACGGCAACGACCATATCGCGGGATTATCGGAGATTGCTGTGCTTTGCCGCACCCGACAGCAGTTTGATGCCATTGGAAAGGCGTTTCGGGATCACAACATCCCGTTTCAGCAGGTGGGAGAGGAGCCATTTTTCAGAGAGCCTCCCTTCCGCGAATTACTGGATCTGTTTTCGAGGGCGCTGCTCCCCGGACTGCCTGTTGTTTCGGAAAGCGCTAATGCCGGGATTCCGCCGACGCTTCCGGCCGACCTCGTCGAACGGATGTTGACGGTTCCTCCTGAACAGTCTATCCAATTTATTCGCAACACCTTTTTCCCCAAAACAGCCTTTGACCACAACCTGTTTTTGCACCTGCTCGAAATCAGCCGGAATTTCCAGTCGGCAGAAGAGTTCCTGGCCTGGATAAAATCGGGGTCGCCGTCGGATGGTTTTGACCGCCGGCAGGAGGCCGTTTCGTTGATGACGCTGCATGCGTCAAAAGGGCTGGAGTTCGACTGCGTATTTATTGCCGGTTGCGAAGAGGGGCTGCTCCCGTTCAATCTTTTCCGGAAAGATATCGATCCGGAAGAGGAAAAGCGGTTGCTTTACGTGGGCATGACCCGAGCCAAAAAGCTGCTTTATCTGACCCATGCCCGCAGCCGGAAATATGGAAACCGACAGCTTTCGCCCGGCAAAAGTCCTTTTCTCGATCCGATTGAAAAGGAGCTTTTCCAGCAGGTGGTGACTGAAAAGGTGCAGAAAAAAGAGCAGCAAACACAGTTGAAACTTTTTTAAACCCATAATCATGTTACTGGTAATCGACATCGGAAATACAAATATTGTTTTTGGGATCAGCAACCACGAAGAGTGGATTGCCCACTGGCGGATCCAGACCGATCCGCTGAAAACGGCTGATGAGTATGAAGTGATTTTCCGTTCGCTGATCAACAACGGCTTAACCGGCGACAGCCAGATTGAAGCGGTTGTGCTGAGCAGCGTGGTTCCTACGCTGGTGCAGCCGTTTATTGAAATGCTTGAAGATTTTCTGAAGCTGACCCCCGTCATTCTGGGGCCCGAAAATTACGGGCGGCTGCCCATCAAAACATTAAATCCCTACCAGATCGGTACCGACCTGATGGCCAACTCGCTGGCTGCCTACGAAAAGTATGGCGAATTTACCACGGTAGTCGATTTTGGCACGGCGCTCACGTTCACCACCGTGGGGGCGGGCGGCCTGATCCTGGGGGTTGCCATTGCTCCCGGATTGAATACCGCTGTCAATGCGCTGGCCGGGAAAACGGCGCAACTTCCCCGGATCCATCTGGTACCGCCGCCATCGGTTTTGGGCGAAAATACGGTTCATGCCATGCAGGCCGGCATTGTGCTGGGGTATACCGGACTGGTTGATTCGCTGTTGCAGCGTACCGAAGCGGAGTTGGGCAGAAAAATTACGGTGGTAGCTACCGGCGGACTCAGTACGGTGATGGCGCCGCTCACCCAGTCGATTCGCATCATTGAGCCGTTGCTGACGCTCGACGGGCTGCGGCTGGTGCATCACTACCTGCGTTAGTTGGTTTCAAGCAGCTTGAACAACTCGTCGAGTTTGGGCGTGAGAATAATTTCGGTACGCCGGTTTTTCTGACGGTCTTCGGCTGTTTTGCCGACCGCAACAGGGAGGTACTCTCCGCGTCCGGCTGAAACGATCCGCACCGGGTCGATCTGTTTGTTCTGCAGCAGTATTTTCGTGACAGCGGTGGCACGCATGACGCTGAGGTCCCAGTTGTCTTTCACTTGGCCGGTTCCGCGCATCGGGACATCATCGGTGTGCCCTTCCACCATGACATTGATATCGGGGTTTTGAGCCAGCACAGTCGCCAGGTCGCGCAGGGCCTGCTGCCCTTTCGGATCCACTTCCCATTGGCCGGTTTTGAACAGCAGCCGCTCTTCCAGCGAAACGTAAACTTTGCCATTTTTTTCGAAAACAGTGAGCCCGTTGTTTTGAAAACCGACCAGCGCATCCATAACTTTTGACTTCAGCTGTTTTACCGCTTCATCTTTCAGGCGAAGGGCATCCTGCAGCTCAACCAGCCTGGCATTTCGTTCATGGAGTGCTTTTTCGGCATCCCGCAGTTTGTCTTCCCGCTGATTCAGGTTTCCACGGGTTTGGTCGAGTTCGGCCAGCAATTTTTCAATCTCGGCTGAGCTGCCGGTTTTCAGGGTTTCCAGCTGTCGTTCGATCTCCTTTTTCTCTTTCTGGATGGTTTCCAGCTGTCGGGTCAGCGACTCCTGGGCGCGGCTCAGGAGATCGACCAGGCCGGCCAGCACCAGGTTTTTCGACTGCAGTTGCTGGGCTGTCGCCAGCAACTCGGTGTGGCGGGTGGTCAGCTCCATCTGTTCACGGGTCAGCCGGCTGTTTTCCTGGTTGAGCCGCGATTGCATGTCGTTAAATTTCCGTGAAGAAACACACGAGAAAATAAAGAGCGAAGTGAGGGCAATAAAAAGGTAGTTGATCGTTTTCATTCCAAAAACTGTTTTACATGGTTGAACGTTACGGACAACGCCGGGGAGACCCGGATTTAGTGAACATTTTGTCGCGCGCTAAGTTACATTTTTTCGGTGCAGGTTCAAAGCTGAAAAAGCGGGGTAAACTTTCCGCCGAATAATTCTATCTTTGAATCCCGTAATGTTGGTCCTGATGGAAGAGATAAAGACAAAATTTTTGAGTAAGATAAACAGTCCGGCCGACCTGAAAAAGCTGAGCAAAGAAGAACTTTCGCAAGTGTGTTCCGATTTGCGCGATTTTATAATTGATGCGGTATCGAACAACCCGGGACACTTCGGTGCAAGCCTGGGAGTGGTCGAGCTTACGGTGGCCTTGCATTACGTTTACAATACTCCTTACGATCAGATTGTGTGGGATGTGGGGCACCAGGCTTACGCGCATAAAATTCTGACCGGACGGCGCGATGTGTTTCATCTGAACCGGAAATACAAAGGAATCAGTGGTTTCCCCAAGCGTGCCGAGAGTGAATACGATGCTTTCGGAGTGGGGCATTCTTCAACCTCTATTTCGGCAGCGTTGGGAATGGCCGTGGCAGCCCGGCTGAAAAACGAACCCGACCGCAAAATTGTGGCGGTCATCGGCGATGGGGCCATGACCGGTGGCATGGCCTTCGAAGCGCTCAACAACGCCGGGTTTCTGAAATCGGATATCCTGGTCATCCTGAATGACAACAATATGGCGATTGATCCCAATGTTGGCGGATTCAGCCAGTATTTACTCAATATTTCAAAATCGCCAACCTACAACCGGCTGAAAGACGAGGTTTGGGATGGCTTGGGAAAACTGAATGGTTTTGGACCGCTGGCCCGGCGGGCCGTGCAGAAAACCGAAGGCGCCCTGAAAAATCTGCTGCTCAACCAGAGTAACCTGTTTGAGGCTTTCGATTTTCGTTATTTTGGACCGGTTGACGGGCACGATGTGGTTTATCTCACCAAGGTGTTGAACGACCTGAAAGAGATAAAAGGTCCGAAGCTGTTGCATGTGCTTACCAAAAAAGGCAAAGGTTTTCCGTATGCCGAGCTGGACCAGACGCGCTATCACGCACCCGGCAAATTTGATAAAAACACCGGCCTGATTTACCGTTGCGATTGCGATGTGGAGAAAGCCCCGAAATTTCAGAATGTTTTCGGGGAAACCATCATCGAACTGGCCGAAATGAATGATAAAATCGTGGCGATTACGCCGGCGATGCCCTCGGGATGTTCCTTAAATGCCATGATGGAAAAGATGCCCGACCGGGCATTCGACGTGGGGATTGCCGAACAGCATGCGGTTACCTTCTCGGCCGGTCTGGCGACTCAGGGAATGATCCCGTTCTGCAATATTTACTCGACCTTTATGCAGCGGGCCTATGATCAGGTGATCCACGATGTGGCGCTGCAAAACCTGCATGTGGTCTTTTGCCTCGACCGCGGCGGATTGGTCGGCGAAGACGGCGCCACCCACCACGGCGTATTCGACCTGGCCTACATGCGCAGCGTACCCAACATGGTGGTTGCCGCTCCGATGGATGAACTGGAACTGCGCAACCTGATGTATACCGCGCAGCTTGAAAAAATGGGACCGATTGCCATTCGTTATCCGCGGGGGTGCGGGGTAAATCCCAGCTGGCGGATGCCTTTCTGCAAAATTGAAATCGGACGGGGACGTCTTTTGACCGAAGGAGAAGAGGTGGCCATTCTTACGGTTGGCAAACCTGGCATTTTTGCCCAGCGGGCCCTCAAAAAACTGGCCCGCGAAGGGATTTCGGCGGCTCACTACGATTTGCGTTTCGTCAAACCGCTCGACGAAGAGCTGCTGCATTCGGTTTTCCGGAAGTTCAGCAGGATTGTCACGGTGGAAGACGGAACCGTAAAAGGCGGATTTGGCAGCGCCGTTGTTGAATTTATGGCGGAAAACGACTATTCGGCCCGTCTGAAGATTTTGGGTATCCCCGACCGCTTCATTGAACAGGGAACTCAGGATCAGCTCTACCGGGAATGTGGTATTGATACAGAGGGGATTCACAAGGCCGTTTTAAAGTTGACCGACAGATAATTTTTCTGATGTTCCCCCGTTCTCTGAAGGTGAAACCGAATTAAATCTTTCAAACTTGGATATTTACCTGAAAAAACGGCGCTGGAAAATTTTACTCCTTTTGTCTGCCATCCTTATCGGCATGGCTTCGTTGGCTTACACCAACTGGCTTACCGATAAACTTTCGCAGGAAGAGCGGAAAAAGGTAGAGTTGTGGGCCGAAGCGACCAAGCGGCTGGCCAGTGAAGATTTGCTTACCGACCTGGATATCTCGCTGATTGAGATGATCACCAATCAGAATACGTCGATCCCGCTGATTGTTACCGACGAGAGCGGAAAAATCCTGATCGACGCCAATATCCCGTATAATCCCAGCCGCCGGGAACAAATCCTGGAGAAAGAGCTTCGCAAAATGATGGCGCGCAATACGCCGATCGAAATTTTTATTTCCGATACGAGTAAACAATTTCTCTATTACCGGGAATCCTACCTGTTGCGAAATCTGCGGCTTTTCCCGATTGTGCAGCTGTTGGTGATTTTTCTGTTTATCGGGGTGGCCTATCTGGCTTTCAGTGCTTCGCGGGCTGCCGAGCAAAACCAGGTTTGGGTGGGAATGTCGAAAGAAACCGCCCACCAACTGGGAACCCCCATCTCATCGCTGATGGCCTGGACCGAACTGCTCAAACTGCACAATGTGGACGAAACACTGGTGGGAGAACTGGAAAAAGATACGCAGCGGCTGGAAAGGATCACCGAACGGTTTTCCAAAATCGGCTCGAAACCGGAGCTGCAACCTTCCGACCTGGCCGACGTGATCACTTCAACGGTCGGCTACCTGCGCAACCGCTCTTCGGGGAAGATCCGCTACGAGGTCAGCTACGATGAATCGGCCAATTGGATTGTGCCGCTCAACGAAGCGCTCTTTTCGTGGGTGATCGAAAATCTTTGCAAAAACGCCATCGATGCGATGGATAACCACGGCAGCATCACTTTGTCGCTGAAAGAGAAAGAGAATGCCGTGATTGTCGACATCAGCGATACGGGCAAGGGAATTCCAAAATCACAATACAACAATATTTTTCAGCCCGGATTTTCGACCAAAAAACGCGGATGGGGACTGGGGCTTTCCCTGGCCAGGCGGATTGTTGAAAACTATCACCGCGGAAAAATATTCATCCGGAATTCTGAAATCAACAAAGGAACTACCTTCCGGATCATCCTTTTTAGAAAGCTTAAAAGCTGATCTTTCAATAATTTTTGACAAAAATTTCAGCAGTAAAGTAAAAATTTATACTTTTGCAACACTTTTTTCGCACCGTGGAAAAGTTATCGACATATAATATCTTGTTTAAAGGCCTGAAAGAAGGCAGTCATGTTTTTGACTTTCAGATCGGTGATTCGTTCTTTGAGCACTTCGAGAATAGTCTTATCAACCAGGCTGCCGTGAAAGTGCAGGTTACGCTGGAAAAACACAGCAGTTTCCTGGCTTTGCAAATCAGGCTGGAAGGAACAGTTAAGCTGATGTGCGACCGCTGTTTGGACTGGTATGATCAACCGGTTGAAGATCAGGAAACGGTATTTGTCAAATTCGGCGAAACCGAATCGGAAGAGGGTGATGATGTGATTTGGATATTGCCCGAAGAGTACCAGATCAATGTTGCACAGCTGATTTATGAGTACATCTCGATAAGTGTTCCGTTGAAACACGTTCACCCGGACCGAAAAGACGGGAAGAGCGGTTGCGACCCGGAAATGTTGGAAAAATTGGAAAAATATACCCACCAGGAAGTGGAAAAAACCGACGAACGGTGGGATGAGTTAAAGAAATTGTTGAACAATAATTAAAATCAAATTATAATGGCGCATCCGAAGCATAAACATTCGAAAACCAGAAGGGATAAACGCAGAACCCACGATAAGGCTGTTCTCCCTACGCTGGCTACTTGTTCCAACTGTGGGGCCACAGTAAAATTCCACAATATTTGTCCGGAATGTGGCTACTACCGCGGTAAACAGGTTATTGAAAAAGAAGTTGCCGTTTAACCCGGCCATCAGATCAGAAAGTGCTTCTGATCTTTTTTTTGCTTTTATCTTAAAATTTTCGAACACAATAATTAATTGTTTTACAGACAATTAGGTGTTTTTTTATTGGGTAAAATCTTTGATCTTCAAAATATTCCTTTTATTTTTCCGGCCCTGAATTTCGGTTCAGGGCTTTTTATTTAGAAGCCTGAAAACAAGAGTTTTATAAACAGAAAAATTTCATTTTATTCCCAGGAGGATCATTTTATGAAGAAGATAAGAGCAGCAATTACCGGCGTGGGGGCTTTTTTGCCCGAGTACCGGCTTACCAACGAAGAGATCAGCCGGATGGTTGACACCACTGACGAGTGGATTATGCAACGCATTGGGATTAAAGAGAGAAGAATATTGACCGGAAAAGATCAGGCCACCAGTGACATGGGGGCTGAGGCCGTCAAACAGTTGCTCCAAAAGACCCATACTTCGCCCGCTGAAATCGACCTGCTGATCTGTGCCACCATCACACCCGACATGCCCTTCCCGGCGACAGCCAATATTATTGCCCACAAAGCCGACATTCACAATGCCTGGAGTTTCGATCTGAATGCCGCCTGTTCAGGATTTATTTTTGCCTTGGTTACCGCTTCGCAGTTTGTGGAATCGGGACAATACAAAAAGGTGGTGGTGGTAGGTGCCGATAAAATGTCGGCCATTACCAACTACAAAGACCGTACAACCTGTCCGCTGTTTGGCGATGCCGGCACTGCCGTTTTGCTTGAGCCTACCGATGAGGAGATCGGTATTATTGACCACATTCACCATGTGGACGGACTGGGGCGGCACCACCTGCACATGAAAGCCGGCGGATCGCTGCGGCCGGCCAGCCGCGAAACCGTACTCAAAGGCGAACACTACGTTTACCAGGAAGGTCAGACGGTCTTTAAGTTTGCCGTCTCGAAAATGGCCGATGTGGCTGCCGAGATGATGGAAAAGCACGGACTTACCTCCGAAAACCTGGCCTGGCTGGTGCCTCATCAGGCCAACATGCGCATCATCGATGCTACGGCCCGCCGGATGGGGATCGACCCGAAACAGGTGATGATTAATATCGAAAAATACGGAAACACCACTGCCGCGACTATTCCGCTCTGCCTGTACGACTACGAAGAACAATTGCGAAAAGGGGATAATATCATTCTGGCTGCATTTGGCGCCGGATTTACCTGGGGAAGTGTCTACCTGAAGTGGGCCTATGACGGGGGCGCGGTATCCTGTTGATTTTCAGCGCCAGGTTTTGTTCTCCTGATTGTTGGGCAAAAAGCCACAGGTTTTTTGGCAGCCATCATTTTTTTTGTAATTTCATCGGCCTGATAAAAAAGGACGCAATACGCGAAAATTTAATTATTTTCAGGACTGTTGAAGTTGAAACTAAAATACCAATGGCAAAGATGAACCAAAAGACCACCTCTGATACCCACACGCAGAATATTAACCTGATAAGCTCCGGGACCAAAATTGTCGGGGATATCATTTCGGAAGGCGATATCCGGATTGACGGACAGCTGAAAGGCAATATCAGTTCCAAAGGCCGGTTGGTAATAGGCGAGTCGGGAACCATTGAAGGCGAAATTGAATGTGCCAACATCGAAATTTCCGGAACCGTAAAAGGGCGGATCCATGCTGCTGATCTCCTGTCGATGAAAGCTTCGGCCACTATCGTGGGTGATATTGTTGCCGGCAAACTGTCGGTAGAGCCCGGTTCGGTTTTTACCGGAAGCTGCAAAATGGGCGAAAATCCCGCCTGAGATGGAACGCCCCGGCGATTCGGATCCAAAGAAGAAGTTCGATGATTTTATCCGCTACTCCAGTTTGGGGTTCGAAATGGCGGCCATCATCGGAGGCCTCACTTTTTTGGGTTACAAAATCGACCAGTGGATGGGGAACAGTTTCATGGCCTTCACATTTGCCTTTTCCATCATATCGGTGGTGCTGGCCATTTTGTACGGAATCCGTAATATCCTGAAGAAATGAATCGTTACGTAAAACAGTTTTTTTTCCGGTTACTGGGAGTAACCCTTTTGCTGGCGTTGCTGGGGGGCGCGGTCTTCTATTTTTTCCTTCAGCCTTACTATCTCCCGGTTTTTCCCTTTCTGCTGGGCTTTTTCTTCCTGTTTACGCTGCTGCTCCATACTTACCAGCTGAAGATAGCCCACGCTGATTTTGCCCGGTTTACCCGCCAGCACATGCTGGTTACCTTCGGAAAACTGGTTGTTTATTCGCTGGTGGCAGTAATCTATTTAGCTTTAAAAAAGGACAACGCCGTTAGTTTTGTAATTGTCACCCTGTTGCTCTACATCGTTTTCTCCTTTCTGGAAGTTTCACATTTGTCCCGCATTACACGGGAAAAGAATTAAAAATATTCTGAAAATGTGATAATTAGCCCGAAGGCTTATTCGATTCCTAACCCACGATTAAATCTTGAAGATAAAAGTTCAAATTATAACCGTCCAATGAAAAAACTTTTAAATTTGTGAACACTTGAAAATATAGCTAAACCAATTATGCTGAAAATTAGCAAGGTAATAATGATTTTGCTGGTTGCATGGGGAGTTTTTCTCCTGCGTGTTTCGGCGCAACAGTTGCCTGGAACAGAAAAAGCTGTTCCGGATTCATCCCACTCCGAAAAGGTGTTCGATGCGGGTAAATTTGTCATCGAGCATGTTTCCGATGCATACGAGTGGCACATTACCAGTTTCGGCGAAAAACATATCAGCATCCCATTACCGGTGATTGTTTACAGCTCCACCAAAGGGCTGAATATCTTTCTGTCCTCGAAATTTCATCACGGGGAAGCAGCTTACAACGGATTTAAAATTGCCCACGAAGGACCCTATGAAGGAAAAATTGTAGAGATCGATGAAAGTGGGGAGATTGTCGGAAAACCAGTCGATATTTCGATTACCAAAACAGTGGCCGGGGTTCTGGTTTCGGTTATTCTTCTGTTGTGGGTTTTTCTGTCGGTAGCCCGTTCGGCCCAAAAAAATGCCGGAAAAGCCCCGTCAGGCCTGCAAAACCTGGTTGAACCGGTGATTGTTTTTATTCGCGACGAGGTGGCCCGGCCCGCCATTGGCGACAAACGGTTCGAGAAGTTTATGCCGTTTCTGCTCACCCTGTTTTTCTTTATCCTGTTTAACAACCTCATCGGGTTGATCCCCATCTTCCCGTTTGGAGCCAACGTAACCGGAAATATTGCCGTGACCATGGTGCTGGCGCTGTTTACCTTCGTGCTTACCACCATTAACGGGAACAAACACTACTGGAAAGAGATCTATAATCCCGATGTGCCGTGGTGGCTGAAGTTTCCGATTCCGCTGATGCCGATCGTCGAACTTTCGGGAGTGATCACCAAGCCGTTTGTTCTGATGGTTCGTCTTTTTGCCAACATGATGGCAGGGCACCTGATTGTGACGGTATTTGTGAGCCTGATTTTCATCTTCGGCAGTTTAATGGGCGCAACGGCCGGTTACGGCATTAGTGTGGTATCGATAGCCTTTTCCGTGTTTATGCTGCTGCTCGATGTACTGGTCTCATTTATCCAGGCCTATGTTTTTACGTTGTTGTCAGCCCTCTATTTTGGCATGGCAACAGCCGAACATCACCATTGAAAACCTTAATAACTAAATAATAGTATTATGACAGCTTTATTCGTATTGTTAGCCGAGATTGCCCTGGGAGCCATGGGCGCCGCAATTGGAGCAGGGTTGGCAGCTATTGGCGCTGGTATGGGCATTGGCCGCATCGGAGCCAGCGCGATGGAAGCCATCGCCCGTCAGCCGGAAGCCAGTGGCGATATCCGCTCAAATATGATCGTGTCGGCAGCATTGATCGAAGGGGTAGCCTTCTTTGCCGTGATCATTTGTGCGCTGGTAATTTTTGTTGGCTAAAAAAAATTTTGAAAACAGCAGACGCCCCCGGGATTGCCGGGGGTTTGTCTGTTTTTAACTGAAAAACTGGATCACTATGGGTTTAGTTACTCCAAATCCCGGCACCATCTTCTGGATGGTCATCATCTTTGGCATCGTGTTGTTTATCCTGCGCAAATTTGCCTGGAAACCAATCCTGAACGCCCTGAAAGATCGGGAAATATCGATTGCAAATGCCCTCAGCTCGGCCGATAAAGCCAGGCAGGAAGTGGCCAGCCTGAAAGCTGACCACGAAAAGATAATCAGCGAAGCCCGCAGGGAAAAAGACCTGATTTTGAAGGAAGCCAAGGAGATCAGGGAGAAAATTGTGGCTGAAGCAAAAGAAAAAGCCATGCAGGAGGCGCAGAAAAGTATTGAACTGGCCCGTCAGCAAATAGAGTCGGAAAAAGTTGCCGCCATCGGCGAAATCAAAAAACAGGTCGCCGAACTGTCGGTGCTGGTTGCCGAAAAAATCTTGCGCAAAGAGCTGCTTGCCACCGACGATCAGGAGAAATTTGTCAACGACTCGCTGAACGATCTTAATCTGAACTGAAATTCATGAATCAAAGCAAAATAACCGTCAGGTATGCCAAGGCTTTTTTTGCCCTGGCAAAAGAGAAAGACCAGATGGACCCGTTGAGCCGCGACATAACAAAGGTGTATAACCTTTGCAACGAGTCGCCCGACTTCCTCCTGCTGCTCGAAAGTCCGGTGATCAAAACTTCGCGCAAGACAGACCTGATCCGGCAGATTTTTCAACCTCACGTCACAGAATTAACCCTTCGGTTTTTAATTCTGATTGCCGAAAACAAACGCGAAGTTCACCTTCCGGGGATATGCCGGGATTTCCTCGATTTTGTCCGGAAAGAACAAGGCATTTCCACGGCGGTGGTTACAACCGCCACCCGGCTGTCGGCAGCTACGCTCGAAAAGATCCGGGAGCAGCTGGCCAAAGAGTCCGGCGTCAGGATCGAACTGACCGAGAAGGTAAATCCGGCGATTATCGGCGGGATGATCCTGCGCATCGACGACCGGCAACTTGACGCCAGCGTGGCCACCCAACTCAAAAAAATAAAATCCAGATTGCTGGAAACTGAAATTAACAAGTAATACCCGAGAATAAAAAATCCATAAAATGGCTGATATTAAACCTGCTGAAGTATCTCAGATTCTGAAAAAACAATTGGAAGGCTTTACCAGTGAAGCCGAACTGGAAGAAGTGGGAACCGTGTTGCAAGTTGGCGACGGGATCGCCCGCATCTACGGCCTTTCCAATGTGGAATCGAATGAGATGATTGAGTTTGAGAACGGGATCAAAGGGATCGTCCTCAACCTGGAAGAAGACAATGTTGGTGTCGTGCTGCTCGGCCCTTCCGAAGCCATTCGGGAGGGAGATACCGTTAAACGGTTGCGCCGCATCGCTTCCATCATGGTCGGCGAACAGTTGCTGGGACGGGTGATCAACACCATTGGGGAACCACTCGACGGAAAAGGCGCCATCGTGGGCGAATTGCTCGAAATGCCCCTCGAACGCAAAGCTCCCGGGGTAATCTTCCGCCAGAAGGTAAAACAGCCTCTCCAAACCGGGTTAAAAGCCATTGATGCGATGATTCCCATTGGGCGTGGGCAGCGCGAGCTGATTATCGGCGACCGGCAAACCGGAAAAACGGCCGTGGCCATCGACACCATCATCAACCAGCGGGAAAATTTTGAAAAAGGGAAGCCGGTTTACTGTATTTATGTGGCCATCGGACAAAAAGGCTCGACGGTCGCCAACATTGCAGCGACCCTGGCCAAACACGGCGCCATGGACTATACCGTGATTGTGATGGCTACCGCTTCCGATCCGGCAGCGCTGCAGTTTTATGCCCCGTATGCCGGCGCTGCCATTGGCGAATATTTCCGTGACACGGGCCGTGATGCCCTGATCATTTACGACGACCTTTCCAAACAGGCGGTTTCGTACCGCGAAGTGTCGCTGTTGCTCCGTCGTCCGCCCGGACGCGAAGCCTATCCCGGCGACGTTTTCTACCTGCACTCCCGCCTGCTCGAACGGGCCGCCAAGATCATCGAATCGGATGAAATTGCGGCCCAGATGAACGACCTGCCCGACTGTCTGAAAGATAAAGTAAAGGGCGGCGGGTCGCTGACGGCGTTGCCGATCATCGAGACCCAGGCCGGCGACGTGTCGGCCTATATTCCCACCAACGTCATCTCCATTACCGACGGACAGATCTTTCTGGAATCGAACCTGTTTAATGCCGGGGTCAGACCGGCCATCAACGTGGGTATCTCTGTTTCGCGGGTGGGCGGTACCGCGCAGGTAAAAGCGATGAAAAAGATTGCCGGGACACTGAAACTCGACCAGGCCCAGTTCCGCGAACTGGAAGCCTTCTCGAAGTTTGGTTCCGATTTGGATGCCGCCACCCTTCGGGTGCTCGACAAAGGCCGGAAAAACATGGAAATCCTCAAACAGGGGCAATACCAGCCGATGAAACTCGAACACCAGATTGCCATTATTTACTGCGGAACCAAAGAGCTCCTGCGACGGGTGCCGGTGGACAAGGTGAAGGCGTTTGAGGCCGATTTTTTGGAGCGGCTTGAAATGCAGTACAAAGATCTGCTCAACCTCCTGAAAGAGGGAAATCTGACCAACGAAGCTGAGGATACCCTGCGGAAAGTAGCCGCGGAAGTAGCCGAAAAATTTTATAAATAGTTTATAACCCGACCAAAAACGGGAAGAAACACGGAGTTTTTTTGCGTTTTTAAGTCATTCAGTCATTCAATTTATGGGCGGTCTGAAAGAAATACGAACCCGCATCGCCTCGGTGAAGACCACGCGCCAGGTAACCAGCGCCATGAAAATGGTGTCGGCAGCCAAGCTGAAAAAGGCACAGGATGCCATTTTGCAGATCAGGCCCTATGCCGGAAAACTGCATCAGATTCTTCAAACGCTGAGCGCCAGCCTGGAAAATGTGGACGATTCGGTGTTTACACAGGATCGCGAACCCGAAAAGGTACTCATCGTGCTGATCTCTTCCAACCGGGGATTGTGCGGAGGTTTTAATACCAACATCTCGAAAATGGCCATCGAATTGGCCCGGAAAAAATATGCCAGCCAGCTGCGAGAGGGGAAAGTGAGTTTTTTTGCCCTGGGGAAAATGGGAGAGCGACAGCTCAAACAGGCTCAACTGAAGCTGAGCGGTACCAACCACGATATTTTCAGCGAGCTGACTTTTGAAAACTGTTCAAAAATTGCCTCCGGCTGGATGGAGGCTTTTGTGACCGGTACCTACGACCGGATTGAGCTGGTTTACAACGAATTTAAAAATGCAGCTGTTCAGCTGCAGGTTACCGAACAGTTTTTGCCGGTTTCGATGGGGAAAGAGCACGACGAAAAGATGGGCTATCCTTTTATTTACGAACCCTCGAAAGAGGAGATCATTCGGGAGTTGATTCCCCGTTCGCTGAAAATTCAGTTCTACAAGGCGCTGCTCGATTCCAATGCCGCCGAACACGGCGCCCGCATGACGGCCATGCACCAGGCTACCGACAATGCCACCGAACTGTTGGGAGATCTCACGCTGCAGTATAACAAAGCCCGGCAGGCTTCCATCACAACGGCCATTCTGGAGATTTCCAGCGGTGCTGAAGCCTTGAAAGGATAAGACGGAAAAAATATCGAAATTTCTGAACCCGGCAGCAGACCGGGTTTTTTATTTCTGGGCCAGGATAACCAGATTGATCGCCGGTTGAAAACCCGATTCGGAAATCTGTTGTTCGAAAAGTTTGGCCCGGGCAGCCAGCTCTTCATATTCCGCAAATCCTTCGGCGCGTTTCAGGTTTGTCTGCATCTTGTCCTTCCAAAATTGCAGCTCGGCGGGACGGGTTTCCGGCTGTGGCCACTGGCTAAACTCAAAATGGTGTTTGACCGTGAGTTCACAGGCAGTTACCATCCCGAAAATTTCCTGTCGTGAAAAGGTTTCCCGGTGGAAAATGCCATTCAACCGGTCGATCCGGCTGCGGAGGTGGTGAAAAAGCTTCTGGTTTTCCTGCGCCGGAGTGAGGTTGTCGCAGACCAGTTCACTGATCAGGATCCAGCCGGAAGGTTTTACCACCCGTTTCATCTCGGCAAACGACATTTCGGGCGATGGCAGGTGGTGCAGCGCGTTGGAAACCGCAATCACATCGAACGTGTTTCCCGGAAATCCCAGGTGT
The DNA here is from genome assembly GCA_029975525.1 of Prolixibacteraceae bacterium. Taxonomy (GTDB): domain Bacteria; phylum Bacteroidota; class Bacteroidia; order Bacteroidales; family Prolixibacteraceae; genus UBA1413. Next base: position 33,242 of record JARKOX010000045.1, on the reverse strand, counting down.
TGGGCTTCCATCTGACGGAACTGGATGTTTTCCTGTGGCAGTTTTTGGCGGGCCTGGGAAAGTACCGTCCCGTCGGGATCAATGCCAATGAGTTGCGCTCCGGGGAAAATATGGGCCAGCAGATCGATAAAGTCGCCACTCCCGGTTCCGATGTCTAAAACCGAAGCAACAGGTTTATCCTCGAAAAATTCAAAAAGTTGTTTCATTTTCAGTTTATATTAACAGCAAAAATGCTGATAAAGCGGTCACTACAATAACAAATAACCGGTAAGTTCGTTCGGGGATGGCTTTAACCAGCCAGATGCCCGAAAGGGCTCCCAGCGCAATTGCCGGCAGCATCAGCAGGTTAATCGACAGCGATTGCAGGGTGATGTTGTTCCAGACGAAAAACTGCAGCGGAAATTTGACAACGTTGATGATGAGGAAAAACCAGGCAGTGGTGCCGATAAAATGGTTTTTTGGGAGGTGCATGGCCAGCAGGTAAATGGCAAAAACAGGGCCGGCTACATTCCCGATCATGGTGGCAAATCCGCCCAATATTCCCATCGCGGCGGCAAACCACCAGGTTTCGGGGAAAAATGTTGCCCCTTTGGTGCGGTCACGCCACAACATCAGTCCCAGGCTCAGAAAAACCAGCAACGCAATGATGTTTTTAAACCATTCGTCGCTGACGATCTCGCCCACCCACAGCCCGACCGCCAGTCCGGCAAATGCCCACGGAAAGAGCCTGACCAGATAGTTCCAGCGGGCATGACGGTGGTAATAACCCACTCCGAACAGGTCGGCCAGCATGAGCATGGGGAGTAAAATGCCGGTTGAAGGTTTTCCTCCGAAAATAAAGGCCAGCACCGGGATTGTGATCAGCGACACGCCCGGGACACCGACTTTCGACATCCCGACAAAAATGGCACATACGGCAAGTAACACCCACTGTACGAGCGAAAGATCGAATTGAAACATGATTTTTAAGTTTCGGGCGCTAAAAATAGGGATTTCGGATCAATAAAAACGCCGGCGGTGGACCGGCGTTTAAAAGCAGAAAACAAAAAACAACGTTCAGTTACCACGAAAGTGTGAAAACAGTGTGCTCTTTTCACGACTTTCTGCAAAACAGGAATAAAAAAATCAAAAATGGTGCCACGTACCCCGGGACGGGTTACGAAATTTTTTCTTCGAGCGCCAGCAGCTCTTTTTCGTCAACCGCGCCAAACCACTCATTCAGCTTCTCTTTGGCCTGGCTCTTAATTTCGGGCGTGATGCTGGCCGCTATTTGGGTGAGCGCAAAAAGCAGTACCCCCAGATCGTCGGAGAAGCCGATGAGCGGCGCCAGATCGGGAATAGCGTCGGCCGGGAAGATAAAGTAGCCCAGGGCAGCCGTGATTGCCAGCTTGGTTTTCAGGGATACGTTGCTGTTTTTCATGACGTAGAAGAGCAGCAGAACCGCGTAAATAACCTGCGTTCCGGCCGCTTTTGACATCTCCCGGATCTTCTTCCACAACGACCGTTCAGAATAATATTTTATAAAACGGTTTTCCATCTAATTTAAACTCACATCGCTGTAATCGACGCGTTGTCCGGCATATTTTTCCAGGATCCGGTCGAGCAGCAGGTTGGTTTCCTGAAACGTTTCGGCCTGTAAAAGCTGGATCCTGAGTTCGCGAAAGTCGGGCAGGTGGGGGAAATATTTTGCAAAATGGCGGCGCATTTGCAGAATGCCGCTCCGTTCGTTATCCTTCCAGCCGATGCTGAGTTGCAGCTGCTCGCGTACATTTTCAACCACTTCATCGACGGTGGGAGGCGGGAGCAGTTCGCCTGTTTCAAAATAGTGTTTGATTTCGCGGAAGATCCAGGGCCTTCCAATGGCGGGACGGCCGATCATCAGTCCGTCGACCCCCGATTGGCGCAACAGTTCGGCGGCACGTTCCGGGCTTTTGATGTCGCCGTTTCCGATGATGGGGAGGGATATGCGCGGGTCGTTTTTCACTTCGCCAATCAGCGACCAGTCGGCCACGCCGGTGTATAGCTGGCTGCGGGTGCGGCCATGAATGGCCAGCGCTGCGATTCCGGCGTCCTGTAGGCGAAGGGCCGCTTCCAGGATGGGTTTGCTGGTTTCGTCCCATCCGAGCCGGGTTTTGGCGGTCACCGGCAAATGAACGGCTTTCACCACCGCCTCGGCCATCTCCTGCATTTTGGGGAGATCGAGCAGCATGGCTGCCCCGGCTCCGTGGCGGATAATTTTTTTCATCGGACAGCCAAAGTTGATGTCAATAAAATCGGGGGCTGCCTCTTCGGCCACCTTGGCTGCGAGCACCATCGAGTCGATGTTGTGTCCGTAGATCTGGATCGCCACCGGCCGGTCGAAATCAAAAAGCGTCATTTTGTGCAGAGTCTTTTTGACATTTCGCATCAGCGCTTCCGACGAAACAAATTCGGTGTACATCACATCGGCTCCATATTTTTTGCACATGTACCGAAACGACTTGTAGGTGACGTCTTCCATCGGCGCCAAAAAAAGCGGCATTTTTCCCAGTTCCAGGTTCCCTATCTTCATGTTTTCAAATTGTTGGTGCAAAATTAGATGTTTCACGCAACTTTCAGGAGGCGTTTTGCATCTTAACATTGATTTAAACGTTACATCCATTAAAATGAACGGAATATGAAAACCTGGGTTCTCTTTTTAGCCATGCTTTTCATGCTTTCGTGCGATGAAGAGCGGGAGTCGTATGTTTTTGCCTACGGCTCCGAAGTGAAGTTCCAACCTGGTAACCGCTATGTTTCGGAAGATAACGCACTGGTTTTGCAGATTAATAGGATCTCTGATTCGCGCTGTCCCGAAGGGGCATATTGTTTCTGGCAGGGCGAGGTTTCGGTTTACTGGTATCTGAATCAGGATAAAACAGAAGAGCTGGTGCTGCGGTCGCATTTTAAGCCGGTAGATACGGTGGGGGTTCATCTCTTCAGGCTGATCGATGTGAAACCTTATCCGAAGTTGAACCGGGAAATTGCCGATTCCGAGCGGGTGGTAACCATGCGGATCGATAAGCTGGGAAATTAGCCCAGCAAATGTTCCAGCAGGATTTTTCCGCCGATCAAAATCAGGATAATCCCTCCCAGGATGATGGAGCGGTGGCTTTTTTTGCCCGAAATATTTTTTCCGAAAAGCATTCCCAACATTGCTGCAATAAAGGTAACCGAGCCGATAACAGCCGCCGGCAGGAGAATGTGGGTTTCCAGAAAGCCGAAGCTCAGCCCCACCACCAGCGCATCGATGCTGGTAGCTACCGAAAGTCCGATCAGAACGCCCAGCTTCATGGGGTCAAAATCTTTTCGCTGCTCCACCTCGCGCAATCCTTCGTAAATCATCCGTGCCCCGATCAGGACCAGCAGCCCGAAGGCAATCCAGTGATCAAGACGGGCAATCAGGTTTTTTACCGACATCCCGATAAACCAGCCGATAACCGGAAAAAGCGCCTGAAAAAAAGCCAGGCAAAAGGCGACAAGGCAGGCCTGCCGGAAGTGAATCTCTCTTTTCAAAATTCCGAAGGAAACCGACACAGCAAAGGTGTCAAAACTTAATCCGATGCCGATGAGCAGGAAGGTGAGAAACTGCGTAAAGGTCATAACTGAAAATAAGAACCGCAAAAATAGGGTTTTGCCGCCAATTGGAGGGAACGTGCTGAAAAAATATTGTTCCCCGCTGTTATAAAAACCGAACGCAGTCGTTATTGGATATAGAATGACAACAGAAGAGTTTAAAAGCCGGATGTTGCCTTACGCGCGTAGGCTTTACCCACTGGTGAAGCGCATTTTATGCAGCGAGGAGGAGACCAGGGATGCTTTGCAGGAGCTGATGATCAAACTGTGGAACAAACGCCACGACCTGCAGAACTGTTCCAACCTCGATGGTTTTGTGGCTACGGTAGCTCGCAATTTCTGTTTCGACCTCAAAAAAAAGCGGAAACTGCCGCTGCTCGATCCGGCCGACGAAGGAAGAATGGTGGCGCCGCTGGCCGAAAATGACCTGGAAATTCGCGAAAAGCTGGAGCATGTTCACCAAATTATGAAAAAACTGCCCGACAAATACCGCGAGGTGTTGCAGTTGCGCGAGATCGAAGGCTTTTCTTTCGAAGAGATCCGGGCGCTTACCGGTTACGAAATTCCTTATATCCGGGTGTTGTTGTCGCGGTCGAGAATGAAAGTGAGAGAAGAACTGATAAAGATTTACGACTATGAAAGAGGAACTTGCCAACCTGCTTGAAAAATATTACAACGGTCAGACGACTCCGGAGGAAGAAAAAATGTTGCGGGAGGAGATTGCCGCCGACAGGGAAAACTTGCCCGAAAAAGAGATTTTTGGCTATTACGCCCGGGAATCGGAACTTCCGGACGGGCTGGAAGAGGAGATCTTCAGGGGGGTTGAAGAAGAGGTCAAAAAAAGAAGCCTCCGGTTCAGAATTTACAGGCTGACATCGGCTGCGGCCGTGCTCGCGGGTTTGATCACTCTTTTGGCAGGGTATCAAAGCCACCGCAAATCCGAACAGCAGTTTCTGCTGATGGAGCAGGCCCTTTACCAGGTTTCGAACAGTTTGCAGCCCGGGGCCGAGGAGCCGGAAATGCTGGTGCTGTGGGTGGATGACAACGTGGAAATCATTGTGAACTAAAAACGAATACCATGAAACGAATTGTTTTTTTGAGTTTGGCCCTGCTCCTTTCAGCAGTAGCTTTTTCGCAGGGCTTGTTCGGTACGCTGACCGAAAAATATGCCAGCCAGGAAGGGTTCAGTGCAACCAACCTCACCCGCGACATGTTTGACCTCTATCTGAAGAAGAAGCAGGTGGAGGAGAATTCGCCGGTTTACGAAACGCTGAAAAAGCTGAACAACATTCTGGTGGTTTCACAAAGCGCCCTTGCGGCCGATAAAAGTACCGGAAAAGGGGCAGGCGCCACTTCCGAAATCCATCAGACGATTCTGAACTATTACAAAAACCAGTCGTTTACGCTGTTCAAAACCGAAAACCGGATGGGGGAAGACCTGAAAGTTTTTCTGAAGAAAAACGGGGAGAAAATCACGGCCCTCTCGTTGGTTACCGCCACCGCCACCCGGCTGACGCTTGTTGAGCTGGACGGAGATATTGACCTTTCAACCGTTTCAGAGCTGAACAAAGCGCTTAATATCAAAGGGCTGGAAAATCTTTACCGGATCAATGGCCAGCCCGGCTCTGTAGCGTGGGGTGCGGGAAGCGGCGAGTACTCCTTTAACTTTTCGGAAGAGCAGCAGAAACAAATTCAGCAGCAGGCCGAGGAGCTTCGGAAGCTGGCTGAAGAGAAATCGCGGGAATTTTCTGCCAAAAATTTTGAATTCAGCCAGCAGCAGCGCGAAATGGCTGAACGTTACCGCGAACTGGCCGAAAAATATCAGCGGCAGCCCATCTTTTTGAGTATGCCGGGCGATACCAACATCGTTTATTATATTGATGGTAAAAAGGTGGAGGCCCCGGAGGTGAAGAAAATAAACCCTGATCAGATTGAAACCATCGAGGTGATTAAGCCCAGTAAGGAGAAGCCCGGGAAAAAGGGAGAAATCAGGATCAAAACAAAGAAATAACGAAGCCCGGCTACCAGCCGGGTTTTTTATTTGGGGGCGTTCAGCGCAACTCCGGAGTTGAGAAAAACAAAAAGGCTTCTGCTGGTTTTGGATTGACAACCGGCAGAAGCCCGAATCTTTTACAAGATATTGTTACTGGATTAAAATCTTTTCAGCGTTACTGAAAGAACTTCGAGTAGGTTACCACCATTTTGATTCCCACCTTGCTGGTGCTTCCTTTCAGCACCACGCGGTTGGCCTGGCTGTTTTTCTGGGCAGTGGTCAGGTAAAAGCCCTGGTTTTCAGTCTTCCCTTTAATGATTTCTTCCAGATGTTGGGTGATGTTAAAGTGGTAGGCATAGTCGCTGCGCAGGTAACCGCCGTAATAGAGCGGATAGAAGTAGTAGTCGGCCGGCGGCCTCGGACGTTCATCTCCTTTTACCACGGTGAGGAAGAGTTGCGAAGGCAACGGAAATTTTCGGTAGTTGGAAGTGGTTGTATCTACCTGGAAGATAATTTCGGCCTTGTTGATGGCAATATTTGTGGAGTCGCGCCAGCGTTCCAGCCCCGGAATGTAAACTTTGGATTCGAGGCCCCCGAGTGGCTGGATGTAGATCAGGCTGTCGGTGACGGTCTCCTTGTTCAGGTTGGGGTAAAAAGCTGTTTGCGAATAGTCGTGTTTGGCCGAATTGAGCCGTGCGCTGAACGAGGTACAGCGGTAAGCGTAGTTCAGCGTGTCGGTGTTGTTGCGGTAGTACAGCACCAGCGCCGATCCCTGAAAGCTGCTGGAGCTCTGCAGTTCCAGCGAAATAATCGCTCCTGTCTGCTGCACCTGCTCGGCTTGCACATACAACCCTTTGAAATAGTCCAGGAAAACATCGGAGTTGATCATGTCGAGCGAGTCGGCGGTGATCAGTTTACTGGCCAGCGAGTTGTCGAGTTTGATCGACAAAAGCTGGTAAAGGGTATCCCGGGTGGTTGAGTCGCGCGCAACTTTGGGTTTGAACTGTTTTTCTCCCAGCAGGACCGGCGAGGCCAGTTGAGACAGATCGTTGTGCGTGTAGCTGCTGTCGTCAATACTGATGGATTGCTGCAGTTCATAAACCTTCAGCTTCTGTACCGTTGAGGTGTCGCCGTAGACATTACGGTAGTAGAGGTACAGCACCACCGAGTCGGCGGTGGCATTTTTAAACTTCGAGGGAAACGACTGGATCCGGAATTGGGTGGCCAGATCGATCGAGATTTTCCCGAAGGTCGGGTCGTTCATACTGCCGAGTAAACTTTTGGGAGCCTCGTCCGATCTGACATTCCCTTCCTGAAAGGTATATGCCTGGATATTTTTGTCAACCACGCTTCCAACTTTGATCAAATCGGTGGTGGGAAGCAGCTCCATGCCTACATCGCCCGGCTCGCTGCACGAACCCAGGGCAAACAACAACAGGGCAGCATACAGGCAAAGCTTACCTTTGCCGTAAGTTCTAATTTTTTTAAATTCCTTCACGTTTAGACAATTACTCGTTCCTTTTTTAGATTTTGTCATAAAATTCGTTGTAGGCATCAATATAGGTTTCTTTGGGCTGGAAAGCTAAGAATAATTTTTTGGACATTTGAATATACTGCTGGATTTCGGGGTTAATTTTTTCTGACCCCTGAATGATGGCGTCGGAATAGTCGATTGCCAAACGGGAGATGTTTTCATAGGTCGGGTTTTCCAGGATTTTTACATCCTCGGGGGTGATCCCTTCCAGCAGCAGTTTTTTACTGAAGTTTTGGTCCAGGCTCTCCGGGAATTCGTCGTTGTAGACCGAATAAATCACTTTGGATTGCTTGTAGAGCGGATCGTCGTGGTAATATTTTTTGATGTAGAGGGGCACCAGGGCCGACAGCCAACCGTGACAGTGGATGATATCGGGTGCCCACCGCAGTTTGATCACGGTTTCCAGTACGCCGCGCGCGAAGAAGATGGCTCGTTCGTCATTGTCTTCAAAAGGCTGGTCGTTTTCGTCGGTCAAAAGAAACTTCCGCTGAAAATAGTCTTCGTTGTCGATAAAATAGACCTGCATCCGGGCTGCCTGGATCGAGGCAACTTTAATGATCAGCGGGTGATCGGTGTCGTCGATGACCAAGTTCATCCCCGAAAGACGAATGACTTCGTGTAACTGGTTACGGCGCTCGTTAACACATCCAAAACGGGGCATAAAAGTCCTGATCTCCCTCCCTCTTTCCTGGACTCCCTGCGGGAGATAACGTGAGATTTCTGACATCTCGTTTTCGGGTAAATAGGGGGTGATTTCTTGCGAAACATAAAGGATTTTTTTGCTTTCCATTTTGATTTACGAATGCGATTAAAACAGGTGCAAAATTAACAAAATTATCTGGAATATCAATTAATTGCAGCTAATCAACCCATTAGATTACAATTCCATTTTTTTCGTTGGTCAGTTGGGAATATATTTATTTACTTTGTAGCCTCATTTTACGAAAATGGAACTGGTTACTTCAAAAGTACTTTTAAAACAGTTACTTGATCAGGCCCGGCAATCGGGGACCATCGGCTTTGTTCCGACGATGGGGGCACTGCACCGCGGACACCTTTCCCTGGTGGAAAGGGCTGTTGCGGAGAATGGCGCCGGAGTGGTAAGCATTTTTGTCAATCCCACCCAGTTTAATGATCCGAATGATTTGCTGCGTTATCCGCGCAACCTCGACGCCGATTTAAAATTACTTCAATCTACCGGCTGCCGGTATGTTTTTGCCCCTTCGGTTGAAGAGATCTATCCCGAGCCCGACACTCGGGTGTTTCAGTTCGGAAGTCTGGAAACCGTGATGGAGGGAAAACACCGCCCCGGCCATTTTAACGGCGTAGCCCAGGTGGTCAGCCGCCTGTTCGACATTGTGAAGCCGGACCGGGCCTATTTTGGGCTGAAGGATTTTCAACAGCTGGCCATCATCCGGGCGATGGTGCAACAGTTGCAGCTTCCGGTGGAGATTGTGCCGTGCGAAATTGTGCGCGAAACCAGCGGGTTGGCCATGAGCTCCCGCAACCAGCTGCTCTCGCCCGAAGAGCGGGAAAATGCTGCCGTGATTTCGCAGACGCTTTTGAAAGCACATCGCCTCGCCGGGAAACTTTCCGTTGGCGAACTCGCCGGCCACATCACCCAAACCATCAACCAAAACCCCTTTCTGACTGTTGAATATGTGGAGATTGTGAACGATATTACTTTGCAGCCTGTTTCCGGATGGGAGGAGCCCGGCACCAAAATTGCCTGCGTGGCGGTCTGGTGCGGGAAGGTGAGGCTGATCGACAATATTGTTTTTAACTGAAAAGAAGCAAAGATGTTAATCGAAGTTTGTAAATCGAAAATTCATAAAGTAACCGTCACGGAAGCAAACCTGCAATATGTGGGAAGCATTACCATTGACGAAGACCTGATGGATGCCGCCAACCTGATTGAAAACGAAAAAGTACAGGTGGTGAACATCAACAATGGCGAACGGCTCGAAACTTATGTCATCCGCGGCGAACGCGGCTCGGGCGTGATTTGCCTCAACGGGCCGGCAGCCCGCAAAGTGGCTGTTGGCGATGTGGTGATCATTATTTCGTATGCGCAAATGGAGTTTGAAGAAGCCAAAACCTTCAAACCGTGGCTGGTTTTTCCCGATACGGAAACCAACCGGTTGCCCTGAAAAATTAATTTTGACAGAAACAGCCTCGCCGCTTCACGAAGCCGCGAGGTTTTTTTATTTTTAACAAAGCTTTCCCCGGAATTCAATCCCTTCGGAAAATTTTTCGGAAATTGCCCGGGCGAAATTGATTAGTTGCCCAATGAATCATCTACAGAAGATTACGGATAAAATTTTTCCCGATTTTCCAGAATTTCGGCCGCTGCTCGAAAAATGGAGAAAAGCCGGGGATAAACTGGTGTTTACCAACGGTTGTTTCGACCTGCTGCATCGTGGCCATGTGGAATATCTGGCCAAAGCAGCTTCGAAAGGCGACCGCCTGATTGTGGGGCTCAACAGCGACGCTTCGGTTACCCGCCTGAAAGGATTGTCGCGCCCGCTGATCGACGGCGAGTCGCGCGCCGTGATGCTTGCCGCCCTGACCTCGGTCGATGCGGTGGTCCTGTTTGAAGAAGATACACCCGACCGCCTGGTGAAGGAGGTCCTGCCCGATCTGCTGGTTAAAGGAAGCGACTGGGAGTTGCATAAGATTGTGGGGGCCGACACCGTGCTGGCCCGCGGCGGAAAGGTGGAAACCATCGAGTTGTCGCCGGGATTTTCAACTTCTGAAATGATTGAAAAAATAAGAAATTTAACCCCATGAGCAAAGCCCGGATTGTTTTTGTATGCCAGAATTGCGGGGCTGAGTCGCCCAAATGGGTGGGACGCTGTACCTCCTGCGGCGAGTGGAACACTTTTGTGGAGGAGGTGGTGGGCCGCGAGAAAAAAACGACGCCGGCTGCTGCAGCCGGATCGGGGCGCCCGTTGACCCTTGGTGAAATTACCGCAGGAAATCTGGAACGGATCGATGTGGGCATCCGGGAGTTTAACCGGGTGCTGGGGGGCGGACTGGTTCCCGGCTCGCTGGTGCTGATCGGCGGCGAACCTGGCATCGGAAAATCGACGTTGGTTTTGCAGCTGGCGCTTGGGCTGAAAAACCGCAAAGTCCTGTATGCGTCGGGCGAAGAGAGTTTGCAGCAGATCAAACTGCGGGCGCACCGCCTCAAACTTGAAAACGACAATTGCCTTTTTCTGAGCGAAACATCGCTGGAGGCGCTGCTGGTTCATGCCGAACGTGAAAAACCCGACATCCTGGTAATCGACTCCATCCAGACCGTTTCGGCTGAAACCGTTGAGTCGTCGCCCGGATCGGTTGCGCAGGTGCGCGAATGTACTTCGGCAATCCTGAAATTTGCCAAACAATACCACGTGGCGGTTTTTCTCATCGGGCACATCAACAAGGAAGGGAGCCTGGCCGGCCCCAAAGTGCTTGAGCACATCGTTGACACCGTCATTCAGTTTGAAGGCGATACCCATTATATGTACAGGATTTTGCGGGCAATTAAAAATCGGTTTGGCTCCACCTCGGAGCTGGGGATTTTTGAAATGCGGCCAACCGGACTGCATGAGGTTGCCAATCCGTCGGAACACCTTATTTCGAAGGGAAACGGGGAGGTGAGCGGAACAGCGGTGGCGGCAGCGGTCGAAGGCGTCCGGCCGTTTTTGATCGAAATTCAGGGGCTGGTCAGTTCGGCGGCATACGGAACGCCGCAACGCACGTCCACCGGCTTCGACCTGCGCCGCCTCAATATGTTGCTGGCGGTTCTGGAGAAACGGGCCGGCTTCAAGCTGGTTTCCAAAGATGTTTTTCTGAATGTGGCCGGCGGACTGAAAATTAACGATCCGGCTACCGACCTGGCAGTGATTACCGCCATCCTTTCCTCGAACCTCGATATTTCGGCTGACCATCTCACCTGTTTTACCGGCGAGGTGGGGCTTACCGGCGAAATCAGGGCCGTGGGCCGCATCGAACAGCGCATTTCGGAAGCTGCGCGGCTGGGATTCCGGCGGATCTTTGTCCCCCGCCTCAACAAAGGCTATGACGTCTCGGCAACCGGGCTCGAAGTGGTGAAGGTGGCCCGTGTGGAAGAGGCTTTCCGTAAATTGTTCGGATAGAATTTCCGGAGGTGGTGCCGCTCCTTTTTCCGAAGAAAAAGCAAAATATTCGTAATTTAGCCTCCTGTAAAAAAGAGTCATCGTGCCTATGAGGTGGAGAATTTTTTGGTTGGCTGCAATACTGATTCTGGCCATATCCTGCGATAAGCCGCAGTTTAAGAAGCCGGCCAGGCTGGTTTCGAAAGATGAAATGGTCAACATGCTGGTGGATATACACCTCGCGGATGCTGTTCACCAAACCCAACGTTATTCCAGCGAAAAACTGGATAAGCTGAAAGGCGCCGATTTTTACTATTCCATATTGAAAAAATATCAGGTGCCCGATTCTACGTTTGAGCAGTCGCTGATCTATTACGCCAGTTTTCCGAGAGATTTTGAAAAAATGTATACCCACGTGCTCAATAGGCTGAACGAGATGGAACAGCAATATACGGAGCAGGAAGATAAGCCAGTTAATATCGGAAACGATTAGATTTTGAAAAAATTTGCCGCTTCTTATGTATGTACCCTGGTCGGGCCGCCGCTGAAAAACGGAATTGTAACGGTCGACGACGACGGAACCATTATCGGGGTGACCGACACCGGCGGAAAGCTGTATGAATCGGAACGGATGGAGTTTTACAGCGGGATTCTGGCGCCCGGATTTGTCAACGCCCACTGCCACCTCGAACTTTCTCATCTCCTCGGACGTATTTCCGAAAAAAAAGGATTGCCCGCGTTTATCGGCGAAATCAACCGGTTGCGAAATGTACCGGAGGCTGAAATGGTGCAGGCCGCCCGACTGGCCGATCGCGAAATGTTCCGGCTTGGCATTTCGGCTGTGGGCGATATTTCCAACACCACCCTCACCCTGCCGGTTAAGCGCAAAAGCCCGATCCGCTATTTCACGTTTGCCGAAACTTTTGGGTTTCATCCGTCGCGCGCCGATCGCGCATTTGCATTGGCGAGGGATGTTTTCGAAAGTTTCCGGGACGAAAAACTGCCCGTTTCGGTTACCCCGCACGCTCCCTATTCGGTTTCTGATGAGTTGTTTGAAAAGATCAGGAATTTTGCCGAAGAGACCCGGCTCCCGCTTGCCCTCCACAACCAGGAGTGTGCCGGCGAAAACCAGTTTTACCAAACCGGCGACGGCCCGATTTTGGACCATTTGCAGCACAACCTCGGGCTCGACACGGCCCACTGGAAACCTGCCGGGAAAAATTCGCTGGAGACGGTGCTGCCCAAACTGCCGGCGGCTAACCGGCTGTTGCTGGTGCACAACACTTTTACCGGGCAACATGACCTGGAACGGTTAAAAGCATTACGGCCGGGGCACAACACCTGGCTGGTACTCTGTCCGCAGGCCAATCTCTATATCGAAGACCGTCTGCCGCCGGTCGGGCTGTTCCGGCAGGCGCAGCTCCCAATTTGTATCGGCACCGACAGTCTGGCGTCGAACCACCGGTTGTCGGTACTTTCGGAGCTGGTAACCCTGCAGCTTCACTTTCCGGAGATCGGGATCGAAGAGCTGCTTACCTGGGCCTGTCGCAACGGCGCGCAGGCGCTGGGGATTGACGACCGGTTCGGTACCCTCGAGGAGGGGAAACGGCCTGGCTTGCTGTTGCTTTCGGGCGTTGATCTGAAAAACAGGAAGCTGACGCCGGAGAGCCGGGTGAAACGGTTGGCCTGAGCTTTTTTGGTATATTTGCCGCTTGATTTTGGTGTATGGCAACTTTTCTGTTTGATAAAATTGTGTTTGGCCCGGTTATCAGCCGGAGGCTGGGCATTTCGCTGGGGATCAACCTGCTGCCGGTTGATGCCAAGGTGTGTTCGTTTGACTGTATTTACTGCGAATGTGGTTGGACGCTCCCCAATCGGCAGAAGAAAAGCAGTTTGCCAGACAGAAACGAAGTCAGGGAGAAGCTGGAAGAGACCCTGCTGAAGATGCAGTCGGAAAATCAGCTGCCCGATGTGATCACCTTTGCCGGAAATGGCGAACCCACCCTTCATCCCGCGTTTGCCGGAATTATTGACGATACCATTTCCCTGCGTAACCGGTATGCGCCCAATGCCCGCATTGCCGTTCTTTCCAATGCGACCATGCTACACAAACCCGATGTTGTTAATGCCTTGCTGAAAGTAGATGACAATATTCAGAAGCTGGATTCGGCATTTGAAGAGACGGTGCGGCTGCTCGACTGCCCGAAAGGAGATTTCCGGATCGGAAAAGTGGTGGAACAGCTGGCCGCTTTTAAGGGACGTGTTATTGTGCAAACCATGTTCGTCCGTGGAACCTGGAAAGGACAACCCATCGACAACACCACGCCGCGCGAAGTGGATGCCTGGATGGAACTGTTGCACAAAATTGCACCGGCGCAGGTGATGATCTACACCATCGACCGCGACACGCCGGCTGAAACGCTCGAAAAGGTACCCCTCTCCGAGCTGGAAGTTATTGCCGGAAAAGTAAAGGCAGCCGGATTTTCGGTACAGGTTTCCGGCTGACGTTTCCTGCTAAAAATTCCGGGGTTACAGTTGGGTGCGGTACCACTCCGACTCACGGCCCAGCAACCGGATGCCAGCCACAAATCCTTTCAGTTTAAGCACTTCGCCATCCATCCAGGCATAACAGTCGTAAGTCTTCCCCGATTTCGGGTCGTAAATTTTTCCCCCGGCCCACTCTTTTTTGCCGGCATGGAAAACAAAACCACTCAGAATCTGCAGCCCGATCAGCGGGCGGTTCCGCAAAGCGGCTTCGGGGTTTTTGTCATCTTTGGGAGGCTGGCCATTTTCATACTTCTCGGGGATCATGTAAACGATCGTCCCCACATATTTACCATCCTTTTTTTCGACCCTGATTTTTGACGTTTTTTCCTGGTTCCACCAAATGCCGGAAATATCATCGGCTTTCTGTGCAAAACCAGCCAGTGCAAAGACGGCCAGTATGGAAAAGAGTAGGATTTTTTTCATCTGTTTGTTTTTTTTAATGAATATCACGGTTTTTAGTTTGATCGCCACAAAAGTTGTTTCGTAGCAGGCATGCTGTTTACGGTTTGGGGCATGCCCCTTTCATAACTTTCTTCTGGATGTTTTGTTCTCTTTTAGTCGGAAAATTTCTTCCGGTAAACAAAATTTTTGCGAATTTAGAAAGAAAATAGGGATTTTGAACGGGCTGCCAATCCGGAGGTTGGGGGCTGTTCCCCGTGCTGAAAACATCAAAACACGACGATTATGAAGATTTTTAAGCGGATTTTGCTGGGGCTGCTTATTTTGGTGGTGCTGGCTGCTTTGGGAGGCTGGTTTTTTGTGAATAACCTGCGCAAAGGCGCCCTGCCCGATTACAATGCACCGGCTGTTGTTCCGGGAATTCAAAACGAAGTGACGGTTTACCGCGACGCCCATGCCATTCCGCATATTTATGCCCAAACCGAAGCCGATCTTTACCGGGCGGTGGGATTTGTGATGGCGCAGGACCGCCTGTGGCAGATGGATCTGCTTCGCCGGGTAACTACCGGCCGGCTGTCGGAAATTTTTGGCGCCGATCTGGTCGAAACAGACCTGTTGATGCGGTCGCTCCGGATCACCGAAAAATCGGAACAGCTGCTGAACAACATGGAGCCCCCGGTTTTGGCCGCCCTCGAATCGTTTGCCGCCGGCGTAAACCATTATCTGCAAAAGTATCCGCTTCCACCCGAGTTTAAAATACTGGGATACCATCCCGAGCCCTGGTTGCCGGTGCATTCGGTAAACCTGATCGGCTACATGTCGTGGGACCTTAATATGTCGTGGGATCTGGAAGTGCTTTTGCAAAAACTGAAGGAGAAAGTGGGGGATGAGAAGTTCAGCGAAATTTTGCCCGACCTGGCGAAACATCCAACGGCTGTCTTTCCCGGATTTACTGCGCCGGCAGTGCCAACGGAAAAGACTCTTCTGTCGGCCAACAGCAAATTGCAGGAGCTCGGAATTGAAGTTTTCAGCGGAAGTAACAACTGGGCCGTTTCGGGACAAAAAAGCATAACCGGACAGCCGTTGCTGGCCAACGACATGCACCTGGGGTTTAATGCCCCCGGAATTTGGTTTCAGATGCACCAGGTGGTTGAGGGAAAGCTCAATGTTACCGGCGTTGCCGTGCCCGGACAGCCTTTTATCATCGTCGGACATAACGATTCGGTGGCCTGGGGAATGACCAATGTAATGGTCGACGACATGGATTTTTACGAAGAGGAGCTGAATGCCGACACGACCCGCTACTTGGTGGACGGCGACTGGCGTGACCTGATCCTGAAAAAGGAGGCAATCGCTGTAAAAGGCGGAGATACTGTCTGGTCCACGTTGCGGTTTACCCACCGCGGGCCCATCGTAAACAGACAGCAGCATTATGAGAAACCCTTCCTTTCGATGCGCTGGATCGGAAACGACCAGAGTAACGAAATTCGTTCGGTCTATTTGCTGAACCATGCCCAAAACTGGAGTGATTTCCGCGAAGCCGTCAAAACCTTTATTGCCATCAGCCAGAATATTGTGTATGCCGATCGCGCCGGAAATATCGGGTTACAGACCTGCGCCGGCGTTCCGCTCCGGAAAGGAAACCCGGCGGGGATCCTGCCCGGTACGACCAGCACCTTCGACTGGACCGGGACGGTTCCTTTTGAAGAGTTGCCGTTCGAATTTAATCCCGAGCGGGGGTATGTCTCTTCGGCCAATAATAAAACGGCTCCCGACAGTTATCCCTACTACATCAGTTACTGGTTTACGCCTCCCCACCGGATCGACCGGATCCGCGAAATGCTCGAAGCTACGGAAAAACTGGGAGCCGAAGATTTTCGACAGATGCACAACGATGTGAAATCGAAACTGGCTGAGAAGATGTTACCACTCTTTTTTGCGGCGCTGGACACGGCCGGTGGCCTCGACCAAACCGGGCAGGCTGCACTGGCCGAACTGAAAAACTGGAATGGCGAGTTGACCCGCGAAAGTAAGGGCGCCTCCGTTTTTGAAGTTTTGTTCCGGAAAACACAGGAAAACCTCATTCGTGACGACCTGGACACTGCCCTGTTCAAGGAGTTGATGAAGAATAAAACCCTGCTCGAAAACCTGCTGATGAATGTCCTGGCCAATCCGGCTTCGTTGTGGCCCGATGTGGCCGGCACTGCCCGGACTGAGTCGTTTGCCGATTTGGTTGTCCTCTCGTTTCAGGAAACGGTGGACGAACTTTCGGGCCGGCTCGGCCACGACCCCCAAACCTGGCAGTGGCAAAAACTGCATACCCTCACGCTGAAACATCCGCTGGGAACGGTGGCCCTGCTCGACCGGGTCATGCGCTTCAACCGCGGGCCCTTTGACGTTCCGGGCAGTTATCACACCGTTTGTCCGTTTGCCTACTCTTACCTTAACCTTTACCACTCCAACCACGGCGCTTCGCAACGCCATATCTTCGACCTATCGGACTGGGATGCTTCCCAGACCGTGATTCCTACCGGCAACAGCGGCAATCCGGCCAGTCCGTTCTACGGCGATCAAACCAGTCTTTTTCTGGAGGGGCGGTACCACGACGACCCCTTTTCGGCCGGGCAGGTAAAGTCGGCCAGTAAATTTGTGATGAAAATAACAGGAGAACCGGTGCCCAAAAACCGGTCGCGCCGGTAACCGGATGAAGTGATCGGTGGGGGGTAAAAAAGGGCCGTCAGAATTGGCGGCCCTTTTGGTTACCCATCAACGGGAAACCGTGTTGATATTCTTTTTACTGATCGAGATAAAATCGCGGAAAGCTTTTACCAGGTTGATGGAATGCAGCAGCATGTTTTTCGTCTCGGTGAGAATATTGAAGAACAGCACCGAGTTCCGGGTATTCACCTCTTTGTTTTTGATCCGCTTGATCTGTTCCCGTTCGATCTCCAGCAGGAAGTTGACAATCTGAACGCGTTTGGCAATCAGCTCTTCGATGGCGTCGAATTTTCGTTCTTTCACCACGTGGAGGGCAAAATTGAAGAATTCATCGATGTCGGCAATCAGGCTCCGTAACTCTTCGCCTTGCGATTCAACGAAAGGTTTGTGCTGATTTTCGAGGTGTTCAGAGAGCGGAGAGGTGATAAAATTGAGTGAATGGGCCACCTCGCGCTGGTAGTCGGTCACCTGTACATAGAAATGTCCCGAATCTACGTCGTCTTTCTGTAGTTTGGAGATGGTTTGCAGCACTTTACTCTTCTGCTTTTTGGTCTTCCGGTTCAGCTCCTCTTTCTGCTCGATCGCTTCGCGCAGGTGGGAGCGGTCTTCTTTCAGGAAGCTGTCTACGGCTATCGAGAAGATTTTATTGGAGGCCAGAATGGTTGATACTACCTGTTTGCTGGCTTTTTCCGTAACTTTTTCCACGCCGTCACGTTCGGTGATCACTTCCTCTTCTTCGGCCACTTTTTTATTGTTGCGCCGGTTGAAAATGATCTGCGTGCGGATGACGGTGGTGATGGCCAGGGCGAGGAATACAAAGATCATCACCTTTCCGCCGATACTGATCATCCAGGCGATGAGCGCTGCCACGCTGAAAGCGATTATTGCCGTGAGGAACCATCCGCCAATTACGGCGAAAACTCCGGAGATGCGGTACACGGCACTTTCACGGTCCCAGGCACGGTCGGAAAGCGATGTTCCCATGGCAACCATAAACGTGACGTAGGTGGTTGACAGAGGCAGTTTCAGCGATGTTCCGAAAGCAATCAGGATACTGGCCACGATCAGGTTGATGGAGGCGCGGATCTTGTCGAAGGCAGGCGTTTTGGGATCATCGGGCGGGCCGAGCGGAATGGGGGTAAAACGTTTGGCGATGGATTTGTTCAGGGAGTCGGGCAGCAGACGGGTGACCCTCCGGTTAACCTTTATGGTATTGCGGACAATCAGCCGGGCAAACATCGACGAGCCGAAGCGCTCCATCCCTTCCGACTGGCGGCCCAGGTTCACCTCCGTTTCGGTAACCGACCGCGCTTTGCGGGAAGTTATCAGGGTTACAATCATTACCAGTCCCGAAATGATCAGGAAGATAAATGGGGTATCCACCTTGCCTTTCAGCATTTCCATGCTAAAGGCGTCGGGAGCAACACCCCCCGAGGCGCTCCAGGCCTGGAAGGATTTAAATCCGGCAACCGGCACCCCGATAAAATTGACCAGGTCGTTGGCAGCAAAAGCCATGGCCAGGGCAAAGGTCCCGATCAGGACCACGACTTTGAGGATATCGATTTTGAAGAGCCACCACAGCAGCTGCATCAGCGCCGAAAAGCCCAGAAAGCTGAATAGCAGCAGGATTCCGGTGTTGTGTTTAACCCACACGCCGAGCGATTCGCCGGTTTGGCCTATTTTAATTTCGGCAAATGAAGAGCCGTCTACCCCTTTGATCAGCATAAAATAGGAGATCACGGCAACGGCAAAGCCGCCAAAGATGGAGCCGAGATATCGGAGTTTTTTCTGGTAGTTAAAGGAAAAGACCAGGCGCGCCAGGTACTGGATGAGTATCCCGAAGGTAAAGGCAATAACCACCGATACCAGGATACCGGTTATGATTGCCAGCGCTTTCCCGGAGTTGAGGTAAAGTCCGAGGTCGGCAAACGAACTGCCCATGTTTTTGATCTTTACCAGCGAAACCGCCACGGCCGATCCCAACAGTTCAAAAACCAGCGAAACAGTGGTGGAGGTAGGCAGGCCAAGGGTGTTAAAGGCATCCAGTAAAACCACGTCGGTGATCATGACGGCCAGAAAGATGATCATGATCTCGGAGAAGAAAAACATGTCGGGATGAAAAATTCCTTTCCGGGCAACTTCCATCATTCCGGTTGAAAAGGTTGCTCCAATTAAAACCCCCAATCCGGCAATCGAAAAAATGATCCATTTGGGGGCAGCTTTCGAACCTACAGCAGAATTCAGGAAGTTAACCGCATCGTTACTAACGCCAACAATGAGGTCGGAAATAGCTAAAGCAAAAAGAATAAGAACTAAAATAAGGTAAAAATTCTCCATTATTTCTTCTGTTAGAATAGTGGGCGAAATTACGCTCCCCAAACTATTTTCTTTGTTTAGAAAGTATTAAATAAACATTAACTAACCATGAATTTACTGTTAATCAGGAATTAAGTTTATTTTTTTACCTTCGCAGGCAAAATCATATCCATTATGAAGACCTATTCTTCACGGCAGCTTGCCTTGTTTCTCTCTGCCATTTTTACGCTGATGGCCGTATTCTTTTTATTCCTGAATTACTACATCGGTCACAGTGTATTTACGATCCTGATTTTTAGCGTTTTTTTCTTCGGAGCTTCTTTTTTTCTGATCTATTATATCCTGAACCGGTATATTTCTGACAAGATCAAGCCGGTTTACAAAACCATCCGCGACCTGCCGGTGAGCGGGAAAAAGCTGGGTGCCAAAACACCCAAAAACCCCAATCTGCTGTCGGATGTAAAATCGGAAGTGGAAGAGTGGGCCAAAACCCAGATCCAGGAGATCGAACGGCTGAAAGACCTGGAGCGCTACCGCAAGGAGTTTGTCGGGAATGTTTCGCACGAGCTGAAGACCCCGATTTTTAACATTCAAGGATATATCCTCACCCTGCTGGAAGGGGGAATTGACGACCCCAAAATCAATA
The DNA here is from genome assembly GCA_029975525.1 of Prolixibacteraceae bacterium. Taxonomy (GTDB): domain Bacteria; phylum Bacteroidota; class Bacteroidia; order Bacteroidales; family Prolixibacteraceae; genus UBA1413. The sequence goes on along the minus strand of JARKOX010000045.1, from coordinate 13,374 downwards.
AACTTTACCTGCAGCGCACCGAAAAAAGTATCGACCGCATGATCTCCATTGTCGAAGACCTCGAGTCAATTACCAAACTCGAATCGGGTGAGCTGAAGCTGAAAATGGAGAAGATCGACATTGTCCGCATGGTGGAAGAGGTTTTTGAGATGGAGCAGATGATTGCCTCCGAGCGGAAAATTGTGTTGGAATTTACCCACAAACCCGACAAGCCGGTTTATGTGCTGGCCGACAAGAAGCGGATCATGGAAGTGATCAGCAACCTGGTCAATAACGGCGTAAAATACGGGCGCAAGAAGGGATATGTCAAAGTGGGGTTTTACGACATGGAAGACCATATTATGGTAGAGGTTTCCGACAATGGCATCGGGATCGACAAAAAAGACCTGTCGCGTGTCTTCGAACGGTTTTTCCGGGTCGACAAATCACGGTCGCGCGAGCAGGGCGGAACCGGCCTGGGGCTCTCTATCGTCAAACATATTATTGAAGCGCACGACCAGACCATCAACGTTCAAAGTACCCTCGACGAAGGGACAACTTTTACCTTTACGCTTGAAAAAGCTAAATAATAAACATAAATTTGCATGGAGGCAATCTTAAAGTTGATTTAACACTGAGTTAATAAGCTTCCTCTACTTTTGCCGATAAATAATTCATTCCCAGAATATGAGCGAGAATAAAAGTGAAAATAAATTCAAAATCCTGCTGGTTGACGATGAAATTGATATTCTTGAATTCATCAGTTACAACCTGGAAAAGGAAGGTTTTAAAGTTTATACCGCTTCAAACGGTATCGAAGCCATCAAAATTGCCGAGAAGAAACAGCCTCATCTGATTATTCTCGATGTGATGATGCCTGAGATGGACGGAATTGCCGCTTGTGAAGAGATCCGCCGGATTCCGTCGCTCAATAATACCCTGGTGGCATTCCTCACCGCCCGTGGCGAAGACTATTCCCAGATTGCCGGTTTTGAAGCCGGAGCCGATGATTATATTACCAAGCCGATCAGGCCCAAGGTGCTGATCAGCCGGGTTAAAGCGCTGCTCAAACGTTTCTCTGCCGGTGTTGGCGAAGCGGCTGCAGCTGCCGATGAAAATACCGTTGCAATCGGAAGCCTGGTTATCGACAAAGAGCGTTACCTGGTGAAAATGGGGAAAGAGGAGATGGTGCTTCCGCGGAAAGAGTTCGAGTTGCTTTCACTGCTCGTTTCGAAACCCGGAAAGGTGTTTACCCGCGAAGAGATTTACTACTCGGTTTGGGGAGACAACGTGGTGGTGGGCGACCGTACCATCGACGTACACATCCGGAAACTACGCGAAAAGATTGGCAACAGCCACATCAAAACCCTCAAGGGAATTGGTTACAAGTTTATTGAATAGCGCGGGAGGTCAGGCAAAAAAGACTACGAGGTAGAGAAAAGAGAACCCCAGCGTAAAACCGGCGATCACTTCGGGAAGGGTATTCTTCCCGAGCGCAAGCCGGGCACTCCCCAATAATCCGCAAAGGAGCAGGAGCACCGCCAGCAGGATAGCCGGATTGGTTCCCGAGCGGAACGACCAGGCGATCAGCAGGCCCGGTAAGGTGCCGATGGCCGCCATGTGCCGGCTGATATTCCAACGCAGCGAGATGAGCAGCACCACTACAATCCCCAAAACCGAAGCCAGCAGGTAAAGTTTGAAAATGGCGAACATTTGCAGCCGGTTCAGCAGAAAATATCCGATGTAATAATAAACCGAGGTCAGCAGCAGAAGCACCGGCGTGTCGGCCGGGGTGCCGGCATATCGGCCCAATTTTTTGTTGAGCGCCGTAAATCCGATCGTCGCCAGGGGCAGCAGCCCTGTCGAAAAGAAGCCGGCGATGAGGATAAAACGTTTGATTTCCCACGAGAGCATCAAAAATTGCGGGCCAGAATAGAGCAGCATGACAAAAGCATAGGTCGGGACCAGCAGCGGCGATAAGAGCCAGGAGATGACGGTGGCCGTTTTATTACCCATGATTTACAGTTCTTTGCGCAGTCGGGCTACCGGGATGTCCAGCTGTTCGCGGTATTTGGCGACCGTCCGGCGGGCGATGTTGTATGACTTTTCCTTGAGGATCTGCGTCAATTCTTCGTCGGTCACCGGGTGGCGTTTGTCTTCATTGTCGATACACTCTTTCAGGATCATTTTGATCTCCCGGGTCGAAACCTCTTCGCCGGTATCTTTCTGCATCGCTTCCGAGAAGAAATATTTGACCGGGAAAATCCCGAAATGGGTCTGGATGTATTTGCTGTTCGAAACCCGCGAGATGGTGGAGATGTCCAGTCCGGTGCGTTCGGCAATGTCTTTCAGGATCATGGGCTTCATTTTGGTTTCGTCGCCATCCTGAAAATATTCTTTCTGGAAATCGATGATCTCCGACATGGTAACCATCAACGTTTGCTGTCGTTGCCGGATGGCATCGATAAACCACTTGGCCGAATCAAGTTTTTGCTTTACAAAAGCGGTGGTCTCCTTATGGTTTCGGTTGGCTGCACCTTTGTGGCGGGTGAGTGTCCGCAGCATATCGAGATACGATTCGTTGATGCGCAGTTCGGGCATATTGCGCTGGTTGAGGCTCAGCTGCAGCTCCCCGTCGATGTTCTCCAGAATAAAGTCGGGGACAATATGCTGGTTGGATTTGTTGAGCGGATTGCTGTAGGAGCTGCCTGGTTTGGGATTGAGTTTCAGGATCAGGTCAATGGCATCCTTGAGTTCTTCCTCCTCGATATTCAGCTTGCGGACGATCTTGTCGAAATGTTTTTTGGTGAATTCTTCGAAAAAGTCGCGGATAATGGTGATTGCCAGCTCTTTGTTTGGATTGTTTTTCCGGCGGAGCTGCAGCAGGAGGCACTCCTGCAGGTCGCGGGCGGCCACTCCGGGCGGGTCAAAATCCTGGATGACGGAGAGTACCAGCGCCAGCTCCTCTTCTGCTACGTCGAGGTTTTGGTTGAAAGCCAGGTCGTCGCTGATGGAGAGCAGGTCGCGGCGCAGGTAGCCATCTTCGTCGATGTTGCCGATGATGTATTCGGCCAGGAGGCGCTGCCGCTCGTCGAGATACACCATGCCGATCTGCTCCTGCAGAAATTCATGGAAAGTGTCGCCCACCGAAAAGGGGATGTCCACATGTTTGTCGTCGGGCGAATAGTTGTGGGTGGTCAGACGATAAGAGGGAATCTCATCGTCGGGCAGATAATCTTCAATTGAAAATTCGTCGTTGTCCTTGTCTTCCTCCGAGCGTAACTCCTGAGCTGCATTCTCTTCGTCCCCGTAGCTCTCTTCATTCTCCATTTCCAGCAAGGGGTTTTCCTCCAACTCTTTTTTTACGCGCTGCTCAAGCTGTAAAGTGGGGATCTCCAGCAGCTTGATCACCTGGATCTGCTGTGGAGATAGCTTTTGCAGCAACTTTTGTTGTAAGGAAAGTTTCTGTTTCATTCCTGTTTTTTTGATCAATGCTCAAATTTAGCATTTTTTCCAAAACAGAGTAAACAGCGGGGGTTTTTGCGGGCTTCTCAAAACTCTGCATTACCGGGTGTGCGCGGGAAAGCGATTACATCGCGGATGTTTCCCATGCCGGTTACAAACAGGATAAAACGTTCGAAGCCGAGCCCAAACCCACTGTGCGGAACCGTTCCGAAACGGCGGGTATCCAGGTACCACCACATTTCGTCAACCGGGATGTGCATTTCGTTCATGCGCGCCACCAGCTTGTCGTAGTTCTCTTCGCGTTGCGAGCCGCCGATAATTTCGCCGATCTGCGGGAAGAGGACGTCCATCGCGGCGACGGTTTTTCCGTCTTCGTTCAGCTTCATGTAGAAGGCCTTGATCTCTTTCGGGTAGCCGATCAGGATAACCGGTTTTTTGAAATGTTTTTCAACCAGGTAGCGTTCGTGTTCGCTTTGCAGATCGACGCCCCATTCTACCGGGAACTGGAATTTTTTCTTCTTGTAATGGTTCGAGTTTTTGAGGATGTCGATGGCTTCGGTGTAAGAGAGCCTGACAAAATCGTTTTCCACCACAAATTTCAGCTTTTCGATCAGTTCCATCGACTGCTGGTCCTGCGGTTTTCCCTTCTCTTCTTCTTTCAGGCGCGAAGAGAGGAATTTCAGGTCGTCGTAGCAATTTTCGAGTGCGTAACGAATGAGCGACTTCAGGAAATCTTCGGCCAGATCCATGTTATCTTTCAGGTCGTAGAATGCCATTTCGGGCTCGATCATCCAGAATTCGGCCAGGTGCCGGGTGGTATTGGAGTTTTCGGCCCGGAAGGTGGGACCGAAGGTGTAAATTTCGCCCAGCGCCGTGGCGCCCAGTTCGCCCTCTAGCTGTCCCGAAACGGTGAGGTTGGTGGGGCGGCTAAAAAAGTCGGCCGAAAAATCCACGTGTCCCGCTTCGGTTAACGGAGGTTTTTGCGCGTCGAGCGTGGTTACGCGGAACATCTGCCCGGCGCCTTCGGCATCCGACGCGGTGATGATCGGCGTGTGGAGGTAGCAAAATCCTTTGCGGTTAAAATAGTCGTGAATGGCAAAAGCCATGGCGTGCCGGATACGGAACACCGCGCTGAAGGTATTGGTGCGGAAACGCAGGTGGGCATTTTCGCGCAAAAATTCGAGCGAGTGTTTTTTGGGCTGTATCGGGTATTTGTCCGGATCAGATTTTCCGTAGAGGTGGATGGTTTGGGCAATCAGTTCTACCTGCTGCCCGCTTCCCTGCGATTCGACCAGTTGGCCCGTCACGGCCAGCGAAGTGCTGGTGTTGATGTCTTTAAGAAATTCTTCCCCAAAAGTTTCGACGTTGGCCACAATCTGTAAATTGTGAATGGTTGACCCGTCGTTCAGGGTGATAAAATTGACATTCTTACTTCCCCTTTTGGTGCGGACCCACCCTTTTACCAAAACTTCACTTCCGGGTTGGGGATTTTGCAGGATCTCTTTTACTTTTTTCCGTATCATAACACTTTTCTTTCGCTGTAAACCAAGGGGAACAAAAGTACATTTTTATACGGAAAATGAACAGCGTTGCCAGGGATTCAGGCAAAACTTCAAAAAATGGTAACAGAATTTCTGGAGAAAGGGGAAATAAAAAACGCGGATGAATGGTTGGTCATCCGCGTTTCCGGTCTGAAAGGACTATTCCAGGACGGTGATCCACCCGTGGGGGTCGGGTTCGTCGCCGTATTGAATGGCGCGTAATTTTTTGTAGAGTTTTTCGCAGATCGCCCCCGGTTTTCCGTCGGGCGAAAAGAGGTACGTTTTGTTTTCATCGTAGTCGTCGATCCGTTCGATAGGGCTGATTACGGCTGCGGTTCCGCAGGCTCCGGCCTCTTCAAACGTTGACAGCTCTTCGACCGGCACCGGCCGCTGCTCCACTTTTAACCCCATCTCTTCGGCTAGCACCATTAAGCTTTTGTTGGTGATGGAGGGAAGGATGGAGCTCGATTTCGGCGTAATGTAGGTGTTGTTCCGGATTCCGAAGAAGTTGGCTGCCCCGCACTCGTCGATATATTTTTTTTCTTTGGCGTCGAGATAGAAGATGTTTGAATAGCCCAGCTGGTGAGCCCGTTCGCCGGCTACCAGGCTGGCGGCATAGTTTCCGCCCACCTTGTATTTGCCCATGCCGAGCGGCGCCGAACGGTCGTATTCGCGCATGATCACGAAAGGGGTGGTTTGAAATCCGCCTTTAAAATAGGGGCCAACCGGCGTAACGAAGACAATAAAGAGGTACTCCTCGGCGGGTTTGACTCCCACCTGGGGGCCGGTTCCGAACAATATCGGGCGAATGTAGAGGGAAGCTCCCGATTCGTAAGGGGGAACAAAACGTTCGTTGAGTTTGACCACCCGTTTGACTGCTTCCTGAAATTTTTCAACCGGCAGGCGGGCCATCAGGGTGCCGTCGCACGAATCCTGCAGCCGGCGGGCGTTTTCGTCCATGCGGAAAATGCGGATCTTCCCGTCGCGGCCCCGAAAAGCCTTCAGCCCTTCAAAAGCCTCCTGGCCGTAATGCAATGTCGTTGCTGCCATGTGCAGGTTGATAAACTCCGAGGAGCTCTCTTCCAGTTCGCCCCACGCTCCATTCCGGTAATAACAGCGTATGTTGTAATCGGTCTTCCGGTAGCCGAATCCCAGGTTCTTCCAGTCAATATTTTCCATCTCTTTCAAAATTAAGGCTTTTGGTTCTGATTTGGACCCTCTTCGGGTTCTGGGTTCAAATTAACAAAAATTTGGGTTAAGTTCTCCCCACAATTGTCACTCCCGGCCCGGAAAGAATGATGTTTTAAAACCTGTTGCGCCAGAAGGGACCAACCCGCTGGCTTTTACAGACAAGGGAAAGTTCCGTTAATTTTTTGTAAAGCGCCGGACTTCTCTTCAAGGAAAGGACGCCGCTTTGTCGGCCGGAAGGTTTCAAATCCGAGAAGAAATCCGTTATCTTTGGGAAAAACTGATCTAACTTCAAGTGAAATGAAACGAACTTTCCTTTTTGGGGCTCTCCTCCTGATCGCCGGAGTTCTGGCCGCCCGCGAACTACCTTCGAAAGCCGAAGTATTGGAGAAAATGGTGCTGGCCAACCACTATTTTATGCAGAAATGGCCCGATCCGGGAGTTAAAATTGTAAACGACAAAACGCGTCCTTCCAACATCTGGACCCGGGCGACCTATTACGAAGGGTTGATGGCCCTTTACCAGTTAAAACCCGGGAAAGAGTACCTGGATTATGCCGTCAACTGGGGAGAAGCACACCAGTGGGGACTGGCCTACCGTAATGAAAACCGCAATGCCGACGATATGTGTTGCGGTCAGACCTATCTCGACCTTTATAAAATGGATCCGCAGCCCGAACGGAAAGCTGCCATCAAAGCAGCAGTTGACCGGATGGTGGCATCTGATAAAATTGACGACTGGTGGTGGATTGATGCGCTGCAGATGGCCATGCCGGTGTTTGCCCGGCTGGGCGCCATCGAAAAAGAGAATAAATACTGGGACCGCCTGTTTGAAATGTATCTCTACTCGAAAAACAAAATGGGCGGGCAGGGTCTTTACAATCCGAAAGACCGGCTCTGGTGGCGCGATGCCGATTTCGATCCGCCCTACACCGAACCCAACGGCGAAGATTGTTACTGGTCGCGCGGAAATGGCTGGGTGCTGGCCGCCATGGTCCGGGTTCTGGAGCAGAATCCGCCCGATAAAAAGCAACGGCAGGAATATATCCGCATGTTAAAAGAGATGTCGGAAGCTTTGTTGAAAGTTCAGCGCGACGATGGTTTCTGGAATGTCAGTCTCCACGATCCCGGCAATTTTGGCGGCCCCGAAACGTCGGGAACAGCCTTTTTTGTTTACGGGATGGCCTGGGGAATCAATCAGGGCTACCTGAAGAAAGGGAAATATCTGCCGGCAGTGCTCAAAGGGTGGGAGGCCCTCGCCCAAAAGGCGCTTCACCGCAACGGGTTTTTGGGATATGTGCAGGGAACCGGGAAAGAGCCCAAATCGAGCCAACCGGTCGGATACGACATCGAACCCAACTTTGAAGATTACGGCCTGGGAGCCTTTCTACTGGCCGGAAGCGAAGTGTACCGGCTGGCGCGGTAGACGGTGGTCGCCGGTGAAAATCGGAAAACAACGAATTGCTGCAGAACTCTTTTTTGATTTTGTCTGATCAAAAAACAATGCTTCTGCCGGAAAAACAGGAATATGTACGACGATTGGGAAATTTGGGAACAGATCAGGCAAGGCGACACGCAGGCGCTGAAGATGTTGCACAACCGGTATTTTTCTCAGATGAACCTGTATGCCCGGAAAATTGCCGGCGATCATTATCCGGCAGAAGAAATTGTTTCGGACTGCTTCATCAAGCTGTGGACCAGGCGAAAAGCGATCCTGATCGAACGATCGGTGAAGAGTTATCTGTTTCTGATGGTACGAAACGGGTTAATTGACGACCTGCGAAAGAAAAAGGTGAAGTGGGTTTCTCCGGAGACGATTCCGGAACTGCCGGACGGAGAGCGGCTGGAGGAGTTTGATTTTTACGACAAACTGCACCAGGCGCTCGAAAAACTTCCCGCCCAGCGCCGGTGCATCCTGGAGATGGCGGCATTCGATTCATTCACCTACGCTCAGATTGCCGAACAACTCCACATATCGGTCAATACGGTAAAAACCCAGATGGGGCGTGCCTACCGGTTTCTGAAAGAGGAACTCGATCCCAAAACTTTTCAGCTATTTCTTCTTTTTAGAAAATTTTAGCCGTTTCTCCTGTCACCCTTTCTGCTGTTTCTTCCGTCTGTTAGATTAAAGAACAAGATGAATGGAAAAACGTGATTCCCTTTGGGAACATATTGCCGGGGCATTACACGGAGAGCTGAGCGCAGCAGAGGAGCCGGAATTCAAACAGATGATGAGCGATGAGGGAAATCGTCAGCAATATGAAAAATCCCGGAAGATTCGCGAAGCTTTACCGCATTTGAGTGGAATAACCGCTGAGAGCAAAACCAGATCGTGGCAAAAAGTGGAGAGTCGGATCCGCCGCCGGAAAATTTTGCAGATGACCAGTTTTTTGAAGTATGCCGCCTTGGTGCTGTTGGCTTTTTTCGCCGGTAATTTGTTGAAACCGTTGCTGGTGGCGGATCGGGAAATTCGCTATTCCGAAATTTCAGTCCCTTTCGGGCAGATGAGCCAGCTGACCCTCAGCGACGGGACGCGCATCTGGCTTAATTCGGGCACTACGCTGCGTTACCCGGAGCGATTTGCCGAAACCCGCCGGACTGTCTCTGTCGAGGGAGAAGCTTTTTTTGAAGTTGCCCGGATGCCCGACAAACCATTCTTTATCCAGACCGATGACCTGCAGGTTGAAGTATTGGGCACCTCATTCAACCTCTCGGCCTACCCTGCGGATGCTTCCACTTCGGTGACCCTGGTGGAAGGCAGCGTTTCGGTGAACGATGTTGCCGGGAAATCCATCGCCCGCCTTAAACCCGGACAGACAGCAACCTTGGGGAAAAACGGGAGTGTTCTCCAGATCAGCAATGTAAATACAGGCTTCTATGCTGCCTGGAAAGAGGGTAAAATCTATTTCGAGGACGAATCGCTGGATGAAATTGCCCGGAAGCTGGAGCGGTGGTTCAATGTAGAGATTGCTTTTAGTGAAGAAGCCTTGAAGTCGCTCCGTTTTTCAGGCACTATCCTGAAAAACAAGCCCATCGACCAAATTATGCAGGCTCTGCAGATACTTGCCCCCATCCGGTTTACCCATGAGGTAAAAGTAAACGGGAAAGATAAGATCGTAATATACCAACGTACCTAAAAACCAGGATGCCTATGGAAAAATAAAGGAAAAACGGCGAAAATGTTCGCACCATTTCCGCCGTGGCTACGACCTAAAACAAACGCTTAGTGTTCATTTTAAAATCATCTAAATCTATGAAAAAACAACTAATTTCTCGCAGCACGAGGGGGCTGTGGATTAAATTTTTAAGAGTTATGAGACTAACCGTCTTCCTTTTATTGGTAAGCCTAACGGGGGTAAGCGCCTCTTCCTACTCGCAAAACACCAAACTGAACCTGTCGGTTAAAAACTCTTCTTTGATCGATGTTTTCCATCAAATCGAGGAGCAAAGCGAGTTCTACTTTTATTTCAAAAAAGAGGAGGTTCAATCCAAAAATGTTGTTTCGATTGACCTGAAGAATGCCGCTATTACAGAAATTCTCAACCAGGTATTGGCCGGAACCGGATTAGAATACAAAATTATCGACCGTTATGTGGTCGTTAAACAAACCGAAAAGTCGGCCGAAGAATTTCTTATTCAGCAACAAAAAACCGTAACCGGGAAGGTGACAGACAGTTCGGGCCAGCCGTTGCCCGGGGTGACCGTCCTGGTGAAAGGAACCACTACCGGTACCATTACCGGAGTGGATGGGAATTATTTGTTAGGGAACATTCCTCCTGATGCAATCTTGGTGTTTTCGTTTGTGGGATTAAAAACACAGGAAATACCAACACAGGGGAAACATGTGATAGAGGTGACATTGGAAGAAGAACGGACCGATTTGGATGAGGTTATTGTAATTGGGTATGGTACTGCAAGAAGACAAGATTATTCGGGGTCTGTTAGTTCAGTTAAAATGGAAGGATCTCCTGTTTCCTTAATTCCAAATTTAAATGCATTGGAATCATTAAAAGGAAACGTGGCAGGGTTAAATATTGGAGCCACCAATACAGCGGGCGGACAACCTTCTATGGAAATTCGCGGGCAGAATTCGATTAATGGTGATAACAACCCGCTGATTGTTCTCGACGGAATTATTTACATGGGAAGTTTAAGTGACATCAATCCGAACGATATCGCCAGCTATGATATTCTGAAAGACGCTGTTTCGGCTGCTGCATATGGTTCGCGTTCGGCAAACGGAGTCATTGCCATCACGACCAAAAAAGGAAGCAGCGGTAAGCCTGTAATCACTTTCAACACTTCGGCAGGTTTTCAAACCTGGCAAAATAAACCGGTGATGATGAAAGGTGAGGAATGGGTAAAAGTGGTAAATGCCCGTAATAAATATGCTGAAGGTTCGACCAACTGGATGAAAGCAGGAGAGTTAGCCAACCTTGCAGCAGGAAAAGAAACGGTTTGGCTGGATAAAGTAACGCAGACCGGTATTATTCAGGATTACCAGATTGCGGTATCAGGTGCTGCGCAGGCCGTGAATTATTATGTGTCGGCCTCTTACAATGAAAACAAAGGTATTGTGGTGGGCGACGATTTTAATCGTATCTCGCTGCTCGGAAAAATAAACACCACGATTACCAATTGGCTGAAAGTCGGTTTGGATGCCGGTTATTCACGCCGCGATTATTCCGGTTTTGCAGCCAATGTAGGCGAAGCGCAAACCATGTCGCCTTATGGCGTCATGTTCCGGGACGATCAAGGTAACCTTGAAAAATATCCTTACACCCAATCGGCCATCAACCCCTTGTGGGGCGTGGACGACAATACCCGCGACAACAAAGATGTTCGCAATAACTTCCGGTTAAATGCCTATGCTGTTGTTGATGTGCCCTGGATTAAAGGCTTGAATTATAAAATTAACATTCAAAGTAATCTCGATCAGAATCAATCGGGTAATTTCTACTATGAAAGGTATTACATCAAAGAAGGTGAAGGGTTGAGTCGTTATGCCCCGGCTGCTTTAGTTGGTCTCCTTGCGAATGCCAACGGAAACATTGACAACAATAAAACCTCAAGTTATGTTTTTGATAACATTCTGAATTACAAACAAACGTTTGGCAAACACAATGTTGAGGCTACCGCGGTTGCAACCCGCGACTATCTCCGTTATGAGCAGGTTAATTCAACCGGTTCGGATTTTGCAGCCAATGGAAATACTTCTTTAGGAATGTTTGGTTTGCATAAAGCAACTGTTCAAAAGGTGAACCTCAATATTAATGAACGCGCCAATATTGGTTACCTGGGGCGTGTCAGTTACTCGTATGCCGACAAATATTTCTTTACCGGTTCGTATCGCCGCGATGGTGCTTCAGTGTTTGGAGTCAACAAGAAATGGGGGAACTTTGCCGCTGCCGGTGTCGCCTGGAAAATCTCGAACGAAGAATTCCTCAAATCGTTTGAGCCGCTGAATAATCTGAAATTGAAATTGTCATGGGGACAAAACGGTAACCAGGGTAGCGGACCGTATGCCACACTTTCAACCATTGCCAACGGTACTTCGGGTGATATTCGTTACGAATTTTCGAATGCTCTGGGAAAAATTAATTACGGATTGTTTCAGAATGCACTTGGAAACTCCGATCTGGGATGGGAAACGACCGAAACCATCAACACCGGATTCGAATCAGCCTGGTTGAATAATCGCATTTTTGCCGACCTGGATGTATATTTTTCCAAAACAACTGATCAGATTTTTACCCGTAACATTCCGGTGATGACCGGTTTCAAAACCATTCGTACCTCGATGGGACAGGTGAATAATACCGGCGTTGAATTCACCCTGCGTTCTGTTAACGTTAAGACCAAAGATTTGACCTGGAATACTTCAGTTACCTACTGGCTAAACCGGAACAAACTGGTTAAACTTTATGGCGAAGACAAAAATAACGACGGGATTGAAGATGATGATATCTCCAACTCACTGTTTATAGGGAAATCGCTTAGCGCTATTTATGGTTATGAACAGGTCGGGATTGTTCAGGAAAGCGATACTGAATATATTGCTTTAACAGGAGCTGCTCCCGGTGCTCCAAAATATAAAGATCTGGACGGTGAAGACGGAATCACCTCGGCCGATCGCAGGATTTTAGGTTACGGCAAAGAAAATTTCAGGTTGAATATGAGCAACATCGTGACCTATAAAAACCTTGAGTTGTATGCAATGATCACCGGTGTTTTTGGGGGCAACGGTTATTACATGAAAAGCAATACCGCGGCTTATATGACTTCCGGAACCGGTCGTTTTAACGACAACATGACTTCCAAACCCTACTGGACTCCGGAAAACAAAAGCAACGTTTATCCATCAGCTTATTTCGCCGGCGATGGCCGTTACCTGGCTCTCCAGTCGCGCGGATTTGTCCGGATCCAGGATGTTTCGCTCTCCTACAATTTTAATCAGCCATTCGTCCAAGCAGCCCAGATTAAGTCTTTGAAAGTATTTCTCAGCGCCAAAAACCTGGCTACGATAACCAATTGGTTTGGGGGCGATCCTGAAGTCGGTACGCCGGTTCGTGAAAATACCTTCCCGGTGCCTTCAACCTATTCCATTGGGGCAAATATTAGTTTCTAACCTTACTTAAAACGACTTAAATATGAAAAAGATAAAATACATAGCCGGCATCTGGTTCCTGATATTTCTGGTGAGCATGGTAAGTTGCGAATCGGATGAAGAATTTTTGAAAGAAGATCCTCAAACCTTTTATACGGTTGACAATGCCTTTTCGACGTCAGCCCAGGTTGATCAGGTTTTAGTTTCGATCTACTCACATTTGCGCGATTTATGGGCAAATCCAAATGAACAAGGATGGATTTTTGTATTCCGCGGAAACGGAACCGATATGTTTGACGTGGCCAGTATTCGCCGTAGTAACTCGTTTAACAATTACGGGAACATCAATCCGGATAATGGTAACTTTTATGAAAATTACACAACATGGTATTACGTGATTTCAAGAGCTAACCTGGCCTTGTATGCGGCCGAATTGTCAAAAATATCGTGGTCGTCGGATGCCGAAAAATCCTATGCTGTAGCTCAGGCCCGGTTCTTCCGTGCATTTGCTTACCGGAACTTGGCCGAATTATTTGGTGGAGTACCAATTGTAACTGACATTACAACAGTTCCCAAATACGATTTCAAACGGGCA